>CALGOK010000077.1 GCA_937961295.1 uncultured Gemmatimonadota bacterium
GCAGCGGGTCGCCGCGGCGCGCGCGCTGATCGGCCGCCCGGAGCTGGTGATCGCCGACGAGCCGACGTCGTCGCTCGACGCCGATCGTCGCAATGCGTTCCTCGACCTGCTCTTCGCCGAGTGCGAGGCGGCGGGCGCCACGCTGCTGTTCGTGAGTCATGACCTCTCGCTCGGCCAGCGGTTCGATCGCCGGCTGTCGCTCCCCGACCTCAACCGGGCGGCAGCGGCGTGATGCTCACCGTTCGCCTGGCGCTGCGCTCGCTCGCCAACCGGCGGCTCACCACCATCCTCACCGTGGCGTCGATCGCGCTGTCGGTGGCGCTCCTGGTGGGCGTCGAGACCGTGCGTCGCGGGATCCGCGAGTCGTTCGCGGGGACGATCCGCGGCACCGACCTGATCGTCGGCGCGCGCGGCGGCACCCAGCAGCTGTTGCTCTCGTCGGTGTTCGGCCTCGGCGCGCCCGCGGGCACCTTCTCGTGGGACACCTACCAGCGCTGGGCTGCGCATCCGGCGGTGGAGTGGACCATTCCGCTGTCGCTCGGCGACTCGTATTACGGATTCCGGGTGATCGGCACCACCGATGCATTCCTGGAGCACTACCGGTTCCGCAACGACGGCCGGCCGACGCTGCGCGAGGGGGCATTCGTGGCTCAGGAGCACGACCTGGTGCTCGGCCACGAGGTGGCGGCGCGGCGCAACCTCGCCGTGGGCGACGAGCTGGCGTTGACGCATGGCCTGCGCGGCACCGGGATCATGGATCACGAGGAGCATCCGTTCACGGTCACCGGGATCCTGGCGCCGACCTTCACCCCGATCGATCGCGCGCTCTACGTGACGCTCGAGGGGATCGCCGCGATGCACGAGGGGTGGCAGGACGGCGTGCCGCCGATGCCGGGCGCAGCGCCGCTCGCAATGCCGGGCGCCGAGATGCCTGCGACAAGCGAGGCGCGAGGGGCGAGGGGCGAGGTCGACCCCGCACCGCCCCTCGCCCCGCGCCCTTCGCCCGTCGCACTTTCCGCGTTCCTGCTGGGCACGAAGAATCGCTTCGAGTCGCTGCGGCTCCAGCGCGAGATCAACACCGACACGGCGGAGCCGCTGACGGCGATCCTGCCGGCGGTGGCGCTCACCGAATTGTGGCACACGATCGGGTTTGCGGAGGATGGCGTGCGGATCATCTCCGGCGCGGTGCTGCTGGTGGGGTTGCTGGGGATGCTGGTCGCGCTGTACAGCACGCTGCAGGAACGACGTCGCGAGATGGCGATCCTCCGCTCGCTCGGCGCCGGGCCCCGGAAGGTGGCGGCGCTGCTGGTGCTCGAGTCGGGGGTGCTGGCGGTGCTGGGAGCGGTCGCCGGGATGGCGGCGACCTACCTGCTGCTGCTGCTGGGGCAGGGGACCGCCGAGCGGCACTTCGGGATCTTCATCCCGATCACGGCCCCGGGGCGGCTGGAGTGGATCTACCTCGTGGGGGTGGTGGCGGCGGGGCTGCTGGTGGGGCTGATCCCGGCCTGGCGGGCCTACCGGAACGCGCTCCAGGACGGGCTGGCGATCCGGCTCTAGCGCCCGCCCGGTCGGTTGTCCCGCCCGGGGCCCGTCGTTAGGTTGTGGCCCTGCCGGGCCAGTAGCTCAGGTGGTTAGAGCGCACGCCTGATAAGCGTGAGGTCGGAGGTTCAACTCCTCCCTGGCCCATCAGCGCGACACGGCGACAAGGCGAAGGGCGAGGAGCGGATCATGCCGCCCCTCGCCCTTCGCGCTTCGCAGTGTCGCGACTACTCCGGCCGCCGCTCGCGCGCCGTCGGGAATGGTGCCGCCGGATACGGCCCGATCGCCTCGACCGTGTAGGCGCTGGCCCAGAAGTCCGGCGGTCCCTCGCTGTCCTCGACCTTGTTGGACACGGGCTTCACGGCCCGCTTGAGGTACGCGGCGATATCCCAGAGCTCCTGGTCGCTCATGTGGCGCCACACCGGCCACGGCATCGGCGGAGCGAGGTACTTGGGGTTCTCGGGGAAGTTCCCCTCGCCCGGGGTCATTCCGGTGATGGTCACGTCCGGCGTCTCGCCCGGCCGCAGACCGAAACGCAGCGCGTTGAAGAGCTGCCGCTCGGAGAATCGGCCCAACCCCGTGACGTTGTCGGGCGTGAGGTTGCGCGGGTAGGTCTTGAACGGGCCGATCTGGAAGGTCTGGGTCGAGTCGAGCCAACCCACCATCCACCGCTCGGACGCCGGGTTGCCACCGCCGCCGTGACAATCGCCGCACGCGTGCGTCACGACCAGCTGCCTCCCGCGCTCCACGTCCGCGCGCTCAGCCAGCTGCTCCGCCGTGAGCGGAACGTTCGGCGCCGCGTCCGCCGCCTTGACGCACCCCGCCGCGACCAGCGGCGCGCCGCACATCAGCAGCCCGATCCAGTTCTCGCGCAACCGCTGCATCGCCATGCTCCTTTCAGCGGACCTCGAGCACGCCCATCATGCCATGGTCCTCGTGGTCAAGAATGTGGCAGTGGAACATCCACTTGCCCGGATGGTTGTCGTACCGCACGATGAACCGCGCCACTTCGTGCTTCGGCACGTTCACCGTGTCCTTCCAGCACCGGAACGGCTCCGGCACGCCGTTGCGGTCCAGCACCTGGAACTGGAACCCGTGCAGGTGAAACGGGTGATCCATGCCGACCAGGTTCTCCACCTGCCAGATCTCGGTGGCGCCAAGCGGCGCCGTCACGTCGACCCGCGCGGGATCCATGCGCCGGCCGTTGATCATCCCCTGTGACAGCGCCATCACGCGCGTGGCCGTCGCATCGGCTTCGCGCAGCACCGGGACCGGGCGCAGCCGGGCCGGGATCGCGGGCGGCTCCACCGGCGGCGCGTCGGTGTAGGCGAGCGTCGCCAGCGGACAGGGCTCGGTCCAGTTCGCGGGCCGGGTCTGCGGGATGTAGCGATCGTAGGGCAGCGACACGAGCCGCGCCCGGGTGCCCGGCGCGGCGTTGGCACGCACCAGCACCTCCACCCGTTCCGACGGCGCCAGCAGCACCTCGGGCACCTCCACGGGCACCTCGAACAGCCCGCCGTCGCTGCCCACGTGCAGCAGGGTGTGCCCCTCGAGCACCAGCCGGTAGTAGCGGGCGGCCGAGGCATTGACGATCCGCCACCGCTGCACCTCGCCCGCGCGGACCCGGATCGTCGGATCGAGCACGCCGTTGACGAAGTGCATCGGACCCTCGCGGCCGTTCTCGAAGTCGATCCGGCCGGGGATCGAGCGCTGCTCCGGGATGTGCACCGAGCCGGCGTCATCCACGCGGTTGTCCCACAGCACCAGCAGCTGCTCGGGGAGGTGCGCCAGCGGGTCGTCGTCGGCGCGGACGACCAGCGCGCCGTGCAGGCCGTGGGCGACCTGGTAGCCGGTGCGATGGTGGGGATGCGGGTGGTACCAGTACGTCCCCGCCGAGCCGCGCGGCACGGTGAAGGCGTACTCGTAGCGGCCGCCGGGTGGGACCGGATGGAACGGCGAGCCGTCGGCGTCGAACGGGAGGTGCATCCCGTGCCAGTGCACCGTGGTGTCCTCGGCGAGCTCGCTCCGGAAGCGCACCACCACGCGGTCACCCTCGCGCACGTCGAGCACCGGGCCAGGGATGCTGTTGTTGTAGGCGAGGGCGTCGCACGGCTTGCCGCTCGCGAATTCCATGCGCTTGGGCGCAGCCACCAGGTCCACGGTGACCAGTCCGCCCGGCGTGCGTCGTTGCCGGATCAGGGGGAATCCAGCCGCGCCGAGTACCGCGCAACTGGTTGACGCGACAAACATTCTCCGATCCACGAATTCCTCTTCTGCTGTGCGCACCACGGTCGTCATCCCGGGCGCATTCGTCAACCCCTGCGACCGGGAACCTCTGCGTCGTCCGCGCGGTCTCATCGTGCGGCAGGCACTCCCGCCTGCCCGACACCGAGCGGAGGGATGGATGCGCGTCGCGCTCCTGATGGTTGCAGTGGTTGCGGCGTGCGCCGTGGCCGAGGAAGTCGGGGTCGCCCCCGAGGTGCAATTGGCGGTCGCGCCGATGCTGGTGCCGGCGGGCGACTCGGCGACGATCACGCTCACCACCACCGTGCCCGGCGGTGTCCGGTACAACCTCTGCACCAGCACGCTCGAGCACCGCACCGGCTACGACTGGCAGCCGGTGCCATCCGATCGCGTCTGCACCATGGAGCTGCGCCTGCTCGAACCGGGCGGCGAGGCGCAGTTCACGTTCCAGCTCCCGGCCTCGCTCGAGGGCGGGGAGTACCGCTACCACACCAGGGTCGAGCGGGTCGACGCCGGCGAGATGGCCGATGCCCGCACGGCGCCGTTCCGGGTCCAGTGACCACCCCCGGACCGTGGCGCGACGTCCGTCGCGCCGTTTGACGCCCCTTCCCTCCGGCGGTAGGCTAGAAGGGTCCGGCGCGGCCTCGCGCACGGCTCCCGGGCTGTCCGGATAGCGCTGTTCAAGGAGCCGGGATCGGAGTTGCCAGATGCTCCGCAAGCTCGCGCTTGGCACCCTTGCCTCGGCCCTCCTCGCTGCGGGAGGGCTCCCTGGCCAGGACGGTGTCGTCGGCCGCAGCTATCTCATCACGCCCAAGCTCGGCATGGACGACCAGTTCGAGGCGGCGCTCAGCACGCACGCCGCGCTCCGTCGCGCCGAGATGGACCCGTGGACCTGGCACGTGTACACCATCGAGACCGGTGAGGACGCCGGCGCGTACTTCATCATCTCGGGGAGCCACGCCTGGTCGGACTTCGATGCGTACGACGCGTCGCTGCCGTTCCAGCAGCGTGTCGGGCAGCACTGGAGCACCACCATGGCACCGCTGGTCGGCGAGTGGTCGAGCATGCTCACCAAGGTCGACACCTCGCTGTCGGCGCTGCCGCCGGCGATGGCCCAGCAGTCCGCGTTCGTCCACGTGACGGGGTTCGGCATCCGCCCCGGGATGGAGCGGCAGTTCTTCGGCGCGGTTGCGCAGGCGCACACCGCCCTGCGCGGAGCCGGGTGGCCGCAGCGATACGCCTGGGTCTATCCCGTCAGCGGGCACGACGACGGTCCGATCGCCTGGCTCGTCACGTATCACGCGTCGTGGGCGGACATGGCGGAGCCCGATCCGTCGTTCGACGCGGTCCTCACCAGGGCGCTCGGGGCGGCGGGGTTCAGCAAGTGGTCGGATCAGTTCGGAGCGACGCTGCGCGGCACCACGTCCGCCACGCTGCGGTTCCGCCCCGGATTGAGCGTGATCCGCTAGGGCGGTCGGGGCGAGCGCGCGGCGGGCCGGAGCTATCTTGACCGGGCACCGTCGCCGCTCCGCACCGGTCTCCCGCGCGCCGAGGACCAGCCGTGCCGTCACGTCGCAGATTCGTAGGCCACCTCGCGGCCGGCGTCGCCCTCGCCGCTGCCCCTGAACTGCTCGCCCGCGATCCGCTGGCACCGCTCGCGTGGCGCGCGGCGCGCGCCCGCGTGCGGGTGCGCGGTCGCGTGAGCGCGGCTGGCCGGGGAGTCGCACGCGTCGCGGTGAGCGACGGGCTCGCGGTGGCGGTCACCGATCGCGAGGGATACTTCGAGCTCGTGGCCGACCCCCGGATGCCGGGAGTGTGGGCCAGCATTCCGGACGGCTTTCGCATGCCGGTGACCCCGCACGGCACCCTGGCCCTGCACCACCCCCTCGACGGGCGCGCCGAGCAGCGCGTGGAGTTCCGGCTCGAGCGCGACGAGCGCGATTGGGATCGCCATGCCTTCGTCGCGTTGGCCGACACCCAGACGCTCGACGAGGAGGACATGGCCCGCCTCCACGCCGAGACGGTCCCCGCGGTGCGCGCGGCGGTGGCGGGAGTCGGCGACCGCCCCGCGTTCGGCGTCGCCGTCGGCGACATCCTGTACGACCGCCTCGACCTCTTTCCGGAATACGAGCGCGCGGTGTCGCGCATCGGCATTCCCTTCGCCCAGGTGGTCGGCAACCATGACCTCGACATGGACGCCGCAATCGACGAGGACTCGGTCCGCACCTTCACGCAGCACTTCGGTCCCGCGTGGTACTCGTTCACCCGCGGCGCCGTGCACTACGTGGTGCTCGACGACGTGCTCTGGCACGGCAACGGCTACATCGGGCACCTCGGGCGCGAGCAGCTCGAGTGGCTACGCCAGGACCTCGCGCTGGTCCCGCCGGGTGCGCCGGTGGTGGTGTTCATCCACATTCCGCTCGCGACGACCACGCCGGAACGCAACCAGATGCCGGTCGACAGCCACCGGCTCACCAACGCTGCCACGCTGTGGCACCTGCTCGAGCCGTTCGACGCCCACGTGATCAGCGGCCACACGCATGAGCAGGAACACGCCTTCCCCTCCGTGCGCGCCCATGAGCACAACCTCGGCACGGCGTGCGGCGCGTGGTGGACCGGACCGATCTGCCGCGACGGCACGCCCAACGGGTTCGGGGTCTACGAGGTCGCCGGGAGCGCGGTGCGCTGGCGCTACCAGGCGACCGGCGAATCCCCCGACCACCAACTGGTGGTCTACCCGGCCGGGAGCGATCCGTCGGCGCCAGACGAGATCGTCGCCAACATCTGGGACTGGGACCCGGCGTGGGCCGTGACGTGGTTCGAGGGCGGTGACCGGCGCGGGGCCATGGCGCAGCGGCGCGGCCGGGACCCCCGCTCGCTGCAGTTGCATCTCGGTCCCGACCGGCCGCGCAAGCATCCCTGGGTCGATCCGATCCTGACCGATCACCTCTGCTACGCGCCGGTGGTGCCCGGGCACGGCCCGATCACGGTCGAGGCGATCGACCGATTTGGTCGGACCTACCGCGCATCGCTCGTCGGCTGAACTGTCGCGACGGAGCGTGGGGCGGGAGCCACAGGTTGGCCCTCCGCGACCCGGTCGGCATCCCCGGATTGCGTAAAACACGTTCCGGCAACAACTTCGACGCTCGGTTCCGGGCGACCCCTCCCGGCCCGTCGCTTGCGTTTTCCTCCGGTCCGGTACCAAGCACAGGCATTGTCCCCCCGATGCCGACATCCTGAAACGGGGTCGTCGTGGATCCTCAGAAGTCCGGGCCGGAGCACTCGGCTCCGTTGCTGCACCTCGAGAAGATGGGAGCGCTGGCCCGGCTCGCCCGGGGCATGTCGCGCGACGTCGGCGAACTGGTGGGTGCCGCGTCGGGCTCCGTGCGCGAGGCCCTCTCGTCGCTGCAGCCCGGCGATCCCGCCCGCGAACCGCTCGGCGACGCCGCTTCCGCGCTGCAACGGGCGATGCTCATCGCGCGTCAGCTCGAGGCGATGGCCAAGCCGGCGCCGGCGCGGTCGGAGCCCCGCGAACTCGGCAGCGCGGTGGCTCAGCTGCTTCCCCTTGTTCAGCGGCTGGCCGGGAGCTCGGTGTCGGTGACGGCCAGCGACCTCGACCGGGGCGCCTGGATCGCGGCCGAAGCCGGGCAGCTCGAGCAGGTGCTCTTCCACCTCGTGGTGAACTCCCGCGATGCCATGCCTGAAGGGGGGACGATCACCCTGCGCGTGGCGTGCGAGCAGGTGGCCGAGCCCCGCAGTCATCCCTTCGGCATTCTCGCTCCCGGTTACTGGGCGACGCTCGAGGTGCGGGACAGCGGGTGCGGGATGAACCGCGAAGTCCTCTCGCGCATCTTCGAGCCGTTCTTCACCACCAAGTCGGCGGGGCAGGGGTCGGGGCTCGGACTCGCGACGGTCTACGGGATCGCCCGCCAGCTCGAGGGGCAGGTGACGGTGGAGTCGACGCCGGGCGAGGGAACGGCGGTCACGCTCTGGGTTCCCGCCGTGGCCGCGCCCGCCGGGGCCTCGGCGGCCGAGGCCACCCCGGCCGTGGTGCTGCTGGTGGACGACGACGAGTGGGTGCGCGCGGTGACCGCGCGGGCCCTCCGGCGCGCCGGCGAGGGCGTGCTCGAGGCCACCGACGCCGAATCGGCACTCGCCCTGCTGCACGATGTCGCCGGCCAGGCGGTCCGGGTGGTGCTCACCGACATCGTCATGCCGGGAATGTGGGGCGACGCGCTGGCGCGGCGGATCGCCGACGAGCGGCACGACGTCCGCACCGTGCTGATGACCGGGCGCTCCCCCGAGCTGCTCCCCTCCGGCGTCGCCGGGACGACCCTGCTTCGCAAGCCGTTCTCGCGCAGCCAGCTGGTGGCGGCGATCGCGGGCTGATCGCCGCACCCCCGGCGGCCCGCCGGGGTACCATCCCCATCTCCCGACCGGCGCGGCATCCCGACCGGGCGCTTGCCGCCGGGGGTCGCCGCGTGGATATTGGCGCGCGGCCCGGACGGGCCGGGCCGCGATTCGATCGACCCGAGAGAGCGATGAAAGCCAACGACATCCGCAAGGGCAACGTGATCTACCACGAGGGGAAGCCGCACCTCGTGATGGACTTCACCCACCGCACGCCGGGGAACCTGCGCGCCTTCGTGCAGGTCCGGCTGCGCAACCTGGTCACCGGCACGTCGCTGGACCATCGCTTCAGCGCCACCGAGAACGTCGAGGAGGCGCGGCTCGACACCCGGCCCATGCAGGTGCTCTTCGCCGACGGCAACGGCGTGCACGTGATGGACGCCCACACCTACGAGCAGTTCACCTTCGACGCGGACCTCGTCGGCGACGACGCGGCCTGGATGCAACCCGAGATGACCTTCGACGCCACCTGGCTCGAGGGGAAGCCGATCTCGTTCCAGCTGCCGAACTCCATGGAGCTCGAGGTGGTCGAGACGGCGCCGATCATGAAGACGGCCACCAAGTCGGCGTCGACCAAGCCGGCCGTGCTCAGCAACGGCGTCACGGTCCAGGTGCCCGAGTTCATCGAGACCGGCGAGCGGGTGCGCGTCAACCCGCGCGAGCGCGCGTACATCGAGCGCGTCAAGTGAGCTGATGCGGACACGGCGCGACACCGCGAGGGGCGAGGGGCGAAGCGCGCTGCGCGTCACCCTTAGCCCCTCGCTCTTCGCGCTCTTGCTCCTCGGCCTGGCCGCGCCGGTCGCGGCGCAGCAGGTTGCCCCGCTCCGGTTCGGCGTGGCGTGGGCCCGGGGCGCCCCCCGCGGCGAGTTCGCGCAGGTGGCCCGGGCGCCGGAGGGGTTCGTGGCCTGGCTCTCGCTGCCGATCACGCGGGAGTCCCCGATCGGGTTGCGGGCGGAGTTCTCCGTGCTGACCGTCCCCGAGGAACTCGTGACGCTCCCGGTCACCGGCGGTGGCGAGCTCGACGTCACCGCGCGCGGCACCGTGGGATTCACCGGCGCGGGACCGCGGCTGGAGCTCGGCAGCGGGGGGCTCGCGCTCGGTGTCGCGGTGATGGCGGGCTATGTGCGGATGATCACCGACGCCACCGCCCGCGTGGTGCGCGACGAGCTCACCACCTCCAGCGCCGCGAGCGACAGCGACTACGCCCTCGCGGCCAAGCTGAGCGGTGACCTCCACCTCCCGGTCTACCGCGGCGTGCGCGGCACCGCCCTCGCCCTGACCGCGGGGGCCGACTACCTCGCCGCGGGTGCCGCGGCATTCCCGCGCCGCGACGCGTTCCGCGTCGGCGACACCGGCGCGCTCGAACTCGAGCGACCGCTGGTGCGTCCCTCGATGCTGGTGGTGCGCGCCGGGGTCAGCGTGGAGTTCTGACGGGCCCGGCAGGCGCACCGCTCGCGGTGCGCGATGCCGGATTTGCGCGCCCCGAGGGGCGCGCCTGCATCACCCGTCGCGTCCGCGCGGCCGGATCCGGTCGCCCATCGGGGGTCCGCCCGCGCCCGGCCCCCCACCGGCACCCATGCCGCCGCGGCCGCCGCCGAAGAACGGATTGCCCTGCGCGCTCGGATTGCGGGTCGACTCGGGCAGCAGCGAGAACTGCGCCGGGGTGAGGATCCCGCGCACCGCCTCCAGTCCGGTGGTCTGGAAGTCGCGCAGCGCCACCAGAATCGGCTGCATCAGCGGGAAGATCGCCTGCAGGTCGGGGTTCGACCCGCCCTTCTCGATCACCACCCGCATGGTGTCGACGAGCGGCTTGAGCCGGGCGTCGGCCGAGTCGGCGAGCGACTGCAGCGCCGCCACCTGGCGTGCGTCGAGCGCCAGCGAGTCGCGCCGCTGCAGCGCCACCTTGGCCGGGTGCGGCGAGATGCTGTCGATCCGGCCGAGCATCTGCTGCGCCAGGCTCTGCTGCTCGCCGCCGCCGAAGAACTGGCGGCGCATCTGCGCCAGCCGGTCCTGGCCGATCGTGTAGCGCATCTGCAGCGACACCTGGAACGGCGAGCGGATCGCGGTGGCATTCCCGCCGCTCGCACCGAACCGCTCGTTCACCACGTAGGTGAATCGGTTGGCGGCCGGGTCGAACCCGGTCACCTGCAGCAGGGTGGCATCGGGCCGGGCATTCTGGCCCCAGCCGTGCAGGCCGTCGGCGCCGTGGAACAGCTCGTCGAGTCCGCCGAGCAGGTTGCTGGTCGAGAACGACAGCGCCAGCCGGTTGTCGAACATCGTCGGGCGCCAGTTGACCTGCAGGTCGAGTGACGGCTGCCACGGACCGACGCAGCTGTTGCGTCCGGCCACCGCACCGAGCTGCGAGTGCAGGCAGGCGCGCGCGTTGCCATCGAGCGACGACAGCAGGTTGGCCATCCCCGCAGCCACCGCGGGGTCGCTCGCGGTGGCGGGATCGTACACGAACGCAATGTCATTGCGCGATCCGTCGCCGTTGATGTCGCCTGCCACCATCGGGGTGTAGCGCTGGCCCGAGGTCATCCGGCCGATCGCCGTCACCTCGAACGACTGCGAGAACGGCCACGTGATGTTGGCCTGGATGTTGTGGGTGCGCTCGTTGCTCGACCGGGCCCAGAGGAAGGCGTTGGGATCGCCCGGGGTGGCGATCGCCCCGCCCGCCGTGAAGCCGCCGCCGAGCCCGCCGCGACCGCCGCCGAACCCGCCGCCGCCCCCGCCGCTGCCCCCCTGGTCGGTGCTGCGCATCCATGAGTAGCTCAGGTTGACCGAGGCGCCGCGGCGCAGGAACGTCGACACCGACGTGGTGAACTGCACCGTCTGGTTCTCGAGCTGCGACGTGACCAGGTTGACGCGGCCGAACGCGTCGTCGAGGCGCGACGCCGAGAGCGGGATCGCCCCGGTCGACGCGACGATGCGCGACGGATCGGCGTACACCGGCCGTGCGTCCTCGCCGGCCAGCGTGAACACCGGCTCGGCGCGCAGGTTGAGGTCGCGGCTGGCGGACTGGTCGTAGCCGCGCGTGTAGGACATGTCGAGGTTCAGGCTCCACGTGTCCCAGAACCGCCGGCTGGCGCCCAGCGAGGCGCGCAGCGTCCGCGCCGCGCCGTAGTCGGACGCGTAGGTGGTGATGTTCGGCACGCCGGCGTTGGCCGGGGTCGGTGCCCCGGCGCACGCGGTGGGGATGCTTCCCGCCCCGCTCGCCAGGGCGCTCCAGTCGATCGTCGGCACGGCATCGCCCACGCACACCAGCTGGGCCTCGGTGTTCACGAGCCCCGACTGCGCCTGGGCGGTGCCCGGGATGGTGCTGGGCATGGTGCCCCGGAACAGCCCCACGCCACCGCGGATCGTGACGAGCGGCGGCGCGAAGCCGCGCTGGCTCTGCCCGCGCTGCTCCGCGGCGGCGATCGAGTACGAGAAGCCCAGGCGCGGCGTGAACGCCGTCTCGGTGGGCAGCACGTCGGTGCGCACGCCGAAGCGCTCCTCGGCCACGGTGTTGCGTTCCGGGGCGCCGCCGAACCACGAGCGCTCGAGCCGGCCGCCGTAGGTGAGCTGCAGGTTGCCGGTGGGCCGCCACACATCGCTCAGGTAGATCGCCGCGTTGCTGCTGGTTCCCTCGCGCACCGTGGGCGAGAGCGTGCGCGTGAACTGGCTGGGTGTGCCGGCCGCGAATGCCGCCAGCGAGTTGTACGTGAACGTCCCGTACCGATTCGTGGTGAGGTCCTGCTCGAACGACTGGGTGTTGTACAGCACGCCCACCCGGTAGCGGTGCGCCGCGGTCGGCGAGAAGAACGAGACCTCCTCGGAGACCTCGAGGCCGCGGTTGAGGGTGGTCTGCGGCAGCCCGTTGTTTCCGCCGAACCCGAAGATGCTCGTCGAGAGCGAGCCGTCCTCGAGCACCGACACGTTCTGCACACGCCCCGCCGGGACACCGGAGAGGAAGGGGTTCGACGCGGACTCGTCCACGGTGTAGCCGGCACGCAGCTCGTTGGTGATCGCGTCGCCGATCCGGGAGATCAGCGTCAGGGCGCCGCCGCCGCCGTCGCCCTCGGTGATCCCGCCCACCTGGGCCAGCTGGGTGCTGCTGATCCGGTTGGGCTCCTGCCCGTTGAGGCGGAGGTCGCCGCGGAACGACAGCGAGTGGCGGTCGCCGAGGTTGGCGTCGACCCGCAGCAAGCCGGTGAAGCGGTCGTTGTTGCGGTTGGGGTCGATCGGACCCGCGAGCGTGGTCAGGCCGGTGGCATCGACGAGCGAGATGAAGCGCGTCACCGAGTCCGGCGAGGCGCCCAGCCGGCCGATGGTGGTGGCGTCGGCGGACGAGAGCGAGGCGACCGGGGACATCGAGCGGTCGACCTGGAACGAGCCGAACGCGAACAGCTTGTCGCGCACGATCGGGCCGCCGAACCCGCCGCTGAGCCGCTGCTGGCTGTTGCCGCCGGTGAAGGCGTCGCCGCTGCCGCCCAGCGCCAGCTTGGAGTCGCGGAGGTTGCCGCTCAGCGAGCCCTGGACCACGTTGCTGCCCCGGCGCGTGCTGGCCGAGACCATCCCGCCGCTGAACTGTCCGCGGGCCACGTCAAACGTGTTGCTGATCACCCGCGTCGTCCGGATGCCGTCCTGCGGCAGCGCGTCGCCCGAGAACGAGAGCCCGTCGACCGTGTAGTTGTTGGCGGTGCCCGACTGCCCTGCGATCGAGAATTGCGCGGCCGTCGAGTCGGTCCCGGCGGTGACGATCACCCCGGGCACCAGCGCCGCCAGGGCGGTCAGGTCCGACGCGTCGACCGGGAGGCGGAGCGCCTGCTCCGCGGTGAACGCCCGCTCGATGCTGCCCGGGGTCGGGGCTTCGCGGCCCCCGACCGGCGCCCGATTGCCACGGGCCACCAGGTCCTGCAGCACCACCGGCTGGTCGCCCATCTTGACGTCGAGCATGATGCGGTCGTCATCCGACTGCCGGGAGACGTTGGCGATGAACGGCCGCTTGCCGATCATCGTGATCGTCACCCGATACTGGCCGCCGCCATCGTTGAAGAAGATCGTGTAGCGGCCCCGGTCGTTGGTCTCGGTCCGCTTGGTCACCTGGGTCTCGACCGCATACGCCTCGACCACTGCGCCTGCCACCGGCCGGCCCAGCGAGTCGGTCACCGTTCCGACGATCACGTCCACCGAGGAGCCGCTCTGGGCGGCCGCCGGGGTGGCGAGGGCCAGCGCCGCGAGGCAGCTGGCAAGTCCCGCGAGGCGGGCAAGGGTGCGACGCACCATCTGGGGTTCCGTTGCTCGGGTCCTCGGCACGGGCCTGGCCATCGCCGGGTCGCGCCACGGCCTAGATACGGCGGTTGCCCCCCAAACGTTGACCGCCCCGGGGAGCCCCGGGGCGGTCCCTAACACTCGGCCCTGGCGGCCGTCATCCATCTCCCGACGGCGGTTCCTTCCCCTTGCCGGGTGGGGTGTCCTCGAGAAAGTCGGCGACCTTGGTCCGGAACGTCTGGAACCCCTCGCGGACCTTCCCCTCGAATTCCTTCAGCTCCTCCTTCGCTTCTTCGGCGAATTCGCCCAGCTCCTCGCGCGCCTCGTCCATCGCGCGCTCGAACCGCTGGCGGATCCGGTCAAATCGCTCCTCGCGGGCCGACTTCGGCTCGTCGCGCGGTGTCGTGGTCACGGTGACCTCCTGGGGTGCTCCATGCTCGTGGCTCATGCCATCTCCTCTGGGGGCGGATGGGTGCCGGCCCGCCCTCCATCAGATATAGTCGAAGTGGCCCGGCCATGGGCTCAACGTTTCACGGGTGAGCGGCATCGCACCATGTGTCGGCCACCCAGTCCCTGTCGTTCCAGCCGCCGCGGCGGCGCGAGGTACCGATCGACGTCACCGTCCGGCGGGCCCAGCATGGCGACCCCGACGCGTTCGCGCGGCTCTACGACGCCCACGCGCCGCGGGTTCACGCCGTCTGCCTGCGGCTCTCGGGCGACCCCGCGGAGGCGGCCGAGCTGGTGCAGGATGTCTTCGTCCGGGCGTGGGAGCGGCTGGGGTCGTACCGCGGCGAGGCGGCGTTCGGGACCTGGCTGCACCGGCTGGCCGTCAACGTCGTCTTTCAACGCGGTCGCGCCGCCAGGCGTCGGAGGCAACGGGTGGCGGTGCAGGCCGACCTGTCGCACGACCCACCTCCGATGGCGGCGGCGACCGCCGATCCGGCGCTGGGGATGGACCTGGAGCGGGCGCTCGCCGCGCTGCCCGAGTTGCTCCGGCAGGTGGTGGTGCTGCACGACGTGGAGGGATACCAGCACGCGGAGATCGCCGAACTGATCGACGCGCCGGTGGGCACCTGTCGGAGTCACCTGTTCCGCGCTCGCCGGCTGCTGCGGGAGATGCTGTCATGATGAATTGCGACGACCTCGACCGGCTGCTCGCCGACTACCTGGCCGGGCGGCTCGACGACCCGACCGCCATCGCGCTCGAGGAGCACGCCGGCGGCTGTGCAGGGTGTGCCGAGCGGCTCGAGGCGTCGACGCGCCTTCCGCTGGCGCTTCCCCGGGACGTGGCGCCGCCCGCCGCCGTGCGCCAGGCCGTCCTCGACCGGATCACCGCGAGCCGGTCTCCGGCGCGCCAGCGGCGCTGGTGGGTGCCGGCCGCGATCGCCGCAACGCTGGTGATCGGGTTCGCCGTCACGCGGCCTGCCTCGAAGAGCGCCATGATCCCGCGATCGGCCAATCCCGCGGCGATCGCCGCGTCGCGTGCCGATGGTGAGTTCACGCGCCTCGACGCGGCACGCCGCGAGATCGAGGCCGCCCTGCGCGCGTCGCCTGGCGATGCCGACCTCGAGGCGGCACTGGCGCGTCTCGACGCCCAGCGCCGCCAGCTCGCGAACATCGTCATGGAGTTCGAATCGTGATCCGGCGCCTGCTGCCGCTGATGCTGCTCGCCGCGGCCCCGCTCACGGCGCAGCAGCGCGAGGTGCGCGCGATGCGGGCCGCGCCCGACGCGGCGATCCGCCTCTGGATTCCGGCCGGCATGGTCGAGGTGGAGGGATGGGACCACGACTCGGTCGAGGTGCGCGCGACCGCCGCCAAGGGGGTGCGCTTCGACGGCGGCGGGTCCCCCGATGCAGTGAAGTTCGCGCTGGAGAAACTTCGCACTACCGACACGCTGCTTCCCTCGGCGCAGCTGCGGGTGTTCGTACCGCGGGGTGCACGGGTGTGGATCAAGTCGACCACGGCCGCAGTGGAGGTCCGCGGGATGGCGGGCGAGCTCGACGTGCTGCAGGTGACCGGCCGGACCGTGGTGCGGGACGCCGGCGGCGTTGTCTCCGTCGAGTCGATCGATGGTGCCATTCTCGTCGCCCGGCCCACCGGGGTGGTGCGGATTCGCGGCGGGTCGGGGTCGGCGCGCGTCGAGGAGGCCTCGGGAACGATCGATGTCTCGCTGGTGAGCGGCAACCTGCTCCTCACCAAGAACACCCGCTGGAGCGCCTCCGCCACCGAGGACCCGGGCCCCCCGCTGCAGGGCCGGGTCGAGACCGTGAGCGGAAAGGTCTACTTCCTCGGCTCGCTCGGGGCAGGCGGCCGCCTCGAGGTGGCCACGCACGACGGGCTGGTCGACCTGCAGCTCGTCGGCGTCAAGCCGCCGCGGGTCGAGACGGCGGTCGCGTCAGCCACCGTCGCGCCCGCACTCCGCGGCGCCGATCCGCGCAACGGCCACTTCGTCCTCCGCTCGTTCAAGGGCGCGGTCAACGCGGCGTACTTCAGCGGCATCTGAACCGGTGAGCCACGGAATCACCTTCTGGAGGACACCATGCTGACCAAGTCACTCGCCCTCGCCGCGATCGGCGGCCTCGTGCTGCTGGGCCCGCCACGCATCGCGGTCTCCACCGAGAACCTTCCCGACGGCGCCGTCGCGGTGGTCGAGGCGCAGTACCACACCGACCACGGCAAGGCCAGGGTCTACGGCACGGCGTACAGCTATGCGCAGGGCAAGCGCGTCGAGCGCGACGTCGCCCTGCGCCAGCTCGACGACCACCACTACCGCGTCGACGCATCGTGGGGTGCGATGCCGGTGGCGCTCGTCGTCGGCGTCGAGCAGGTCGGGGATGACCACTTCGGCCCTGCCGAGGCGCTGATCCAGGTTGACCGCAACGGCAAGGCGATCGCCGTCGCCGTTGCGCGAACCAATCCGATCTTCGGCTCCGGGATGCCGCGCCGGGTGAACGATCGCGAGATCGAGGGTGCGCTGCAGGCGCTGGGGTATCCGGTTGGGGACTAGCGCCCTTCCTTCCAAGGGTGAAGGGTGAAGGGTGATGGGTGAAGGGGAGGGCGTCTCCATTGCGGAGCAACCTTCCCCTTCACCCTTCACCCATCACCCTTCACCCTTCACCCTTCACCCTTCACTCGCACCCGTCTACCCTTGAGGAATGGCTTCTCCGATGACCTCGCGCGGGCTGGACGTCTCCGGGCGCCGCGCCACCGGCGAGGGGCGCCCGTCGGGCGGCCAGCGACTCTCCGACGACAAGAAGCGCAGGAGCAACGCCGAGATGGCGTGGCGCGCGGCGCGCGAGCAGGTGTGGGCCCACCGCCAGCGGCTCGCACTCGGCTTCGTGATCATGCTGGTCAACCGGGCCGCCGGGTTGGTCCTCCCGGGCTCCTCCAAGACGCTGATCGACGACATCCTCCCCTCGGGCGACATGGGCCGGCTGATGCTGCTGGCCGGCGTGGTCGCGGTGGCGACCCTGGTGCAGTCGGGCACCTCGTTCGCGCTGTCGCAGATTCTCGGCGTCGCCGCGCAGCGCGCGATCACCGAGATGCGGCGGGCGGTGCAGGCGCACCTGGTGCGGCTGCCGATCCGCACCTTCGACGCCACGCAGACGGGCATCCTGGTGTCCCGGGTGATGAGCGATGCCGAGGGGATCCGCAACCTCGTCGGCAGCGGACTGGTGCAGCTGGTGGGCGGGGCGATCACCGCGAGCGTCGGCCTCACGGTGCTGTTCTGGATCAACTGGAAGCTGACCTCGATCACGATCGCCCTGCTGGGCATCTTCGCGATCGGGATGGCGATTGCCTTCACCCGGCTCCGGCCGATCTTCCGCGAGCGCGGCAAGATCAACGCCGAGGTCACCGGCCGGCTGGTGGAGAGCATCTCCGGCATCCGGGTCGTCAAGGCCTACACCGCCGAGCGGCGCGAGCGCCTCGACTTCTCGCGTGGCGCGCACCGGCTGCTGCGCAACGTCGCGTCGTCGATGACCGGCGTCTCGGCCACCGGCGCGCTCTCCACGGTGGTGGTCGGCGCGATCGGCACCGTGCTGATCATCGTGGGCGGCCGCGACCTGATGGCCGGCCGGATGACCGAGGGCGACTTCCTGATGTACATCCTGTTCACTGGCATCGTCGCCGCGCCGCTGGTGCAGATCGCCTCGATCGGGACCCAGATCACCGAGGCATTCGCGGGGCTCGACCGGATCCGTGAGCTGCGCAGCGTGACGCCGGAGGACGCCGACGAGGCGGCGCGCGCGCACGTGGGCGAGGTGCGCGGCGAGGTCCGCTTCGACGCGGTGTCGTTCGCCTACGAGGCCGGCAACCCCGTGCTGCACGACATCACCTTCGACGCGCCGGCCGGCAGCACCACCGCGCTCGTGGGACCGAGCGGCTCGGGGAAGAGCACCCTGGTGTCGCTGGTGATGGCGTTCAACCACCCGCAGCAGGGCAGGATCCTGGTCGACGGCCGCGATCTCGGCACGCTCCGGCTCCGCGAGTACCGCTCGGCGCTGGGGATCGTCCTGCAGGACAACTTCCTCTTCGACGGGACCATCCTGGAGAACATCCGGTTCGCGCGCCCCGACGCCACCGATGCCGAGGTGCGCGAGGCGGCCCGGATTGCGCACTGTGACGAGTTCGCGCTCGGCTTCGCCGAGGGCTACCAGACCGTCGTCGGCGAGCGCGGGGTGCGGCTGTCCGGTGGCCAGCGGCAGCGGGTGGCGATCGCGCGGGCCATCCTCGCCGATCCGGCGATCCTCATCCTCGACGAGGCCACCAGTTCGCTCGACTCGGAGAGCGAGTCGCTGATCCAGGAGGGGCTGGCGCGGCTGCGGGCCGGGCGGACCACCTTCGTGATCGCCCACCGACTCTCGACCATCACGTCGGCCGACCAGATCCTGGTGCTGGAGGACGGGCGCATCGTCGAGCGGGGCACCCACGAGGAGCTGGTCGATCATCCCGGCGGGCGCTACCGCGCGCTCTACGAGCGGCAGTACCGGCAGGCGCTCGACCGCTACGTCAATCCGGGGGAGGAACTCAAGGGGGCGGAGAAGCTCCGCGGACCGCGGGTGGGGTCGCCCGGGAGCTGAGGGGCCCGACAGCGACCGCCACACGCACGGAGGCCCGGGACATCGCGTCCCGGGCCTCGTCGTTCAGCAGCCGCCGACCTCGCGCAGCAGCTGGGCGATCGCCTGCCGGCGCCGGAAATGCTCATCGAGCCCTCCGGCGGCAATCAGTTCCTCGCCATCATCGCGCTCGGCCTCGGACTGGCCATCAGCCTGTCCCTCGGCAGCACGGCGGAGGCGCTCCTCCTCGTCGAACATCGCATCACCGAACATCGGACCTTCTTCCTGCGGCGCGTCGATCCGCCACGCGTCGTGGTGACACGCGGACCACATGACCGGCGGGGTTCCCGGCTGCGGCGCCCGCGCAGCGACCATGACCCGCATATTCCTTGCCACGCACGCGGGCTGGTCGGCCACGGAAAGAAGACCTCTGTCCGTCGCGGCCAGGTCACGACGGGGCAACGAGTTGTGCTGGTGGGGCCCGGCCGGGCCGGGTGCCCGGAATGTGGACAGCGCCGCGGTGGTGGGGCGGCCTTCCGCGGTGGGCTGTCCGCCCGGTGGGACAGGTCCCCCGATGCGGCGCGGGGCTCAGAGCCGGTCGAGCGTCTCCGAGCCGATCACCGGGACCCACCGGAGCAGCTCGTAGTTGGCCAGGCCGAGCTGCCAGAACGGGTCGCCGTCCCGAACCCGGTCAAGGGCGCCGGCGTCGTCGTCCGGGATGCGGAGCAGCAGCGCGCCGCCGGTGCGGGGGTCGAACGGTCCCGAGGCGAGGAGGACGCCTCCCTCGCGGAGGGTGGCCAGGTACTCGCGGTGCGCCGTGGTGGCGGCGTTGACCTCATCGATCGGCCGCCGGTACCGGATGAGGATCAGGGCGTACATTCAAGGTGTCTCCCGGACCATCCGCGTGATCCGTTCCAGGGTGGCGGTCGGACCCGGTCGGCGCGACGCAGCGGACCGATGGTCGTGTCGAAGGTCTATCGTCGCCTGAGGTGGGCAATGGCGCATTCCCAATCTAGTGCTCCGCCGCTGATCAGCGCCGACCGCCTCGGCACGATGCTCGGCGTGCCGGGGCTCGTGATCGTCGACGTGTCGTGGTATCTCCCCGATGATGCCCGCGATCCCGACACCGAGTATCGTGCCGCCCACATTCCGGGCGCGATCCGGATTCCGCTCGACGACCTGTGCGACCGGGGCAGTGACCTGCCGCACATGCTGCCCACGGCGGAGCAGTTCGCGGCCGCATGCGAGCGGCACGGCATCGGCCCGCGCCATCACCTCGTGCTGTACGACGGGAGTGGCGTCAACCTGAGCGCGGCGCGGGCGTGGTGGACGTTCCGCGTGTTCGGTCACCTCACCGCGACGGTCCTCGACGGCGGCTTCCGCGCATGGGCATCGGCCACCCGCCCGATCCAGATCGGCGTCCAGCGCCGGCCGCGCACCGGGTATCCGGTCCCCGGCGCCGACACGAGCCTGGTGGTGGACCGTGCCGAGGTCGAGCGCATCGCGCGCGGCGAGGCCGAGGGACAGCTGGTCGATTGCCGCAGCGCGGAACGGTTCGAGGGACGCGTCGACGAGCCGCGTCCCGGACTTCGTCGCGGCCACATCCCCGGGGCGGCGAACATGCCGTACGCCGAGTTCACCAACCCGGACACCGGGCTGATGTTCGCCGCGCCGGTGCTCAAGGAGATGTTCGCGTCGCGCGGCCTCGACCTGAAGCGCCGACTGGTGGCGAGCTGCGGGTCGGGGACCAGCGCGTGCGTGCTGGCACTGGCGGTGGAAGCGATCCGCGCCGCCGAGCCGCAGGCCGTCGGCCCGCCGGTCGCGATCTACGACGGCAGCTGGGCGGAATGGGGGAGGGGGTAGGGGCGAGGCGGGATTCCGCCCGAACCAGAAAACGACTCCTGACGCGGCGTTTCTCCGCTGCCGCGCCGCGTGCGGCGCGGCTGATTCCGCCGGCAATCGTACGCGGGAATCCGAACCAGATCGCGACGAATTGACTCCTGTCGCCTCCCCTCGCCGCGCATTCTCCCGCGATGTCGAGGAATCCCGGCCGCCGGTTACTCCATCATGACTACTCAGCGCCCGGCTGGTACTCCGTGACGCTCGTGGTCGAAGGCCGACGCTCGATTCTCGGCCGCGTGCGCAGGGAGTTTGCGCAGCTCTCACCACTCGGCAAGGTCGTGCATCTGGCGTGGGATTCCGTGAGTGTTCGCTGGCCGTGGGTGCAGTGCCGCCAGATGGTCATCATGCCCGATCACGTTCACGCGCTCGTGGGTTGGCAGAGTCGCCCCGAGGGTCGGGACGTGACCCTGGGTCGGTTCGTCGGGCGATTCAAGGCGGAAGCGATCAATCAGGCGGTCGCTGCGCGCTTGCTCCCATCCTGGGATCGCCTCTGGCAGGAAGGGTTCTGGGATCGGGTGATCCGGTCCGCGCGCGAGCTCGACCGCGTGGAGCGGTACGTCCGGCAGAATCCGGCGAAGGCAGGCCTCCTTGCCACCGGCGATCGTTCTGCGGTTCGCTGAGGATCAGCCGCGCCGCGTGCGGCGCGGCAGCGAGCCCGCCTTCGAGCCCGTCGCCTACCTCCCCCCGCACCTCGCCACGGCACGCTGGGGCGCCCGCCAGGTGGGCGCCAGCTCGAGCGCGGCGCGGGCATGCTCGCGCGCACTCCGGCACGGTCCGCGCCGGCCGAGCGCGATCCGGATCTGGTAGTTGAACGGATCGATCACCGCGGCCCGAGCCAGTCGCTCGCGGCTCGAGCCGTCTCCCGCCACGAGGTAGGCCGACGTCTGCGTGGCCGAGCGGAGCAGCCCCACTCCCACGAGTGCCGCGAGCAACAGTGCGCGCGGTGAGCCGGCGCGGGGTGCTGCCATCGCCTCCCCGTCGGCGCCGTGGAGCAGCGCCCCCATGGTGACGGCACCGAACAGCGCCGGCACCGCCAGCAGCAGCACCGCGTCGAACGCGCCTGCCACGAACAGTGCCGCCATCGTGCCGCCGAGTGCCGCGCCGTGCACGGCCCGGTGACCGCCGGCCGCGACTCCGCGCCAGCCGCGCCAGCAAACCGCCATGCCCAGCCCCAGGCCGAAGAGCACCGCGAGCGCACCGCGCTCGCTCAGGAGTGCCACCCAGTCGCTGCTCGGCCACGGGTTGAGCGGCACGATGTCGTTCGAGGCCCACGATGGGTCGTTGCGGGGCGCGACGTCGCCGTAGTGCAGCGGCCAGTTGCCGGGCCCGACGCCGACCACCGGGTGTTCCATCGCCAGGGCCAGGGAGTTCTGGTATTGCAACAGGCGACCGCGGCCGGAGCCCTCGCGGAAATTGGCGAGGTTGCCGAGTGTGTCACTGTACGGTGAGTCGGTGCGCCACTCGAGCGCGTTGGGGAGCGTGGTGGCCGCGGCCAGGCCACCCAGCACGAGCAGCACGGCGAGTCCCACGCGCCGCGGGGAGATTGGCACGCCGGCGCGCCGCCGGGCCAGGAGCAGCGCCAGCACGACGACACCCAGCCCGGCGCCGGCTGCCAACCAGCCGGCGCGCGAACGGGTCAGCACCAGCGCCGCCGCGATCGCCGCGATCCCGAGTGCCGCCACCACCACGAGAAGCCGGCGGCGCGCGGTGAGCAGCACCAGCGCAATCGTCGGCAACGACACGGCGGCGAGGTGCGCGAGGAAGTTGCGGTTGCCGAAGGTCCCGCCCGGGGCGCGCAGCTCGGCAAAGAACGGATGCTCCACGCCGTACACCTGTGCGAGGCCGGTGCCGGCGCCGAGGCCCGCGGCGGCGGCAGCCCACCCCAGCAGGATCGCCGCGCCGCCGTGCGCCGCGACGTGGCGCGCGGTGACCAGGGCCACCAGGCCGGTGACGGTGATGCTGGTGGCACGCAACGCCAGCCAGGGATTGGTCGCGAAGGCGCTGCTCACGATCGACCAGCCTGCCAGCCCGATGGCCATCGCGCGCATCGCGGGCGTGATGCCGACCGCGGGCCAGGGTCGCGACAGCAGCACCGCGAGGAACACCGCCAGATGGACGATCGTTTCCTTGGGGAACTGGTGCCGGTCCAGGTCGCTCGGCGCCACCGGCAGTGCCACCAGCACGGCGGCGACGAGGCCGAGGCCGAGGAGGTGGGCCGCGGCCCGCTGGGGCCATCGCATGGCGGCCGCCCGGTCGAGGGCGGAATCGAAGGGATCGCTCGTCACGTCGGGAAAAGATACGACCTCCGGGGCCCCTGATAGATTCCCAAGGACCGGAGCACTCGCGACCCAGGAGATGGCATGACCGACGACTTCGCCGAAGACGGCACCGAGGGGACCGACCCCGGGCGTCCGGGAGCGGTCCTCGCCACCACCGACGAGCCCGTTCCGCTCGATGTCCGCGAGATCACCGACGAGCGCGTCCCCGACGGGATGACCTGCCTGGGCACCTTCCTCGACGGCACCCTCGTCGCGCGCTGCGCGGTGCCACCCGGTGCGGTCGACTACTTCATCCGTCACGGGGTGTTCAGTGCTCCGCGCCAGCTGGTGCTCGCCGCGCGCGAGGAAGACCCGGGACTCCGCTGCGAGCTCTACGCCATCGTGCCGATGCCCGACACCACCCTCGACGACGACGAGGACGACGAGAGCGAGCCGTGGGCGGAGTCGGTGCCGAGTGCGAGCTACGAGCGCGCGGTCGCGGAGGCGCGCGAGGATGCCGGAGACGAGTCACCCGACGGCCCCACCATGGCCGCGGTGCTCCTCGGCCAGATCATCCGGTTCCAGAAGGACCGCAAGCACCCGGAGTCGCTGCCCCTCGAGACCGTCGACGTGCTTGCCCGCATCGTTTCCGGCCGGGTGGTCGAGGTGGTCGACAAGGTGCTCGAGGACCTGCTCGACGAGTGACCCCGCCGGGCGCCCCGAGCGCGGCGCCCGCCCACCAGTCGGCCCGATTCCCATGCGATGCACGCGACTGCCCGGTTCGCTGGCACCGCGATAGATTGTCCCGCGGCGCCGCGCACTGCCGGCGACGTCCTCGATCCGCACCCTGGAGGGATGATGCCGTACGCGTTCTACAAGGCGATGCACTTCTTTGGCATCGTGATGCTGTTCACGGCCCTCGGCGGCACGGTGCTGCACGTGATCAACGGCGGCAACAAGGCGAGCAACGCGGCGCGCGGCCTGGTCGCCGCGCTGCACGGCATCGCGCTGGCCCTGATCCTCACCGGCGGGTTCGGGATGATGGCGCGACTCGGCTACATCACGGAGTGGCCCGGCTGGATCTACGGCAAGCTCGCCGTGTGGGTTGCGCTGCCGATCCTCGGCGTGATCGCGCAGAAGAAGCCCGAGCACGGCCGCACCGTGCTGGTGCTGATCCCGCTGGTGGGCCTGCTGGCGGCGTGGCTGGCGATCTACAAGCCGATGTGAATGGAGGCGCGCCGCTCGCGGCGCGCCCGCAGTCATCAGCTATCCCGCAACAAACTCCCCCACCCACCGGATCACGTCCGGATCCCGCAGCACCTTGCGGTGCCCGAGCCCCCGGGTGCCGCGAAACTCCGCGCCCGGCCAGTCGGCCGCGATCTCGCGCCCCTCGGCCTGTGGCACATCGCGGTCGTCGGCGTCGTGGATCACCAGGCCCGGCAGCCGAAGCGCTCCGGCGACCCGGTTGATCATCAGTTCCTCGAAGCGGACACCGAGCCGCCGCTCGAGGTTGCGGCGCATGCGCGAGCCCGCCTCGGGGGCGAGCCGCAGCGCGTCGCGAAAGCGGGCGGCCCAG
>CALGOK010000078.1 GCA_937961295.1 uncultured Gemmatimonadota bacterium
TCCCACGATCGACCAGCGGCATCCAGCCCCGGGCGGCTGTCGCCCCGCGACCGACCTCACCGCGGCCTGACGGCCGCGGCTGAAGACGCGCCTGCGATCGTCCATGCGTCAAGCCGCTCCACGCCATCGGCATCTTCCGACAGCGTGACCAGCAGCTCGCCGAGCAGCACCGCGTCGGTGGCGCGCACGGGCAGGCGCCGCGTGCGCACCCAGCGGCCATCGGCGTCGAACACCCGCCAGGGACAGCCGTCGTGACCGGCGCCCGGCCCGCAGTACGCTGACACCAGCACGCGACCGTCGGTGCCCACTGCCACCAGTCCCGTCACCGGCACCCGATCGGCGAAGGTGGCGTGTGCCAGCCAGTCCTCCACCATCCGCCCGACCATCTCGCCCTGCGCCTCCGCAAGTCGCGCGGCACGGTACGCCTCGCGATCGGCGTCGGTCACCGCGGCGGCGGTCTCCTCCCAGCGCACGATGCGCCGCAGCCGTCCACTCGGGTCGCTCAGCCGCACCTCGGCGTCGCGACCGGTGGTGCGCGCCAGCCAGTCGCCGGCGGTGGCGAGCGCGGCCACGGGCCCGAATGCCTGCTCGTGCAGGTTGGGCCCCATGCCGGCCATCACGAAGTCGACGGTGGCGGCGCGCTCCCAGCCAATGACGCCGAGCGAGATGCCGGTGGTGGAGACGCGCCGGTACACGGCGGAGTCGGTGTTGAGGCCCGGCTTCATGTCGGTGAGGTGGCGCTCGGCCAGCAGCAGCGAGCCGTCGCCGAACGCGCCGTACAGCTCGGTGTTGGGTCCCTCGAGCGGGAACTGCTGCACCCGCGCGAACGCACCGCCGGGCGCGATGACCGTGAGCCGCCCGAGCGAGAACTCGTAGGCAAACGCCGAGTCGCCGATCGCGGCCACCGACAGCGCCCGCTGGAACTCGCCGGGCCCGGCGCCGCGCCGGCCGAAGCGCCACTCGAGCGCCCCCGTCGCATCGTACGCCAGCACCTCGGCGCTGCCGCTGTTGGCCACCAGCAGCACGCCGGCACCGGTCACCGCGAGATCGGTCACCTGCAGCAGCGGATTGCCGTCGTCACTGCCACCAACGGACCAGACAAGTGTCGGCTCGATCACCGAATCGGGCGCACTGCTGGTGACGATCGCGATCCCGGCGCTGTCGGTGACGCTCGCTGCAGGAGCGCGACTTCCGCCGTCGGTGGCGCAGCCACCAGCCAGGGTCGCGCCAAGGACGAGATGCGAGATGCGAGATGCGAGATGCGCCATGATGATCCGTCTATCGTCTGTCGTCTATCGTCTCTCGGAGACCGCCCTGCATCACCCACACGATCCGGCGCGTGTTGGCGATGTCGGTGAGCGGGTCGGCGTCGAGCAGCACCAGGTCGGCGCGCTTGCCGGGCTCGATCGTGCCAAGCGAGTCGAGCAGCCCGAGCACATCGGCACCGTTGCGGGTGGCGATGGAAAGCACCGCGGCAGGTGGAATGCCGGCCTCCACGAGCAGCTCCATCTCCCGGTGCAGCCCCTCGCCGGGAATCACCCAGGGATTGGGCGTGTCACTCCCGGCGGTGAGCAGCACGCCGCCCTCATGATAGCGACGCACCAGCCGAAGCAACCTGGGCCAGGCCGCACGGATGCGCCGGAAGTCATCCGCGGTCCACGAGTCGGTAGGCGTCCCGCACGACTCCCAGAGCGCGACGAGGCCCGGCACCGCGTCGCGCTGCGCGCGCTCGCGATACCTCGCGGCGACTGGGCGCTCGCCCACCGAGTCGAACGAGAACTTGGTGTCGAACGCCACCACTGTGGGGTCGACCGGGACCCGGTGCCGCACGAGGGCCGCGATCAGCGAATCGACCTCCGGCCCCTCCGGATCGAACGCCTCGAGCCAGTCGATGCGGGCTCGCATCGGACCGAACTGGTCGCGTGCCCGCGCCACCGTGGCGCGCCGCGATGCCGGCAGCAGTTCCTCGTTCCACGGCACCACGTGCGTGAGGTGATCGATCCCCGCCGCGAGCGCGCCACCCCAGGTCGCGCGCTCGAGGTGACCGATCACGCGAACCCCGCGCGCGTGCGCTTCGGCGATCCCCGCGCGCACCACCGCATCGCCCAGCCCCGCATACAGCTTCACGAAGTCCACCCCGGCCGCCGCCTGCGCCCCGACTTCGGCACGGACCTGCGCGGGCGTGGTGTGTCGACCGTCGATCAGTTCCCCCGCAACGAGCAGCCGCGGACCCGGAAACCCGCCAGCCGCGAGGCTGTCGCGCATCGCGATGCCCAGCGCCGTGGGGGACGCCGGACTGCGCGCCGTGGTGACCCCTGAGCGGAGCACCGCCGCCATCATCCGGCGCGACATCTCCCAGTCGAATCCCGTCGCGGCATCCGCAGCCTGGCAGCGCGGGACCAGGGCGTGAGCGTGCACGTCGATCAGGCCGGGAACCAGGAACTTCCCCGAAAGATCCTCGACGCGCGCTCCGACGGGCACCGTCACCGCGCTCGCCGGACCAACCGCCAACACGCGGCCGTCAGCGACGATCACCACCCCATCGGCCACCGGCGAACCGCCGGTGCCGTCGATGATGGTCGCACCACGCAACACGAGTGGGGAGGCGCCTCCCGGCTCAGAGCCCGCGTCCGCACCACACGCGCTCAGGGCGATGGTGAGCAGCAGCGCCCCTCGCGCCTCGCCCCCGCCGCCTGCGCGGCGCGCATGGGCGGGGCAGGCCTTCGCCCGTCGCCTCATGTCGCGAGCACCACCTTGCCGAATGTTGCATTCGACGCCAGCAACTCGTACGCCGCTTCGGCCTCTTCCATCGGGAACACCTGCTCGACGATCGGCCGGAGCAGTCCGCTCTCGAAGTGCGGCAGGATCTCCGTCGTGAATCGCTCGATCAGCTCCGCCCGCTCCTCGGCGCCACGGCTTCGCATCGCGGTGCCGACGATGGTGAGCCGCTGACGGAGCAGCCGGCCGAGGTCGAGATTGGTGGCCGTGTTGCCGGTCATCGTGCCGAGCACCACCAGGCGGCCGCGGGTGTCGAGCAGCGCGAGGTTGCTGGCGAGGTAGTCGGCGCCGAGGGTGTCGATCAGCACCTGCACCGGCCCGCCCACCTGCGTCGGCCAGTCGGCGTCGCTGGTGATGATGCCCAGGTCCATTCCCAGGTCGCGGCATCGCTCCAGCTTGGCGGCGGTGCGCGAGGTGCCGATCAGCACGAAGCCGAGCAGCCGCGCGAGCTGCACCGCGGCAGTGCCGACGCCGCCACCGATGGCGTGGAACAGCACCCGCTCGCCGGCGCGGGCGCGGCCCTGGCGCACCATCGCGTCCCACGCGGTGAGGAACGCCTCGGGAATCGCCGCGGCATCGGTGAACGGCATCGCATCGGGAATCGCCAGTGCCTCTTCCTGGCGCACCACCACCATCTCCGCCTGGCCGCCGCCGCCGACCAGTCCCATCACCCGGTCACCCACCGCCCAGTAGCTCACGTCCGTGCCGACCGCGGTCACCTCGCCGGCGTACTCGAGTCCGGGAATGTCGGTGGGCCATCCCGGTGGCGCGGGGTACTTCCCCGCGCGCTGGATCAGGTCGGCGCGGTTGAGTCCCGCGGCGCGCACCCGCACGGCGATCTCGCCGGGGCCGGGCACCGGATCAGGGCGTTCCGCGATGGCGAGCGAGGGGAGGATGACGGCGCGCATGGCGGGAATCTATCGCCCGCCGTGCGCATCGCCGGGTGCGGTGATCAGGACGCCGTGGCGTACGCCAGCGGATTGGCGGCGGGCCGGCGCAGCAGTACCAGCAGGGCGATCGCCATCGTGCAGGCCACCATGAACAGCACCGGCACGCCGCCCACCGCGGCGGGGTGCTGCTCGAGCAGCCGCGCCAGCCACACCCGCTTGAGCAGCATGTCCCACGGCAGCGGCAGCACCAGGAAGCCGGCGAGGATCGCCCAGCGATGCGGACTCGCGATCGCCCGCGCGGTGGTGCGCACCGGCATCCAGAACAGCAGCAGCGTGAGTGCGAGGATCGGCAGCCAGAGCATCTCGCCCGGGGCGAGCGCGCGACCGAGCACCATCTCGTCGCCGCCACGCATCAGCACGGTCACCACCCGCGCCAGCGGCAGGTTGGCCAGCACCAGCATCACCCCCGGCCGCACCTCGCCGTGGCGGATCATGGCGTAGCCGCCCCAGATGAGCAGCCAGGTGAGCAGCGGCCCCGCCAGCGTGGCGAGCAGCACCGGCCCCTCCGGAGTGCACCCGGCCGGGAGGGCGAAGGTGGAGAAGGTCATGGTCCCCCACGCCCCGCAGGTGAGCCGCACCATGAGGTGGTGGATCAGCTCATGCGCCGCGAGGCAGAGGAACGACAGCGCCGCGAAGCGGACCAGGAACCGGAACGAGAACGGGATTCGGGTCATGGCGGTGATACGGACGGCGCTGAAACGGGTTTCAGGATGGAACCAAGCGGAGGGGCATTTTCGGTGTATATTCGGGAACAGCGGTGACAGGGGACGGGTAACGGGTGACAAGGAAGGCCCTGTCCCCTGTCCCCTGTCCCCCGTCCCCCGTCCCCCGTCCCCCGTCACCCGTCACTCCCATGCCTTCCTACTGCGACATCGCCCCTGGCCATCCGGTCCACGGCCCCTATCACGACACCGAGTACGGCTTCCCGCTGCGCGACGACGCCGGGCTGTTCGAGCGGATGATCCTCGAGATCAACCAGGCCGGATTGTCGTGGGAGACGATCCTGAGGAAGCGCGACAACTTCCGCCGCGCCTACGACGGCTTCGATCCCCACGTGGTGGCGCGGTATGGCGACACCGAGCGGACGCGGTTGTTGAACGACGCCGGGATCATCCGCAACCGGCTCAAGGTCGACGCCGCGATCCACAACGCCGGGCGCGTGGTGGCGCTGATCGCCGAGCACGGCTCGTTCGCCGCGTGGCTCGACGCGCAGGGCGCGCTCGACAAGGCGGCGTGGGTCAAGGTGATGAAGCGCGAGTTCAAGTTCATGGGCGGCGAGATCGTGGGCGAGTTCCTGATGAGCATCGGCCGCCTGCCGGGGGCGCATGCCGACGATTGCCCGGTCGGCCTGGCGCTGGCGCGCCGCACCCGGCGCGCCTGATCCGGCCATGTGCCGCGATACGATCAGCGGCGCCGCACGCGGCGCCGCAACGATCTGATTCCTCTCGCTCCGATGAGCTTCGTCCACCTCCACGTCTCCTCCTGGTTCTCCTTCGGCCGCGGCGCGTCGTCGCCCGAGGCGCTGGTGCACGCCGCCGCGCGGCGCGGGTTCCGCGCGCTGGCGCTCACCGACACCAACGGCACCTACGGGGCGGTGGAGTTCCAGAAGGCGTGCGACGCCGCCGGAATCCGCCCGATCCTCGGCGCGCGACTGGTCACTCGCGCGCACCACGCCGTCGCCCTCGCCGAGGACGCGCACGGCTGGGCGTCGCTCTGCCGCGCGATCACCGCCGTCCACTGGGACCCCGACCTGGCGCTCTCCGCCCAGCTCGCCGTCGACCGCCGCGGCCTCACCATCCTCTCGTCCGACATCGACCTGCTCGAGCGGCTGGTCAAGCTGTCGGGCCCCGCCGGGATCTGCGCCGAGCTGATCCCCGGCCCCGACCGCCACCGCGTGCTCGCCGCCGCGCGCCGCCTCGGCCTCCCCGCCGTGGTCACCGGCGGCGTGGTGATGGCCAATGCCGCGGACTGGCAGCAGCACAGGATGATTCATGCGATACATGCCAATGGGACCTTGAGCGACAGTGGCGAGAAGCGAGGTGCGAGGGGCGAGGACTCCCCACCGCCCTTCGCCCCTCGCTCCTCGCCCGTCGCCCCACGCGACGCGTGGCTGCGCCCCGCCCCCGAGCTCGAGCGCCACTTCCCCGACGTTCCCGACGCGTTCGCCGCCGCGGGCGTGATCGCCGAACGCTGCCAGTTCCGCCTGGCACTCGGCCGCACCATTGCGCCGCGCGCCGCCGACACCGCCGACGCGCTCGAGCAGCTCCGATCGCTCGCCTACGCCGGCGCGATGCAGCGCTACGGCACCGTGGCACCGATCACCCGCGACCGGCTCGAGCACGAGCTGGCGATCATCGGGATGAAGGGGTTCGCCGACTACTTCCTGATCGTGCGCGACATCGTGCAGCACGGCCCCACCCACTGCGGCCGCGGCTCGGTCGCCAACTCGATCGTTTCGTACTGCCTCGGCATCACCCACGTCGAGCCGCTCGGCGCGGGGCTGCTGTTCGAGCGGTTCCTCAACCCGGCGCGCAAGGACCCGCCCGACATCGACCTCGACTTCCCGTGGGACGAGCGCGACCGGATCCTGGCGTGGGTGTTCCGGAAGTGGCCCCGGCCGCAGGCGGCGATGGTGAGCAACCACAACTGCCTCCGCCTCGCGGGCGCGCTGCGCGAGGTGGCCAAGGTGCACGGCCGCCCCGCCAGCGAGATCCGCGAGGTGACCCGGCGGGTGCCGTACTACGACCAGGGCGACGATCCGCGCGAGCTGTTCGCGAGCCACCCCAACTTCCGCGACCTCAAGCTGCCGAAGGCGTGGCAGGACTACGCCGTGCAGGCGGCGGCGCTGGTGGGCACCCCGCGCCACCTCTCGCTCCACCCCGGCGGCGTGGTGATCGTCCCCACGGCGCTCACCGACGTGGTGCCGATCGAGCCCGCCGCCAAGCGGCTCGATGGCGCGCCCGACCTGACGGTCCCCGTCATCCAGTACGAGAAGGACGGCGCCGAGGACGTGGGGCTGGTCAAGATCGACCTGCTCGGCAACCGCTCGCTGGCGGTGATCCGCGACGCGATCGCGATGGTCCGGGAATCCACCGGCGTGCAGCTTGACTACACCTCGCGCGAGGCGGGTGACGATCCCGCGACGCGCAAGCTCTTCCGCACCGGCGACACGCTGGGGGTGTTCTACACCGAGTCACCCGCGAGCCGGATCCTCAACCTCAAGTCGCAGGCCGAGAGCTACGAGCTGCTGGTGCTCAACACGTCGATCATCCGACCGGCGTCGAACAAGTGGATCACCATCTACCTCGAGCGGCTGCATGGCGCCCCCTACGAGCCGCTCGACCCGTCGCTCGGCGACGTCCTGGCGGAGACCTTCGGGGTGATGGTGTACCAGGAGGACGTGGTGAACGTGGCGCACCACTTCGCCGGGCTCGACTGGGCCAGTGCCGACGGGCTCCGCAAGGCGCTCTCCAAGAAGCGCCCCGAGAAGCACCTCGCGGCGTACTTCGACGAGTTCGTCGGCGGCGCAACGGCGCGCGGACCCGACCGCGAGACGACACTGAAGGCGGTGGAGGACATCAAGGGCAACGGCGTGCAGATCTTCTACGACGTG
>CALGOK010000079.1 GCA_937961295.1 uncultured Gemmatimonadota bacterium
ACGAGGGTCAGGGCCCGACCCGGAGCCCGTCGCCCGAGGAGTCGGAAGCGACCTCCTGATGCGGGTGGTCTTCTTCGGGACACCTGCGTTCGCCGTGCCGACGCTCGAGGCGCTCCTCACCGCGGGACACGACGTCGCCGCGGTCGTCACCCAGCCCGACCGTCCCCGAACCCGCTCGCACTCGACGCTGCTCCCGTCGCCCGTCAAGGCGCGGGCACTCGACGCCGGCATCACGGTGTTCCAACCCGACCGCCCGCGCGGCGAGGAATTCACCGCAGCACTCCGTGACCTCGACGCCGACCTCGGCGTGGTGGTGGCCTACGGCCACCTCCTGCGCCCCGAGCTGCTCGCCATCCCGCGACTCGGCATGGTGAACGTGCACGCGTCGCTGCTGCCGCGCTGGCGCGGCGCGGCGCCGATCCAGTGGGCGGTGATCTCGGGCGACCGCGAGACCGGCGTGTCGATCATGCGGATGGAGGCGGGGCTCGACAGCGGCCCGGTGTGGCTGGCGCGGCGCACCCCGATCGCGCCGGACGAGACCAGCGGCGACCTGTTTGCGCGGCTCGCGACCCTCGGTGCCGAGGCACTGCTTGAGGCGCTCCCGGCGATCGCGGCCGGCGAGGAACCGCTCGCGCAGGACGAGTCGCAGGTGACGCTCGCGCCCAAGATCGATCGTGAACAGGCGCGGATCGACTGGAACCAGCCGGCGGACAGGGTGTCCGCGCTGCTACGGGGGATGGATCCCGCCCCCGGCGCCTGGACCACCCTCGACGGACAGCCGGTCAAGCTGTTCCGCCCCGGCGACCCGGTCGCGACCGAGCAGCTGCCCGTTCGCGGCCGCATCGTCTCGCGCAACGTCTCGCTCGCCGTGGCCTGCGCCGATGCGCTGCTGCCGATCGGCGACATCCAGCCGGCGGGTCGGCGTCGCGTCACCACTGCAGACTGGCTCCGCGGCATGACGCGCTCCGCGGATGCGGCCTTCGCGTGAAGCCGCTGCCGCGGCTGCTGGCCTACCTCGACGACACGATCGCCGCCCGTGACGACCTGGGCGTGGGACTCGCAGCGATCGCGGCTGCCGGGCCCGCGGTGGCGCTGGTCGCGCGCCTGCCCGGCGGCACCACCGACGCGCTGACCTCGCTCACCCGGCGCTGCCTCGCCAACGCACGGCCGCCCGAGGCACAGGTGTTCGTGAGCGGCCGCGTGGACGTGGCGCTTGCGGTTGGGGTCGACGGCGTCATGGCCCGGCGTGATGACCTTCCCGTCGCCGCGATGCGAGAGGTTGCTGCCCGCCATGGTGGGACTCGCGTCATCGCGTCGGTGCACTCGGTCGAGGAGGCAGAGGCCGCCGTCGGGGCCGGTGCAGACGCACTCGTGGTCGGCACCATCTGGGCAAGCGCTTCGCATCCGGGTCGCCAGGGCGCCGGTGTCGGCCTGCTCGCGCGCACGGCCGCGCTCGGCGTCCCCGTCTACGCCATCGGGGGCGTCACGCCGGAACGCGCCCGCGAGGCCCGGGAAGCCGGGGCCTGGGGCGTCGCCGCGATCGGCGCACTCTGGGGCGTCCGGGATCACTTCAAGGTGGCGGTGGCGCTGCTGGACGGCGTCGTTGGCGGTTAGCGGTTGGTCGTTGGGTGCTCCGACCCATCCCTGAGCAACGCTGCTAGATTTCTGGTTGAATCGCCCAACGCCCAACGACCAACGACTCACGACCAACGACCAAAGTCCCGATGCAGCTGACCATCAACGGCACCCCGCGCGCGATCACCGCCGCCCCCCCGGCCGAGCGTCTGCCCGCCGAGCTGGGGCTCGACCCGCGCGCGGTGGTGGTGGAACTCAATCGGGAGATCATCCGGCGGCCCGCCCTGGCGGCCACGCCGGTTTTGGATGGCGACGTGGTGGAGATCGTCCACTTCGTCGGTGGAGGCTGACATGCTGGAAATTGGCGGCGCGACCTTCGGTTCGCGCCTGATGGTGGGAACCGGCAAGTACCGCAGCAATGCGGAGATGATCGAGGCGATCGAGGCCTCGGGAGCGGAGATCGTCACGGTCGCGGTCCGGCGCGTGTCGCTCGACCGCCGCGACGAGTCGGGAATCCTCCACCACCTCTCGCCCGAGCGCTACTTCCTGCTCAGCAACACCGCCGGTTGCTACACCGCCGACGAGGCGATCCGCTACGCGCGACTGGCACGCGAGGCCGGGTTCAACGACTTCGTCAAGCTCGAGGTGATCGGCGACAAGGAAACCCTCCTCCCCGACACCGCCGGCCTGCTCGAGGCGACGCGCGTGCTCGCCGCCGAGGGATTCAAGGTCCTCGCCTACACCAACGACGACCTGATCACCGCGCTCCGGCTCGAGGACGCCGGGGCGGTGGCGGTGATGCCGCTCGCCTCGCCGATCGGCTCGGGGCTCGGGCTGCTCAATCCGTACTTCATCCGCACCATCAAGGCGCGGCTCACCGTTCCGATCATCGTCGACGCCGGCGTGGGCACCGCCTCCGACGCGTGCCTGGTGATGGAGCAGGGCGTCGACGGCATCCTGATGAACACCGCGCTGGCCGAGGCCGACGAGCCGGTGCGGATGGCGCGCGCGATGCGGCTCGCCGTCGAGGCGGGTCGTGAGGCGTACCTCGCCGGCCGGATGCCGCGCCGCGAGGTGGCGGTGCCGTCCTCGCCCACCGCCGGGATGCTGGGCTGAGCGACACCGGGCTGGCGCCGCGCCGCGCGGCGCTCGGCATCCTGTTGGCCGTGCGGAGGGGAGAGCCGTTTGACACCGCGCTCGAGCGCGGCCTCGCCTCCCTCGCCGAGGTCGATCGCCGTCTCGTGCACGAGCTCGCCGCCGGCGTGCTCCGCCAGCAGGGCCCGCTCGACACGGCGATCGCACCCCACGTCTCGCGAGGGATCGGACAAGTCGAACCCGCCCTGCTCGACATCCTCCGGCTCGCCACGTACCAGATCCATCACCTCGATCGCGTCCCACCCCACGCCGCGGTGGCCACGGCGGTCGACCTCGCGCGACAGGCCGTGGGCGAGCGCGCGACCGGGTTCGTCAATGCCGTGCTGCGCAAGGTCGCCCGCGGTCGGCCGGCACCCGCTGCCCCCGAGCCCGACACGGCCGCCGCCCTCGCCGGGGAGTTCAGTCACCCTGAATGGCTGGTGACGAGGTGGCTCGAGCGCTTCGGCCGGGACGAGACTCGTGCGCTGCTGGAGTGGAACAACGCTCATCCGCCGCTGGTGATCCAGCCGGCCCGCGGCAGCGTCGACGAACTTGCGAACAGGCTGGGCGAGGCGAAGGTGCCGCATTTCCTCGCCCCCTTCGGGGCCGGCGTGGTCGTCGACGAGACGCGCCCCGACCGCATTCCGGGATTTGACGAGGGCGACTGGTTCGTGCAGGACCCGGCGCAGGCGCTGGTGACCCGGTACGCCGGCTTTCCGGAGGACGCCGTGGTGTACGATGCCTGCGCGGCGCCCGGCGGGAAGGCGCTGGCCCTGCACGACAGCGTGGCGCGGGTGGTCGCCGCCGACCTGTCGCGTCGTCGTCTCGAGCGGCTACTCGAGAATCTCTCCCGGCTCGCGGCGCCGAACGTCCACCCGGTCGTGGCCGACGCGATGCAGCCGCCAGTCAGGCCGGTCGGAGCCGTGCTGGTGGACGCTCCCTGCCTCGGCACCGGGACCTTCGCCCGGCACCCGGATGCCCGCCATCGGGTGCGGCCGGAAGCCCTGGCGCGACTGGTCGCGGAGCAGGCCGCGCTCCTCGACGCCGCCGCCGATCGGGTGCGAACCGGTGGCGTGCTATGTTATGCCACGTGCTCGCTGGAGCCCGAGGAGGACGGCGAACAGGTGGACCGGTTCCTGGCACGGCGGCGGGACTTCCGTCGCGAACCGGCGACCGGGGACGATCTGCCGCTCACCGCGGCAGGCGACCTGCTCCTGCTCCCGCAGCGTCACGGCACCGATGGGGCGTTCGCAGCGAGGCTGGTGAGGACCGGGTGACGACCGCGCGATGGTGGCAGAACGGCTGGATCTGGCTGGCGCTGGTCACCGCGGTGGCCGGCGGGATGCTGGTGGCGTGGCTGCTCTATCCGGCCCCGATTGTCCAGCGCGACGCCGTGGTGCCGCAACTGCGGGGAGTCGCCACCGACCAGGCCGTGGCCGAGCTCGCCGCGCTGGGGCTGCGCGGCCGGATCGCGGGGGAGCTGGAGGATCCGCTCACCCCGGCCGGGACGGTTTCGTGGCAGGTCCCGGTCGAGGGGACCCGGCTGCCCGAAGGCTCCCTGGTGCGGCTGGGAGTGTCGAGCGGGCCGCCGCGCGTGACGGTGCCGGAACTGGTGGACCTCGACATGGAGACGGCCTCGACCATCCTTCAGGCAGCCGGACTCTCGATCGGCCGGATCGACAGCGTGTCCTCGGCGACCCCGGCCGGGATGGTGGTGCGGACGCGACCCGAAGCGCGCGGCGCGATCCGCGCCGGCGGAAAGGTGGACCTGACGGTGAGCAGCGGACCCCGGAGGCGGCGGTCATGACCGTGCGGATCGCTCCCAGCGTGCTGAGCGCCGACCTCGGTCGCCTCGCCGAGCAGGTGGCCGAGGCGGAGGCGGGCGGCGCGACCTGGCTGCATGTGGACGTGATGGACGGCCACTTCGTGCCGAACCTCACCTTCGGCGCGCCGCTGATCCGCGGACTCGGCAAGATCTCGTCGCTGCCGATCGACGTGCACCTCATGGTCGAGCATCCCGAGCGCTACATCGCCGAGTACGCCGACCTCGGCGCGGCGGTGTTCTCGTTCCACCCCGAGGCCACCGTGCACGTGCAGCGCCACCTGGCCGCGGTGCGACAGGCGGGGATGCAGGCCGGCCTCGTGCTCAACCCGTCCACCCCGGTCGACTGGCTCCGCGAGGTGAGCGACGACCTCGACCTGGTCCTCGTGATGTCGGTCAATCCGGGGTTCGGTGGCCAGTCGTACATCCCGGCTTCGACGCAGAAGATCGCCCGCACCCGCGCGCTGCTCACCGAATGTGGCTCGCGCGCCGCGCTCGAGGTCGACGGTGGCATCACGGTCAAGACCATCGGCGAGGTGCATCGCGCCGGTGCCGACACCTTCGTCGCCGGCACCGCCGTGTTCGGCCAGCAGGACGTCGCCGAAGCGGTGCGCGCGCTGCGCCGGGCCTGCGAGGTGGCGGTGTGAGGACATCGGGACTGGTCATGCTCGCCGTGGGCGCGCTGGCCGCGTGCGGCACTCCCGCGCCGATCCGGATCGGCAGCGAGGCGCCCGACTTCCGCGCGGTGGACCTCGCGAGCGGTGAGGAGATCTCGTTCCTCGAGGAGTACGGCGGCGCCGTCACGCTGGTGAACGTGTGGGCCACCTGGTGCGAGCCGTGCAAGGAGGAGATCCCGGCGCTCGACTCGATGTATCGCCAGCTGGCGCCGCGCGGCTTCCGGATCGCCGCCGTCAGCGTGGACGTCGCCGACTCCAGCGCAGTTCGCGAGTTCATCGCCGACTTCGGCGTGGCGTTCGACGTGCTGCACGACCGCGACGGCCGGATCCAGCAGCTCTTCCAGACCACCGGGGTGCCGGAATCGTTCCTCGTCGACAAGGACGGCCGCATCCTGCGGATCGTCTACGGCGCGCACCCGTGGGCCTCGCCGGCCAACCAGCGGATCGTCGAGGGCCTGCTCGCCGCGGGAACCGCCCCGGGGTCATGATGCGCCAATGGCAGATGGTCGCGCTGATCATCGGCGGGATCGCGCTCGGCGCGTGGGGGCTCACCCGGTACGCGCCGCCGCCGGAAGGCGTCGAGGTCGGCCGCCGCGCGCCCGAATACCGCCTGGTCGACCTCGCCACCGGCGATTCGGTCTCCCTGCGCGAGCACTTCGCCGGCCAGGTGACCCTCGTCAACGTGTGGGCCACCTGGTGTGCGCCGTGCCGGGCAGAGATGCCGTCGATGGAGCGGACCTGGCAGGAGTTCCGGGGCCGCGGCTTCCGGATTGCGGCGGTCAGTGTCGATGCCGGCAATCCCGACAAGGTGCGCGCCTTCGCCGACGAGCTGGGGCTCACCTTCGACCTGCTCCACGACCGCAGCGGGCTGATCCAGCAGGAGTACCGGATGATCGGCGTGCCGCAGTCGTTCCTGCTCGACCGCGACGGCACCATCCGGTTCGTCGCACTCGGCGAGGAGCACTGGGACTCGGCCGAGCACCGCGGGCGGATCGCAGCGCTGCTGGGGGAATGACCGTGCGCGTCCTCGCGATCGAATCGAGCTGCGACGAGACCTCCGCCGCTGTCGTGCGCCGCGAGGACGGCGTCGCCACCCTCGAGGGGATGAGCCTGCTCTCCCAGGACATCCACAAGGTGTTCGGCGGCGTGGTCCCCGAGCTCGCCTCGCGCGCCCACCTGCACACCATCGGGCCGATCGTCGACGAGGCCTTGGCGCGCGCGGGCGTGACGCTCGCCGACATCGACGGCATCGCCGTCACCCGCGGTCCCGGCCTCCTCGGCGCGCTGCTGGTGGGCGTGACCTGGGCCAAGACGGTCGCGTGGCGCGAGGGACTCCCGCTCATCGGTGTGCACCACATGGAGGGGCACCTCTTCGCCCCGGTGCTCGAGGACCCGGCCGTGGCTCCGCCGTTCACGGGCCTGCTGGTGAGCGGCGGACACACCATGCTCCTCGACGTCCCGGCGTGGGGCGACTACCGCCTCCTTGGCGCCACCAAGGACGACGCCGCCGGCGAGGCGTTCGACAAGGTCGGCACCCTCCTGGGTCTCGACTATCCCGCCGGCGCCGCGATCGAGAAGCTCGCGGCACAGGGTGACCCTTCGCGCTACACCTTTCCCAGACCACTGCTCAAGGGAATCGCCGACGAGGACCGCTTCCACTTCTCGTTCAGCGGGCTCAAGACCGCGGTGCTGCGCGCGGTGCAGCAGTGCGATGACGTCGACGCCGAGCGCGTGCACCTGGCCCGCGGCTTCCAGGACGCGGTGATCGAGGTGCTTGTGGCCAAGACGCTCGATGCGGCTGCCGCCAACCGGCGTGACCTGATCGTCCTCGGCGGCGGGGTGGCGTGCAACCGCACGCTCCTCGCGGCGATGCGCGAGGCGGCGGGCGAGGACCTGCGCGTGGTCGCCGCATCGCCGCGGCTCAACACCGACAACGCCGCAATGATCGGCGCCGCCGGCAGCTGGCGACTGGCGGCCGGCGAGCGCGACGACCTCACTCTCGAGGCGAGCGACAGCATTCCGCTTCCCGGCCTCGCCATTCCCTCCGGAGCGTCCCGGTGATCCAGGCCTATCCGCTCGAGTTCCACCTCGGACCGCTGCCGATCACCGGCTTCGGCCTCACGATGATGCTGGCGTTCCTGATCGGGGCGTGGATCGTCGACCGCGAGCTGCGGCGCAACGGCTTCGCACCCGACTTCGCCGGCGACATCGTCTTCGGCGCCGTGATCGGCGGCATCGTCGGCGCCAAGCTCTGGTACGTGGCACTGCATGGCCCGGAGGCCCTCTTCGCGCGCGAGGGCCTGGTCTTCTACGGCGGGTTCATCGGCGGCGCGCTCGGCGTGATCATCGCCGGCTGGCGGCGCGCCGTCCCGATCCGGTGGACCATGCACCTCGTCGCCCCGGCGCTGGCCGCCGCCTATGCCATGGGGCGGGTCGGCTGCTTCGTGGTCGGCGACGACTATGGGCGACCCACCGACCTCCCCTGGGCCGTGGCGTTCCCCGAGGGGGCACCGCCGAGCACCGCGGGAATCATGGCCAGGGCGTTCGGCACTCCGATGCCGCCGGGGACCGCGCCCGAGACCCTCCTCAGCGTGCACCCCACCCAGCTGTACGAGGTCGGGATCATCCTCGTGGTGTTCGCGGTACTCTGGAAGTGGCGACTCAAGGCACGCGGGACCGGCTGGCTGTTCGGGGCTTACCTGATCTTTGCTGGACTGGAGCGGTTCACCGTCGAGTTTTTCCGGGCCAAGGATGACCGATTTCTGGCCGGAATGACGGTGGCTCAGGCCACGTCGGTCACCATCGTGCTGGTCGGGATCGTGATTTGGCAGCGGCTCGCCCCGCTGGCACCGGCGGAACCCGGCCAGTGGCTTCGCCAGGGCGCGGGATCCCAAGGGAAGACGGGGAGATAGGCCGTTACCGCCGCTTGACAGACCGGGGTGCGGATCCTAGTTTTTTTCCTAGTCGGTGGGCCGCCGGGGTTCTGGCGGTGCACCTGCGGAAAGTCCCAGGACGAAGAAGGGTGGAGCGAACACTTCTGTTCGTCTCCGTATACTCAGGGGGCGTTCTGGGACCTCTCTTGAAACGGCCCGCCAGCAATGGCGGGCCGTTTCGTTTGTGCCATCGCAAACCAGACAGCCGCGACCATCAGGCCGCGGCTCGCTCGATCCGAATCAGGGTCTCCGCGGCCTGACGGCCGCGGCTGGCCTGTCGCGGTTACTCTCCTGCCACCCGCTCAACGCTCTCCTCCAGCACCACTTCCCGCAGCCGCTCCACCTCGCTGCGCAGCGCGGCGAGGTCGGCCTCCATCTGCTCCAGCGAGCGCAGCACCGCCTGCTCCATCCCCACCGGCGCGGCCGCGGCGAGTGACGCCGGCACGGGAACCGCGACCGGCGCCCCCGCCCCTCGCTCCTCGCCCCTCTCCCGTCGCGACGTCACGCGCAACCACACCAGCGCGAACACCGCCAGCGCCACCAGCACGCCCTGGGCGAGCATCGACTCCAGCGTCGGGTAGATCCCGACCACCGGCAGCCGCGGCCAGCCCGGGAGGATCGTGGTCCCCACCACGCCACCCGCCTGCAGTTCGGCGATCCCCTTCCCCGCGAACACGAACGCGGTGTAGTAGAGGAACGCGCTGGTCACCCCGAAGAACGGCTTGAGCGGCAGCCGCACGCCGTACTTGTTGATCGCGAGGTAGATCCCCACCAGCAGCACCGCCCCCACCACCATCCCCACGAACACCGGCGGGAAGGTGCTGCCGGCGGCGCCGCCCGAGACCAGCAGCGCCTTGTAGAACAGCACCGTCTCGAACCCCTCGCGGTACACTGCCAGGAACGCCGCCGTGGCGAGCGCGAACACCGAGCCGCCGCTCACCGCCACCTGCACCCGCTCCTTGACGAACGAGGTCCACTTCTGGACCTCCATCTTCGACAGCAGCCAGTAGCTCACGTAGAACAGCACCGCCACCGCCGTGAGCATGGTGATCCCCTCGAGGACCTCCTGGTTGGCGGGCGACAGCTGGAACACGGTCTCGAGCAGCACCGCGGTGAGCAGCGAGAGGGCCACGGCCGCACCCACGCCGATGTGGATGTCGCGGCGCCGGTGCCCAGCGCCGACCTTGACCAGGAACGCCATCAGCGCCCCGATGATCAGGATCGCCTCGAGCCCTTCCCGGATCATGATCATCAGCGACTGCACGAACAGGTTCGGTGCCGAGAGCCGGTCGCCCACCACCCGCTCCGCGCGCTCCAGCCCGGCCAGCAGCTCGCGATGCACCGCGTCGAGCTCGGCGGCCGTCGCCCCGCCAGCCGCGCGGGTGCGGAGCGTGGCAAACGACGCCTCGAGCTCGGTGGCGAGTCCGGCATTCTTGGCGGCCACCGTGCGCTCCACGCCCTCGAACGCCAGGTACGCGTCGAACGCCGCTGCCACCGCGGCGTCGTGCGATCCCTCGCGCGCCAGCCGGTCGGCCTCCGCCACCTTGGACCGCACCGACGCGAAGATCGCCGCGGTGATCGCGTTCTCGTCGTCGGGATCCTGCCAGGCACGCACCGCCGCGACCTGGTCACGGCCCGCCCCGTCGCCGAGCGCGGCGAGCAGCTGCTCGTCGTTCATCTCCGCGGTGGTGGGGAACGAGCGCAGCGCGGCGGGCACCGTGCCAGCAGCGTCGGCCTGGCGCAGGGTGGTGGCGTAGAGCGCCAACGCCCAGCGATCCTCCGCCGGCAGCCGCGTCTCGTACGCCGGCATCGCCGTGCCCGCCACGCCGATGGTGATCCGCTGGTAGAAGGCCAGCGGCGTCACGTCGGCAAGCGCGGTGTGATCGGTGAGGTCGGCCGGCGGCGGATCAAGCGCACTGCCGGCGGCACCATCTCCCGCCCCCGTCGCACCGTGGCACGAGGCACACTCGCGACGATACAGCTCGGCGCCGCGCGCCAGCGACGGCGTCCGCGGCGGAATCTCGACCAGCACGATGCGGAGCGATGTCGCGAGGTGATCGGTGAGCCGCCGCACCGCGGCGTCGACCGAATCCGGGAGGCCGCTCGAGGTGACCAGGGCCAGCGCGCGGTCGATCTCCACCATCGCCGGCGCCACCGTGCGCTCCGGAAGCAGTGCCGCAGTTCGCTTCGCCTCGGTCAGGAACAACCGAGCCTCGTCGACTTCGGCCGGAGCGACGATCCGCCCGTCGACCACGCCGATCCGGTATTCCTGCGCCGCCAGTTCGGCGGAGGCCGCGATCCGTCGCGCGGTGGTGACGGAGTCGGGGCCGACCGAAGCCAGCGCCAGCAGCAGGGATGTCGCCTGAACGAGAATCATTCTCAATCGCTTTTTCGCGGTCGGGAGAAGCTAGACCAAACTGGTCGGGATTACCAGACCCCGAGGTCAGCCTTCCAGGATGGCCACCGCGGCGGCGACGTCGCGCGAATGCGAAATGGAGAGGTGCACCGAGACCCGGTGCGGGACCAGAAGCTCGGCCGCCCTGCCAGTCAGGACCACTTCGGGACGGCCGTCTGGGAGCCGCCGGACGGCCACCTCGCGCCATCCCACCGGCCGCGACCCGGGCAGTGCCTGCAGCGCCTTGTAGACCGCCTCCTTGGCGGCGAGGCGGGCAGCCAGGGCGGGAGCGGGGTCACCGAGGGTCGCGAGGTACTGGCGCTCCTCCTCGCTGAGTGTCCGGTCGAGGAGGCGCTGGCCGAGGCGCTCGAGCATCGCCCGGGCCCGGGGGACCTCGACCACGTCCAGCCCGATCGCGACTATGGCCACGGCAGCCTCCAGAACCAGTCGATCACCGGCTCGAACCGTTCCGGCGAGGGGAGCAGCCCACCGAGCATCGCGGCGACGATCGAGGCGAGCAACACCACGAGTGACGCCGCGATCACCAGCGGGCGCCACGGCCACCGCCACGCCAGCACGCGCTCCGCCGCGAGGCGGTGCTCCGCCGCGACCCGGGTCGCCAGTTCCGCGGCGGCGTCCCACGCGGCCTCGAGTGCCGCCCCGCGTCGGCGGGTCGACTCCGCGGTGACCGGTTCCGACTCGAGCTCTTCCAGCGGGATCCCCTCGGCGAGCAGGCGCTGCAGCAACCGATCGGCAGCATCATCGTCGGGAAGCAGGGCCTGCAACCGGCCATCGGGACACCGGGACCGTGCCGCGGCCCGTGCGAGGCGCGCGCGCGCGTCGGCCACCACCTGGTCGCGGATCGCCGTCACCGCACCGTGCCATGCCGCCAGCCACGCTCCGCCGTCGAGCTGCCCTTCGCCGTGGGCCGCCACGAGGGTGTCGACCAGGGCAAGCCGGATCTGCTCGAACGCGCCATCGCGGGGCGGCGCGGCGAGCCGCCCGAGCGCGGGAGCGAGTGGACTCATCACCGCGGCCAATGGGCCGGCTCCTCACCCCGCGCGAGGCGCAGCCGCGCGGTCCGCCCGGTGCGGCGTTCGTAGTCGGCAACGAACCAGTCGAGCGGATCAGCGCGAAACTGCTCGCGCGCGATCCCCGACAGCGAGGTGATCCGTTCGATCGCCGCCGGCGCGCCCTCGACCTCCACCAGCGTGTCGAGGTCGGGGTACCACTCGATCCGCGCATCGCCACCGGCGATCTGGTACAGCTCCACGTGGCGATCGATGGCGTGGACCTCGGTAAACCCGAGTGCCGCGAGGATCTCCTCCAGCGAATCACCTGGGGACAGCCGCGCGCCGAGTTCGCGGCGCGCCTTGTAGCCATCGCTGACGCGGGTGGGGCCCTTCCAGCCCACTTCCTCGGTCGCCGCGCCCTCCACCGGCTCGTAGCGCCGCAACCGGAGCACCTCGTCGCGGCTGCCGAGCGCACCATCCCTGTCGAGCCGGCGATCGCGCATCACTCCGTGAAACCCGGGCGACGCCCCGGCCTCCAGCAAGCGGGCGCGCAGCGCATCCGGTTCGCTGACCACTGCCTTCAGTTCGAGTTCGAGCACAGGATCGCCTCCACCGCACCGGCGGTGTCCTCGAACGTCGCGAAGGTGGCATGGGCACCGGCCGCGCGCAGCTCCTCCTCGGTGTACGAACCGGTGGCGACGGCCACCGCGCGCACGCCGAGCGCCGCACCGCAGGTCACGTCGGCGGGCGTGTCGCCGATGATCACGACCTCCTGTCCCGCCGGCAGCCGTCCCATCAGCGGCCGGGCACGCTCGACCGCGATCGGCGGCAAGTCGGGGCGATGCGCGCTGTCGGATCCGAACGCGCCCAGTCGGAAGCGGTCGAAGTCGAGCCCCGCGGCGGCAAGCTTGAGGCGGGCGCCGGAGATCACGTTGCCGGTCAGCAGCCCCACGCACACGTCGCCCTCGGCCTCGAGTGCGTCGAGCAGTGCGGGCACCCCGGGGAGCGAGCGCACCAGTCCCTGGCGGCGGCCGAGCTCGGCCTCGAGCAGCGCGACGTAGCGGTCGAGCAGCTCGACGATCGTGGCGTCGGTCGCGCGCTCGGGGATTCCCGCCGCCTCGCAGAGCTCGCGGACGATCTGCGGGTCGGTCTTGCCGTCGAAGCGCACGGCATCGAACACGTCGAGCGTGCCGAACGTCTCGCCAAATGCCGTGCGGATCGCCTCGCGTCCCGCGGCGGCGGAGGTGAGCAGCGTGCCGTCGATGTCGAAGAGGACCAGGGCGCGCATCGGTCAGCCCAGGCGGCGCACGGACACCAGCCGCTCGCGGAGCGGGGCCGCGCGCGATCCGTCGGTCCACGGCTCCCGGATCACGCGACCCACGTCCACCGTGGCATGCACCATGGTGCCCGGGGTCGCCGCGATGGCGACGTGGCCGATCCGGTCGTCCTGCGCGCCGCGGAAGTACAGCAGGTCGCCCTCGGCGATCTGCGCCGGGTCCACCGGTTCGCCGAGCGTGGCCTGCTGGTGGGCGTCGCGCGGCAGCGGGATGCCGCGCGCGAGGAACGTCACCTGCACCAGCCCGCTGCAGTCGATGCCGCTCGCCGTGACGCCGCCCCAGAGGTAGGGCGACCCTGCGAACTCGCGCCAGGCCCATTCTGCCGGCGACTCCGCGCTCGCCTCGCGGATCACCTCGCCCCAGGGACGCACCGACCCGCTCCGGCTCGATGCCGGCCGGCCATCGGGGAGCCGCACTCGCGCGGTGCCCTCGAGTGGGAGCCGCGCGCGGTGCGGTGCGCGCAGCGCGACACCCCCGGCCTCCAGGAGGGCGCCTTCCGACCAGCCCGCCGTGCCGAGCCAGCGATCGAGCGCGCCGTCACCGACCTCGAGGACGTAGCCGCGGTGCAGCCACCCCTCGTGGCTGTCGAGCGCCGTGGTCACCTGCAGCATCTCGCCGTCGAGGGCATGCACCGTGGCGCCCTCGCCCAGCACCAGCTGGGAGACCTGTTCGGCACGGAGCGATGGGGCGGCGAGCAGCGGGACGACGGAGACGGTCGCGAGCACCGACGTCATGAGCCGCCAGGCTTCGCCGCGCAGTCGCGGCAGAGGGTGATCCCGCGGATGGTGCAGACCAGGCACACGAACGTGCCGCAGCGGTCACACGGGTATCCCTCGGACGCCCGCTCTTCCCTGCCGCAGGAGCGGCAGAGCATCGCGTCGCGCTCGGCGAGCGTCGGGCGGCCAGGAGTGGTCATGTCAGTGCGGGATCGCGTATCGCTTGATCTTGGCAATCAGGGTCGCGCGCGAGATGCCGAGCTCCTGGGCTGCGCGCGTCCGGTTGCCGCCGTGGTGCTTCAGGGTCCGCTCGATGTGCATGCGCTCCACCTCTTCCATCGTGAGCGGCGTGTGGCGCCGGTCGAACGGCCCGGGTCGCGCCCGGAACTCGCCGGGAAGGTGCTCGATCCCCACCGCCCCGTTGCCGCGCGCCAGCATCAGCGCCCGCTCCATGACGTGGCGGAGCTCGCGGAGGTTCCCGGGCCAGGCGTGGGCCGCGAGCCGGTCGAGCGCCTCGTCGGTCACCTCCCTGGGCGCGCCGGGGGTGGCCGGGGCCAGCTTCTCGATGCTGCGCCGCGCCAGCGTCACGATGGCCTCGGGCGACAGGTCGCGGATCGGCGGCACCGTCACCGCCATCGCCTTCAGACGATAATACAACCCCTCGTCGAACCGGCCGGCCGCAACCTCCTCCTCGGGATCGCGCGAGGAGGTGGCCACCACCCGCACGTCCACGGGAATCTCCCGGGTCCCGCCGCTGCGCCGGAACGCCCGGTGCTCCAGCATCGCCTCGAGGCGCACCTGCACCCCCAGCGGCGCCGCGGTGAGCTCGTGGAGCGCCACGGTCCCGCGATCGGCGATCTCCAGCAGCCCGGCCCGGGAGCGATCCTCGGGTGTGGCCGGTTCCCCCTCCACGCCGAAGATCGTCGCCTCGAGCGCGAACGGCTCGGTGGAGGCCGCCACGCACTCGATGAACGGTTCCCCGGCGCGGTTCGACTGCTCGTGCAGCATCCGGGCGACGTTGCGCTTGCCGGTGCCGCTCTCCCCCAGGACCAGGATCGCGGGATGGTCGCTGCGGGCGAGCAGGGCGAGGCGTTCCCGCAGCGCGCGCATCGGCGGCGAGAGTCGCGGCACGTCGAGGCACCTGACCGCCGCGGCGCGGCCGCTCAGCGTCAGGTTCACCCGCCGCAGGGACAACTTCTCCGCCGCGCGCTCGGCCGCGGCACCGAGGTGGTCGAGGTCGACCGGCTTCACCAGGAAATTCTCGGCGCCGGCGCGCATCGCCTGCACCGCGGTGGGCAGGTGATCATCGCCGGTGAGCATGATCACCGCCACGTCCTCGCCGCGCAGCCGCTCCAGCACCTCCAGCCCGTCGATCCCAGGCAGGTGCAGGTCGCAGAGCACCACTTCGGGGAGCGCCCGCGCATGGGTCGCCAGTCCCGCCTCGCCGGTGAGCTCGCGGTACACCTCCCACCCCTTCTTCTCGAAATACGACCCGAGCGAGCGGAGGAGCGTGACGTCGTCGTCGATGAGCAGGATGGAGTCGGCCAAGTGCACCTCAACCGGCGAGATTCGCGACTGGAAACTCGAGACTCGAGCGACGGATGCTCTCGAGTCCCGGATCTCGAGTCTCGAGTCTCGGATAAGATACTCGCTTATCCGGAGGCCATCATCACCCGGATCGCGGCGGGGACCACCGCGGCCGTGAACGGCGTGTCGCCGCCGGGCTCGCCGTCGAGCTGCACCGGCTGCACCGACCCGTCGAGCACGCGCACCGTCACCTCGCGGCCGCGCGCGTACGCCACCGAGACATCCTCGCCGTACGTCCCCGAGCGCTCGGTGAGCAGGTCCCACACCGCCTTCATCGACTCGCCGATCGAGTTGGTGCGCAGCACCATCACGTCGAGCAGGCCGTCGTGCGGCGAGATCCCCTTGCCGAGCCGCACCAGCGGCGGGATGACCTCGCCGCAATTGGCCACCAGCAGCATCGCCGCCTCGGCCTCGTGCTCGGTGCCGTCGATGGTGATCCGGAACGGGACGCTGCGGATCTCCGGGAGCAGGCGCAGCGTCGTGGCGACGTACGCCATCATCCCCCAGCGGTGCTTCTGGGACGACGCCGTCTCGGTCATCACCCGCGCGTCGATGCCGGTGCCGGCGGCGACAGCGATGTAGTGCTCGCCGGCGGCGCGGGTCATCCCGCCGAGGTCGAGCGGCCGCGGCGTGCCGGCCGCCATCGCCTGCGCCGCGCGGATCGGGTTCACCGGCAGCCGCAGGTTGCCGGCCAGCAGGTTGCCGGTGCCCCCCGGGATCACGCCGAGGGCGGTCCCGCTCCCCACCAGCGCCGCGGCGGCCTGCATCGTCGTGCCGTCGCCGCCGAACACCGCCACCACGTCGAGCCCCTCGCGCACGGCGTACTCCGCATGGCGACGCGCGTCGCCCGGCCCGCCGGTGGCGAGCACCTCGAGCGACCACCCCGCGCCGCGGATGACCTCCTCGATGCCGCGGACGGTGGCCGCCTGGGTCCGGGCGGCGTTGGGATTGGCGATCAGGAGCGCACGCGGCACTCAGTACTCCCGCGAGAAGAGCAGGTCGCCACCGAACTGGTAGCGGCGCTGGATGGTGTTGAACGCGTTGCTCAGCCGGCCGCACCCCTGCACCGGCTCGGCCGAGGCCTGCACCCGCCAGTCGCGAGCGAAGCGGTACTCGATCGACGCCCCGAGATTGCGCGCCGTGAATCCCTCGGCCTGTCCCCCGGCGAGGCAGAAGCCGGCGTTGAGCGTCACGAACCAGCGCGGGCTCAGCTGGACGCCGGCAGCGAGGCGCGTGAACGCCCCGGCGTTGGCACCGCCGGTGCCGATCTCGGGGCGGATCTCGAAGAGGTCGAGCCCGAGGTCTTGGCCCAGCGTCCGGCCGATCTCGCCCGAGAGCGCGGTGAGCCCGGCCTGGATCGTCTGCAGCGCGACCTGCCCCTCGCCGCCCGGACCCGAGGCGACCTGGAACTCGGGCCGCCCGAAGATCAGGTACGACACCAGGTCGCGGTCGGCGATCGTGCGGCCCGGCGAGGTGAGGTCCACCTGTGGCGTCTCGATCGTGCCGGTGATGTTGGCGATGATCGGGACGTCCTCGCCGTCGGCGGCGTACACCGTGTAGCTGGCCTGGATATCGAGCTCGGCGTTGAGGTCGGGCGTCCCGATGTAGCGCACCGTTCCGCGATCGATCCGGAAGGTGCGGTTGATGATCCCCCCCACCTGCAGCTGGTAGTCGCCCCGCGGCGTGTTGAGCTCGCCGGCCACGCGGTACTCCCGCCCCACCTTGCTCACCTGCACCGATCCCTCGAGCTGGATGTTGGTCGCCCCGGTGGACCGGAGCCACACGTCGTTGCCGATCACGAATCGGATGTTCTCGACGCGCACCGAGTCGAGGAACCGGTTCTGGAAGGCGGTGCCGAGGCGCTGGCGGCGGAGCTCCTCGCGGTCGACGAGGTCGGCATACGCCGGGTTCTCGAGGTCGATCACGTTCTTGGTGAGCAGGTCGGCGAAGTACACGTCGCTGTCGGTGAGGGTCACCTGGTTGCCACGCATCACCGACTGGAACACCGGTCCCGTCAGCGTCACCCGGCCGGTGGGCCGGATCCGCATGAACCCGGGGACGTTCATCGCCAGGAAGCCCTGCGAGTTGAGTCGCAGGTCGAGTACCGCGCGGCTCAGCTCCTCGAACCGGATTGCGCCGTCGATGACCAGGTCACCCTCGCCGCTCGAGAGCAGCAGGGTGTCGATCACCATCGAGTCGCCGGTGAACCGTGCCGAGCCGATGATCGGGCCGTAGCGCACGTTGAGGTTGGGAATCGTCATCCGCCCGTCGGTCACGGACATCGTCCCCACCAGCCGGGGCGCGTCCCACGAACCGGTCACGCCGAGGTCGAGCGCCATCCAGCCCCGGGTGCTGCGCACCGAGCTGGTGAACGCCTCGAGGATCGAGAGATCGGCGGAATCGGCGCTGGCCCGGATGTCGATCGGACCCGGCAGCGTGCGGTCCTCGCGCGGTGCGAGCGCCAGGTCGTACGGCAAGTCGACGTCCACCTCGAGCACCGGGTTGCCGAGCTTCCAGAAGGTCAGGTTGCTGCGGAGCCGCCGGTCGCGATAGTCGTACGCCGCGCGGACCAGCGGCGGGTTGGCATCGCGGAACGTCGGCCCGGTCACCATCGCGTTGCCGCGGAGCGTCGGTGCGTTCCGCGTCCCGCCGAGCCGGAAGTCGGCGCTGGCAAGGCCGCCGACCGCGCTGGTGTCGCGCTCGAGGATGGCGTAGAGGTCGGTCAGGTCGAGCCCCACGATCGAGGCGGTGAGCTCGCCCGCGCCGCTCCCCGGCACCTCGCCTGCGAAGGTCATCGCCCCGCCGCCGTCGAGCGTCCGCAGAACCACCGTGTCGGCGAGCGCGATGCGGCGGTCGCTCACCCGCGCCGTGGCCGGCTTGAGCAGCCGCCAGCGCTGGCGCGGGAAGTCGAGCTCCAGCGAGTCGAGCCCGATGCGCGCGGTGTCGGCATCGATCGCCGCGCGGTAGCCGCCGAGGGCGAGCCGGAGCTGGCCGAGCCGGCCGGAACCCTCGAAGGTGAGCGAGTCGCGGGTGCCTCCAACCGTGATCTCGAGATCGCGCGCGAGGAAGTCGCCCTGCTGCACCGAGTCGGCGTGCGCGGTGACCCGCACCCCGCTGGTGCGGAGCGAATCCGCGGCGATCTCCGCCTCGAGCACCGCCACCTTCCAGCCATCGAGCACCACGTCCTCCGCCTCCACCACGCCGTCGAGCGCGAGCTGGTCGAGCGAGCCGTGCAGCCGCATCTGGGCCCGCGCCAGGCCGTCGAGCGGCTGCGGATTGAGGGTGTCCGGTTCGAGCGGCAGCGTGGCGCGCGCCAGCGAATCGAAGTTGGTGAGCGAGAATCCCGCCGCGTCGATGGCGAGGCTGCCCGAGTCGGGCGCCGACCAGCCCAGGGTGCCATCGGCCAGCACGCGTCCCGTCGACCACGTCGCGAGCACCGAATCGATGCGAATCGTCGACGGCGACGAGGCCAGCCGGCCCTGCACCCCATCGATGGTGAACCCGCCGATGCGCGACTGGCCCAGGTCGAGCAGCACCTCGCCCTGCGGCGGTCCGAGCGTGTCGACCGTGCCGGTGGCCGTGATCCGCCCGTTGAGCGCGGTCGCCTGTCCGCGGCCGAGCAGCGCCTCGGCGTCGAGCCGGCGCACGTCGAGCACCAGCGAGTCGGCGCGGTAGCCGCCGTCGTCGAGCACGCCGAATCCTCCCGTGGCGCGCACGCTGCCGAGATCGCCGGTCACGTCGGCATCGATGCGGAGCGCATCGAGCGGCCCGCTGGCGACCAGCGTGCCGGTGAGCCCGCCCCGCGGCGTGAGCGTCGGGTAGCCCGTGCGCAGCGCGTCGAACGACAGCCGGTCGAACCGCACGTCCATCTCCAGCCCGAGGATCTCTCCCCGGGTGTCCATCCGCACCGTCCCGAGCATCCGCGACAGGGCGTCGTTCGGCGCGAGGTGGTCGGCGGTGCCCACGAACCGCGCGTTCTGCCACGGCCCGTCGAGGCGGCCGACCAGCCGCAGCCGTCCCGGGAGCACCACCGCGGGCACCAGCTCCCGCCCGGTG
>CALGOK010000080.1 GCA_937961295.1 uncultured Gemmatimonadota bacterium
CCGCAGCAGGCGGCCCAGGGCGAGCGCGGCCCCGCGCCGCGTGTCGATGCGCGCCACGATCAGCTCGGCCGAGCCGGCGGAGATGAATCCGAACTTGCCGCCGTACTCCATCCGCTCGCCGACGCCGAACGGGACGGCGGGCGTGGACGCGGCGGCGGCCTGCAGGGCGAGCATCACGGCGGCGGTGATCATGGCACCAGTTCCTTGCTGCGCGGCGCCGGGCGCGGGGAGCGGTCCCGCGACGGCGCCGCCCTCGGGGGAGCGACCAGGCGCCCGCGCGCCTGCCAGAGCGCGCGGGCCAGCGGCCACGGCTCGATCCGGGAGGCGCGCTGCCGCCGGTCGATCCGCAACGTGATCGGCGCACTCTCGGTGCGCCGCGCCCCGGCCGCCGCCCACGCCACCAGCTCGGCATTCGCCGCCCACCCTTCGGTGGCAAGCCACCGGTCGGGGCGATCGCGGAATGCCTGGCGCAGGGCGACCAGCCGGAAGGCCGCCACCCCGGAGACGACATCCCGCACCCCCGGCACACGGACGCGGCGCCCGAGGATTCGCGGTGCCCAGCGCCGGACCAGGCGCCGCCCGCGCGATTCCTCGCCCACCACGGCGGCCTCTCCCACCACCAGGTCGGCACCCGAATCGAGCCGCTTGAGGAATTCCTCGAGCTCCGCCGGGTCGGCGGTGTAGTCGGCGGGGAAGAGGATCGCCGCGTCACGCTTGTGGCGGTCCGAGAGGTCGAGGGCGTGCTTGAGCAGCCGCTCCACGGTGGCGGCGTAGCCGATCGACGACTCGGTGCGCATCACCGTGAGCGGCAGCGCCTTGGCGTACGGGGCCAGCACCTCGGGGGTCCCGTCGGTCGAGGCGTCGTCGCCCACCAGCAGCTGGTACTCGCGGTGCGAGTCGGTCAGCACCTGGCGAATCTTCCAGAGCACCAGGCCGATGGTCGCGGCCTCGTCACGGGTCGGGATGCAGAAGTAGATCATGGCGCGGGGGTGGTCATGGCGAGCGACCGATACACGTCGAGCGTCCGGCTGACCAATCGCGGCACGCTGAACCCTTCGGCCGCGGCCCGGCCGTCCCCGGAGAGCCGCTCGTGCAGGGCGGGGTCGTCGAGGATCCGGGTCACGGCACCGGCCAGTGCCCCCGGGTCGCCGGCGGGGACCAGCAGTCCGCCGCCGCCGGCGAGCGACTCGGGAAGCCCGCCCGTCTGCGAGGCGACCACCGGGATGCCGAGGGCGAGGGCATCGAGAACCGTCGAGCCGAAGCCCTCGCTGCGCGACGGCTGGACCATGGCCCGGGCCCGCGCCATGACCGCCTCGGGCTGCTCCACGTGGCCGGGGAAGGCCACCACATCGTCGAGCTCGAGTGCCTTGCGGCGTGCCAGCAACCGGTCGCGCTGGGGACCGTCGCCGAGGACGATCCAGTCGATCGCCGGATGGGTCGCGTGGAGGTGCGCCGCGGCCTCGAGCAGCACGTCGACGCCCTTCTCGGGCGTCAGTGCGGCGACCGAGACGATGAACGGGCGATCGTCGTCGCGCATCGGCACCGCCGCCGGCCACGGCGGCACCTGCTCGAGCGCGTCGCGATCGACCGCGGGCGGGATGATCGCGATCCGGTCGGCGGGCACTTCGGCGGCAAGCAGCCGCTCGCGCACCGGCCCGGACAGCGCGATCGCCCGGTCGACCCGGCGCCAGTGCCCGGCGCGGCGGATCGGGAAGTCAACGCGCCGGGTGACCACCAGCCGGCCGCCGCGGATCCGGATCGCTGCGTCGGCCAGGGTGTGCGCATGCGAGTCGTGGGCGTGGACGATCACGTCGGGCCCGAGCTCGGGGAGCAGTCCCGCCACCACCCGCGGGTCGAGACCCATCGACCAGGTCACCGGGTGCACCGTCACCCCCGCGGCCGTGAGCCGTTCCTCGAGCGTGGTGCCGTGTCCGGTGACCACCGACGTCTCCACGTCAGGAACGGCGGCGAGCGCGCGCGCGAGCACCAGCACCTGGCGCTGGCCGCCGCGCCACTCGCGACCGCTGGCGACATGGATCACCCGCAACCGGGTTGCGTCTGCGCCGGCCGATGCCGAAACTTGAGTCACCAGCCTGTTCGTCCTTTCGGGAACCAGCCATGATCCGTGCCAACGCTCGCAGCCGACTGCGCGAGGCCGATCTGCAGCTCGTCCTGATCGTCCTTGCCGAAGGCAGTGCCACCCGACGTGCCGACCTCGAGCGCCGCCTCGCGCGCGAGGGCCCCGACGCGCTGCTCGACGACCCGGCGCTCGCCGAGCGCCTCCTCGCCGTGCGCACCGTGCTGGCGCCGTCCGCACCGCTGTTCGTGTACGCGGTGCTGCGGCGTCACCTGCTCGATGCCGGCTTCGACGATGCCGAGCTCGCCGATTACCTCGCGGCGCTGGTGCTCGATTTCGGGCGCGGCGAGCGGGCGCGCCAGGTTCGGGATGGCGATCCGGCGCGGCACGACTACCTCGTCGACCTGCTGGCCCTCCTCGAGCGCAGCGAGGGCGAGGGACGCTTCCTGGTGCTGGCGCATTTGGGCAACTATGCGCTCTGGCTGGCCGGGCTCTTTCCCGACCGGATCGCGGCGCGACAGATCCGCCGCGGGGGGCCGGACGTGAGCTACTACGACCAGGTCGGCCGCCGCGGGTATGCCGACGCGAGCGGCCACGCGATGGCCGAGGTGGCGGGGATGGTGGGGGTGTTCGCCGCCGCGGGGGAGCGGTTCCCGGCGCGCCGCAGCACGCTCAACCGGATGAGCGACCGGGTGTTCTTCCCGCAGGTGGTCACCGCCGACCGGGTGCTGCGCGAGCTGGGACGCGAGGCCGCCTGAGGCGCGGCGTCACGCATCGCCGGGGAAGAGCGGGCAGCGCGCATCCTCGATCGCCGACGGGGTGACCTCGAGGCCGAGCAACGGGAGCAGCGAGTCGCCCACGGCGACGGTCCCGAGCGCCAGCGCACCGCGGACCGGGGCGCCGTCGTAGACGAGGATGCCGAGCGGATCGCGCGAGCGGTCGAGCAGGAGCACGCCGTAGCCCGGCCGCGAGTTCTCCGGCACCGGCGCGTCGACCGAGGCGACCAGCAAGCCGCTCGCGTCGGTGCTCACCAGCGCCGAGGCGGTGGGTCCGGCCACGAAGCGCGCCGGCAGCGAGGGCGGCAACCCGGCGGGGACGGTCACGAGCGCGTCGCCCCGCGCGAACCCCTCGAGCGCGATGAGCGGACCGGTCATTGCCGCGATGCCGCAGGTGGGCGACGGGCCCTCGGCAGCGCAGCCGCTCGCGAGCACGGCGAGGGCGAGCACCCGGTGAATCCTCTGCATCGTGCCCTCCGTCGGTGGGGATGTCCGGAATCTAGCCCGGTCCCCCTTGCTTGACCGCCGCCCCATCCGGGCCGTACTCTTCGCCACCCACCACACACGCCTGCCCCGCACCGGATGAGCTTCGACGACATCAAGGCCCATCTCGACCGGCTGTTTGCCTCTCGCCCGCCCGGCTCGTCCCGCGAGCAGGCCGCCGGGCTGCGCGACGCGCTGGTGGAGTTCAAGGTGGCGCTCGACCAGCTCCGCGAGGGGCTGGTCCGCACCGAGTCGGAGCTGGAGCGGGCGCGCCGGGAACTGGTGGACTACGAGCGCCGCGGCCGGCTGGCGGCCGAAATCGGCGACGCCGAGACGGTGCGCGTGGCGGAGGAGTACCTCGGCCGCACGCGGGAGCGAGTCGACCTGCTCGAGCGCAAGGTGATCGTGCAGCGCGACGAGGTGGCGATCGCCGAGCGCGAGCTCGAGGCGACCCGGCTGCGGTTCCAGCGCGCGTCGCACGGCCTGCCGCTCGACCCGCCGGGGAGCCCGCCGTCGCCCGATCCCGAGGCCGGCGCGCTCGACGACGATCCCTACCTCGACCGCCGCGCCCGCGAGGCGGTGGTCGATGCCCAACTTGAGGCCCTCAAGAAAAAACTCGGACGGGAGTGACCGTGACCCAACCATCGCAGACGGGTTTCTTCGGCCATCCGGCGGGACTGCGGACCCTCTTCTTCACGGAGATGTGGGAGCGGTTCAGCTACTACGGCCTGCGACCGCTCCTGGTCCTGTTCATGTCCGCGGCGCTGCTCGACGGCGGCTTCGGGCTCGATCGCGGGCAGGCGTCGGCAATCGTCGGCATCTATGCCGCGAGCGTCTACCTCGCCTCGCTTCCCGGTGGCTGGGTGGCCGACCGATGGCTCGGCCTCCGGCGCGCGATTACCGCGGGCGCGTTCCTGATCACCTTCGGGCACGTGTCGATCGGCCTCTCGGGCATGGCCGGGCAGGGCACGGCAGGCAAGGCGTTCTTCTTCCTCGGCCTGATCCTGATCGTGCTGGGCACCGGCCTGCTCAAGCCGAACATCTCGGCGATCGTGGGTGACCTCTACCCCGAGGGCGGGGCGCGCCGCGACGCCGGCTTCTCGATCTTCTACATGGGCATCAACGTCGGGGCGTTCCTCGGCCAGCTGGTGACCGGCTACCTCGGGGAGCAGGTGAGCTGGCACGTCGGGTTCGGCGCTGCCGGCGTCGGCATGCTGATGGGCCTGATCTCGTTCAAGGTCTTCGGACCGAAGACGCTGGGCGACCTCGGCAACGAGATCGAGCGCCACCCCGACCCGCAGGTGCAGGCGGCGCGCGAGCGCACCGTGAAGCTGGTGTCGTTCGGCGTGCTGGCGGCGATCGCGGCGGTGTTCCTGATGGCGCTCGGTGGCGTGTTCGTCCCCGACCCGCAGGTGATCGGCCGCAACATGACCGCGGTGCTCATCGGGGCGGCGGCGGTGTTCTTCGGCTACGTGTTCCTGTTCGGCGGGCTCGACGCCAACGAGCGCAAGCGGGTGCTGGTGATCCTGGTGCTGTTCATCGCGGCGGCGATCTTCTGGAGCGCATTCGAGCAGGCACCCACCTCGCTCAACCTCTTCGCCCGCGACTTCACCGACCGGATGGTCGGCTCGTTCGAGATCCCGGCGACCTGGTTCCAGTCGGTCAACTCGTTCTTCATCATCCTGCTGGCGCCGGTCTTCGCGTGGATCTGGGTGGGGCTCGCCAAGGGCCCCGGCGACCTGTCGAGCCCGGCCAAGTTCTCCCTCGGCCTGGCGTTCGCGGGCGTCGGCTTCGCGCTGATGATCATCGCGGCCAACAAGCTGGTCGCCTCCGACGGCACCGCGCTGGTGTCGCCGATGTGGCTGGTGGGCAGCTACTTCTTCCAGACGGTGGGCGAGCTCTGCCTGAGCCCGGTGGGCCTCTCGTCGATGACCAAGCTGTCGCCGCGGAAGTACCTCGGCCAGATGATGGGGATCTGGTTCCTGGCCACCGCCGTCGGCAACCTGATCGCCGGCCTGGTGGGCGGGCAGGTCGACCCGGAGAACCTGCAGCAGACCCCGGCGCTGTTCACCACGACCAGCATCTCGCTGTTCGTCGCGGCCGTGGTGCTCGGCCTGCTGATCGTGCCGATCCGGCGGATGATGGGGGAGAAGCAGTAGGGGGTTGCGGCAGGGTCTGTCACCCCGAGCGTAGCGAGGGGGCGGTGGCTGGCAGAGCGGGTGCCGGCCTCCGCCCCCTCGCTCGCGCTGCTCGCTCGGGACGACAGACTTGACATATCAACGATACTTGATTTGATTCCTGCCATGGTCGCCACACCCGCACCCGCCCGCCGCCCCCCGGCCGTCGACCTCGACCGGTTGACGACCCTTGGGCAGGCCGTCTCCGACCCGACCCGGGCCGGGGTGCTCGAGCTGCTGCGGTTCGGGGAGCGGTGTGTCTGCGACCTTCAGTCCGACCTCGACGTGGCGCAGAGCAGGCTGTCGTTTCATCTCAAGGTGCTGCGCGACGCGGGGTTGGTGGTCGACCGACGGGAGGGGCGCTGGAGCTACTACGCCCTCGTCCCCAAGGCGATCGAGGAACTCCACGACCTGGTGGCGGCACTGCGGCCCCGCCCGGGGCGGCTGCCGGTCGTCCAGGAGGGATGCTGTGACTGACCGGTCGCCTTCCCCGTGGAGCACACATCAACCCTTCTCGATGCAAGGAGGATCCCGGCATGGGTGACGATTGCTGCATCGGCACGACCTGCATCACGGGTGAGTGCTGAACTAATCGTGAGTTGTGAGTCGTGAGTCGTGAGGGTTGCCGTCGAGGTTCCCCGCGGCTCACGACGCCCTCACCACCTCCATCCCCTGGAACCGCATGCTGCGCACCGCTCGACCACATGACCTCGCCGCCGTCACGGAGCTTCTCCGCGCGGCGCGGCTCCCCACGGATGGTGTGACCGAGTCGCTCGCCGAGTTCGTGGTGGCCGAGCGCGACGGCAGCATCATCGCAGCGGGGGGACTGGAGGTCGTCGGGCGCGACGCGTTGCTGCGTTCGGTGGTGGTGCGCGAGGACGCGCGGGGGCAGGGGCTCGGTGAGCTGCTCACCGCGCGGCTCCTCGCCGCGGCGCGGGAGCGCAACCTCGCCACGCTCTGGCTGCTGACGGAGACCGCCTCGGAGTTCTTTCCGCGCTTCGGGTTCCGCCGGGTCGGGCGTGACCAGGCGCCGGCCGGGCTGCAGGCGACCGCCGAATTCGCCGAGTGCTGCCCATCCACGGCGGTCACGATGGCGCGCCGGGTGGCGCCGCTGCGCGTGCTGGTGCTCTGCACCGCCAACAGCGCCCGCAGCCAGCTCGGCGAGGCGCTGCTCCGCCACCGCGGCGGCGACCTGGTCGTGTCGGCTTCGGCGGGGACCCACCCTGGCCGCGGTCCGCACCCGCTGGCGATCGAGACGCTGCGTCGCCGCGGCATTGCCTGGGAGGGGGCGCGCAGCAAGTCGATCGACGAGGTCGGTGGCGAATGGGACCTGGTGATCACCGTCTGCGACGACGCGAAGGAATCGTGCCCGGTGCTCCCCGGCCACGCCACGGTGCACTGGTCGTATCCCGATCCGGCGGCGGTGGATGGCGAGGAGGCACAGCTCGCCGCGTTCGGCGCGGTGGCCGACGACCTGGAGCGGCGAATCGCCCAGCTGCTGGCGTTGCCGCTGGCGGTGATGGCGCCGGGGGAGATCGCGGTGCAGCTCTGAGGGCGACGATGCGAGGGGCGAAGGGCGAGGAGCGGTGCCGGACTGCATCGCCCCTCGCCCCTCGCCCTTCGCTCCTCGCGATGTCGCTACTGGCTCGACTTCACCTCATACGCCGCATCCGCCGGCGCGCCGCCCCGGGGCCAGTCATTCTCCTTGTCGGGAAAGTCGGGCCGTGGGCGCGACACCAGGTATGCCGCCACGTTGACCGCTTCCGCGTCGCTCAGCGAGCCGGGGTTGTCGAACGGCATGTTGTGGCGGATGAATCCTGCGGCGGTGCGGATGCGTGACATCCCGGCGCCGACATTGAACGACTGCGGTCCCCATGTTGGCGGCGCGAGCGGCGTCCCCTGGCCATCGGGGCCGTGGCATTGCGCGCACCGCGTCCTCCAGACCTCCAGCCCGGCGATCGTGTCTCCCTCGAGCGCGTCCATCTTGGGCAATCCCTGCCCGGGCACGGTGTCGCCCACGGCGATTCCCTTCGACAGGTGGGCCATGTAGGCCACCATCGCGCGCATCCGCGGATCGGTGTCGTCGAGCGGCGTGCCGTTCATCGACCGCTGCATGCACCCGTTGATCCGGTCCTCGAGGTTGAAGATCCGCGCCGCGCGACCGTTGTATTGCGGGAAGCGAGCGTACACCCCGACGTAGGGGATGCCGTTCGGGCGCAGGCCCTGGTCGAGGTGACAGGAGTTGCAGTTGAGGTCGTTGCCCACGTGTTCGGGCAGCGAGTCCGCCGTGGCCTGGAGCAGTGCCTGGCCCCAGCGGATGCTCTCGCCGATCGGTGCGTCGGGGGTCGGCGCGATGGCGTCCAGGGCCAGCGAGGCGGGGGTGCTGTCGGGGACGGCGGTGTGCTGGGCGGGGGCGGCGCAGGCAGCGAGGAGGACGGCGAGGGCGAGCGGACGGCGGGCGATCATGGCGGCTCCTGACGGGCGGGTCTGTCGGAGATGCGGACGATCCGGGCCCGGCACGACGGATTCCCGCTGCTGCTACCCTCCCGCCTTGACCCACATGCGGACGGCGATCAGCACCAGGAACACGGCGAAGGCCCTCTGGAGGGTAACGCCACTGAGGTGCTGCGCCCAGCGGGCGCCCACCCAGGCGCCCAGGAAGAGGCCGACGGCGAGGAGGCCCGCGGCGCGGACGTCGACATTGCCGCCGCGCCAGTACTCCAGCACGCCGAGCACTCCCACGGGCAGCAGCAGCGCGGCGAGCGAGGTGCCGGTGGCGCGGTGGATCGGGAAGCCTGCGGCCGAGACCAGCGCCGCGACGATCACCACGCCGCCGCCGATCCCGAAGAGGCCCGAGAGGACCCCCGCGCCGAGGCCGACGACGGCGAGGATCCCGGTCAGAAGAGCAGCTCCATGCCGAACCGAATCTGGCGCGGCGGGCCGTACACGAACAAGGGCTGGTTGAAGTCGCGGGCCGCGGCGAGGTAGAGCGGGAACAGCTCGTCGCGCCCGGCGATGCGGCCGTCGCCGTTCAGGTCGCCGAAGCGCCGGTAGCGCGGCGACTCGAACGGGATGGTCTGCGGGTTGGCCTGGTACGCCTGCTCGGCCACCGTGTTCAGGTACGTCTCCGACGGATCGGGGTTGCCGGTGTCGCGCCGCACCGAGAGCACGTTCCGGGTGTTGGCGACGTTGCGCACGTCCACGTAGAAGCCGCCGCGGAATCCGCCGAAGCTGATCGGCCGGCGCAGCAGCATGTCGAGCGTCCAGATCGACGGCAGGCGCGAGCCGTTGGGTTCCGCCGCGAGCGTGTCCCCGGTGATGTCGGTGCGCGAGTACGGCAGGCCGGTGGAATAGCGCAGCACCGCCGAGGCGAGCACCGAGCCGAACGGCCGCACGCCGAACAGCTGCGGCCCCGCCCCCGGATTGAGCTCGCCGTCGAGCGTGGCGATCAGCGCGAGCCGCCGGTCGAAGTCGAGCGGGAACTGCGCCCGCGCCGGCGCGGCGAGGGTGTCGCCGGTGTTGGGGTCGATGCGGATCAGCCGCTGCAGCTCGAACGCGTCGGTCACCGTCCCCTCGGCGCGCTGCACGACCATCGCCAGCCTCGCGCCCCAGCCATCGACGCGCTCGCGCTCGAAGATGAACTCGCCGCCGATCACGCTGCCCACGTCGGCGTTGACGAAGCGGCTCGAGTCGGGATTCACCCCGAGCGGCGCGGTGGCCACCAGCCCGTCGAGGTTCTTGGTGTAGAGGTTGATCCGCAGCGAGGTCGCCTCGCGCACGCGGATGCGGCCGGAGAGCTCGAACTGGGTCCCCTGTTCGAAGCCGAGGTCGGGGTTGCCCTGCCGGAACCGGCCGGTGCGCGTGGTGTCGTCGAACGCGGCGTCGACCAGGTATTGCAGGTCCGGCGGCTGCGAGAAGCGGCCCACGCTCCCCACCACGGTCGCGCCCTCCAGCACGGTCGACACCGCGGCGCGCGGATTGATGGCCTGCCTGGAGCCGACGGTGGCGTTGCCGAGGTCGCCGCCGGGATCGAATCCGTCATAGCGCACCCCGACCGTGAAGCCGAGGTCGCTCGCGCGCGCCTGGCCCTCGACGTACGCGCCGGTGATGGTCGGGGAGAATGCCGAGGCCGTCGGCGGCGGGATGTTGCCGCCCACGGGCTGCGCCGCGAGGATCCGCTGGAAGGTCTTCACGTCCTGCGAGGCGATCATGCCGCCGAAGGAGACGTCGGCGTTCTGGCCGAGGCCCACCGTCAGGTCGAGCTGGCTGCGCAGCTCGCGGAACGTGTTCCACGAGATCTCGCCGGTCGATGCGCCGCCGAGGAAGAAGCCGGGCACGCCCCACGGCGAGCGATCGGTCAACACGGTGGGGGTGAACCCCGGCACCGGCGCGCGCGTGCTGATGGTGTCCTGCTCGCGGGCGAGCTCCTCGCCGCGGACCGTGATCTTGCGCCCGGTGAACGCACCGAAGGCGTAGTCGGGCTCATCGACCGCGCCGCGCACGAACTCGCGGTCAAAGAGGCCGACGCGCAGGTCCCCGAGGATCGGCGTGCTGGAGCCGGTGCCGGGCAGCAGCTGGAGGTGCGCCGAGAAGAGCGAGCCGTCGACCCGGCGTCCGGGGCCGTATTCCGGCTCGTACTTGAACCGCTGGTCGTAGAGGTATTGCTGCTCGGTGCTGACCAGCCCGAAGAGCCGGCCGATCACCCGCTCGCCGGCGGGAATGGTGAGCTTGGCTGCACCGGTCCACGCTTCGCCGCTGTTGTGCGGCAGCGGTCGCGGCGTGGTGCTGCGCGGATCGCGGCTGTCCTCGGGTGCGGGGGCATTCACCGCATCGAAGTCGAGCCGCGCGGTCACGTCGGCGATCACCACGCCGGTCACCCGGCCGAAGAGCGGGCCGTCCGCCTCCGCCACCATCCGGTCGAGGCCGAGGTCCGCGGTGCCCGTGAGCGGCCGGTCGGTTTCGTAGGCCAGCCGGCCGCGCCAGGTGTCGCCGCCGTCGCGGGTGGTGACACTCACGAGCCCCGAGAGTGCCTGGCCGTAGCGCGCGCTGTAGCCGTTGGTGATCAGCTGCGCCTCGGTGATCAGGTCCGGCGGGATCCGGATGCCGATGCCGTTGGTCGAGGCGTCGAGCTGGTTCTTGACGCCGAGTCCGTCGAGGATGAACGACTGCTGGCCCACGCGACCGCCGCGGAACGATTCGCCGACCACGCCCGCCTGGAGCGCGATGGCATCCTCGAGCGACGACACCGGCAGCCGCCGCAGGTCCTCCGCCGAGATGCGCTGGGTGGTCTGGGTGGCGAGCGGGTCGAGCACCGGGTCCTGCACGCCCACCGCGCGCAGCTCGGCGAGCTCCACCGCCACCGGGGCGAGGCGGATGTCGGCGCGGACGATCTCGCCGGCGCGGACGAACACGCTGTCGCGGGTGGCGGGCCGGTAGCCCGGCCAGGTGACCGACAGCTCGTGCAGGCCGGCCGGGATGCCGCGGAAACGGTACTCGCCGCGGGCGTCGGTGGTGGCGCGGAAGCGGCCGTCGTCGAGGCGCACCTCGATCCCGCGGAGCGGCTGGTCGTTCGAGGCGTCGACCACGCTGCCGACGAGCCCACCGCCGGACTGCGCGGCGAGGGAGGCGGCGCCAACGAACAGCACGGTGGCGAGCAGGGCGACCGATCGGAGTGCTCGGAGCATCGGGTGTCCTCGGCGAGAGGAATCCATCGTCAGGCGAAAGGTGGTCATGTGGGCAGGTCCAGCAGGTAGATGTCGCTGGTGGTGCGCTCGACCGCCTCGGCGACGAGGTGGCGACCATCAGGGGAGAGGCGGATGCGGCCCCAGCGCCACGAGATGGCCGTCGCGATCGTGCGGAGCGATCCATCGGGCATCACTTCGCTGATGTCGCTCAGCAAGAGCGTCCCCGGCGGCACGGTCGGTCCCGGCGGGAGGCTCCCGCGCCAGCTGCGGCTGATGAACAACCGCCCGTGACCGCTCGCGATCCCGTGCAGCCGCTCGAGCGGGGCCGCGTCGAGCCCCGAGGTTCCGTAGCGCAGGACCGGTGTGCCGCCGCCCACGGGCACCGCGTACACGCTGTCCGCAAGCGACTCATGGAAGACCTCGGCGAGGTCGGGCCTGGGGCGCTGCACGAGGTAGTGCACGAGGCCCTGCTGGCGGTCGAGTGACATCGCGATCGCATCGACGGCGGGTACGGTGGTCACCACGTCCGCGCGCCCGTCGACCACGCGGAGGCGGGCGATCTCGACCCCGACGGGGATGGTGTCACGAATCGGCGTCCTGTCGCGATCACGCGGTGGGACGCACAGGCTGCAGTCGCTGGCGTTCACCAGGTGGCGTCGCGCGGCAAGCACCAGCAGCTCGGTGTCCGTGACCCAGATGGGATCCACGACCTCGCTCCACGCGGCAGAACCGCCGGGCGGCGTGGTCCCCAGCGGCAGAATCCGTCGTGCCCCGGCGATCGAGTCGACCTGACCGAGGTAGAGCCCCATCGTCCGGCTGGTGAGGTTGCCCCGGACGCCGGTGTGGAGCGTGAACGCGATGGTGCCATCGGTGCGCAGCGCGGCAGCTCCGAGCCCGTCGGCGGAGTCGACCTCCCCGACATAGCGGGCGCAGAGTTCGTGGCGTCGGGTCCCACCTGCAGCGGGGAGGACCGCGACGCAGCGATCGCGGTCGGCGCCGTGCCGCTCGAACACGTAGGTGATCCACGTGCCGTCACCGCTGAACGCCGGGTCGTGGTCGCCGAGCGGGGCGTAGGTGAGCCGGATCGGCGTCGCCGGGTTGAAGGGGCCGTCGTGCTCCATGTCCGCCGTGGTGAACGCGTCGGAGTGCGCGCAGGCCGCGACGAGCGCGATCCCGAGCACCCGGCTCCACGCCGTCCTCACGGCACCTCCGACCGGTACAGCGTGATCCCGCCCGGTCCGAACACCTCGGCCACCAGCACACGGGCGTCGGGCGAAAGCGCCAGTCGGCCGGGGTTGCCGGGGAGCGTCAGGGGCAGCGAGGCGGGCGGGGCATCGGCCGTGAGCGTCACCACATCGAACACCGCTGCGCCGCCGAGCACGCGACCCCGGGTGCCCAGCACGCGTCCACCGCCGGCGGTGATGGCGAACAGTCGCTCCACCGGTGCGCTGCTCGCGTTGGGCAGGCCGAAGTACGGCACCGGCGTCCCACCGGCGAGCGGCACCTGCCACACGGTGTCGGCGATCACGGTGAGGTTCACGTCGTCGAAGTACCGATGGCTCAGCAGGTAGATCGTGCCGGTGCTCCGGTCGAGCGCCAGTTCGCCGGCATTCATCCCCGTGGCCACGGTGGTCCAGGTCAGCGGATCATCATCGACCCGGATCCGCACCACGGTGTGGCCGAAGAAGAGCGTGTCCTTGGACTGATTGGGGCCGCGCAACTCCATGCGCGCGGCGAGCGCAATGAGCTCACCCGGGGCCACCCACGTGGGATCGAGGAGATAGTCCCAGATCGGTCCCCCGCCCGGCGGATTGCGCCGCAGCTCGAGCACCTGGCGGGCGCCGCGAACCGAGTCGGCCGGCGCCACGAACAGCCCGGCCCGCAGCACCGTGAAGTTGCCCGCCAGCCCGCTGGCCTGCACGAACGCAAGGCGACCGTCGGCCGACAGCGCGCCGTGCTCGATCCCGTCGCGGAAGCGTCGATGATCCGCGTCGTGCACGCAGAGCTCGAACCTGCGCGCGCCGCCGGTCGCCG
>CALGOK010000081.1 GCA_937961295.1 uncultured Gemmatimonadota bacterium
GTCGCGCTCGGCCACCTCGATCCACGCCAGCGCCGCAGCGCCGGGCCGGCCGGCCTCGAGGGCCGCGGCGGCGCGCTTGGCAACCACCCGCGGCTCGCGCCCCGCTTCGGCGTAGGCGGTGATCGCGTCCTCCCACCGGCCCTCGGCCGTGGCAGCATCACCGCGCAACTCCTCGTCGAGCGAACTGGCGCACCCGGCAACGGCGAGCAGCACGGCCGCACCCCACATCCCCCGGGCGATCACTCCGGAATCCGCTCCGCCATCGCGAGGTAGGCGTTGATCCGTTCCAGGTCGGGTCGCTCGGCAAGGCAGTGGCGCCAGGTGTCGCGGGCGCCGCTCACGTCGCCCGCCAGGTAGCGGGCCAGCCCGAACTGCACCCGCGCCTCGACCCAGTCCGGGCGGGCCGCGAGGATCGTCTCGAGCTCCTCGCGGGCGCGGAGCGGATTGCCGCCCTCGAGCAGCAGCCGGGCGAGCCGCATCCGGAGGTCGTGGAAGCGGGGACCGAGCGACACCGCGCGCTGGTACTGCTCGATCGCTTCGCGGGTGGCGCCGGCCTCGGCGTAGTGCTCGCCGAGGCGGGCGGCCTCGTTGGCGAGGCGGGCGGCGGCCGGCGCGGCGAGCCCCGCCACGGCGGGCCCCTCGGAATCGACCGCGGCGTCGAACGCCTCGGCGGCCTCGGCATTGCGGCCCAGCTGGTTGAGGACCAGCCCGCGATGCAGGTGGGCCTCGACATACTGGGGGTTGAGCGCCAGCGCGCGGTCGAACTCGAACAGCGCCTCGTCGGCGCGCTCGAGCATCGTGAGGCAGAGCCCGCGCAGGTGATGGACGTCGGCGTACGCGCGGGCCGAGCCGTCGAGGTCCTCGAGGCAGAGCATCGCGCCGTAGTAGTCGCGCGAGGCGAACCGCTCGCGCGCCGACCCGATCAGCTCCCGCACGCTCACGTTCACGCCGTGACCTCGCGGAAGTACGGCAGCGACAGCGCGATCCCTTCGCGCAGCGGCACCTTCGGCTCCCAGCCGAGGACGGCGCGCGCGGTGGCGATGTCGGGTTGGCGCACCTTGGGGTCGTCGACCGGCAGCGAGCGGTGCTCCACGACGGAGCGCGAGCCGGCCAGCTCGCGCACCACGTCGGCCAGCTCCAGCATGCTGAACTCCACCGGGTTGCCGACGTTGACCGGCCCCGTGTGCGCGGAGTGGAACAAACGGGTGATCCCGTCGATGAGGTCGCTCACGTAACAGAACGAGCGCGTCTGGCTGCCGTCCCCGTAGACCGTGAGCGGCTCGCCGCGCAGCGCCTGGACAATGAAGTTCGACACCACGCGCCCGTCCTCCGGGCGCATTCGCGGGCCGTAGGTGTTGAAGATCCGGACGATCCGCGTGTCGATGCCATGGCTCCGATGATACGCCATGACGGCCGCCTCCGCGAACCGCTTGGCCTCGTCGTACATGCTGCGCGGACCGGTGCAGGAGACATGGCCCCAGTAGCTCTCGGGCTGCGGGTGCACCAGCGGGTCGCCGTACACCTCGCTGGTCGAGGCGAGGAAGAACCGGGCGCCCTTGGCGCGCGCCAGCTCGAGTCCGTTGAGGGTGCCGTGGGCCCCGACCTTGAGCGTGGCGATCGGGTGGGCCTGATAGTCGGGCGGTGACGCCGGCGCCGCGAAATGGAGCACGCCATCGAGCGGACCGCTGACGTCATAGGGCTCGCTCACGTCCTGCTCGATGAACGCGAACCGCGGCTCCCGGGCCAGGTGGGCCAGGTTCTCCGGCCGGCCGGTGAGGAAGTTGTCGAGCCCCACCACCTCGTGGCCGTCGGCGAGGAACCGGTCGACAAGGTGCGAGCCGAGGAACCCCGCGGCACCGGTGATCGCGACGCGCATCAGGCGGCTCCGCGGCCGATGGCCGCGTGACGGAATCCGAGCTCGGCCATCCGGGCCGGATCGTAGAGGTTGCGCGCATCGACCACCACCGGCTCGCGCAGCGCCGCCCGGATCCGGGCAAAGTCGGGATTGCGGTACACCAGCCACTCGGTCACCACCACCAGCGCGTCTGCCCCGGTGAGCGCGACGTACGGATCGTCCGCGTACGTGACCCGATCGCCCCAGATGCCGCGGGCGACCGTCATCGCCTGCGGGTCGTGGACCCGCACGGTGGCGTTCGCGGCCAGCAGCGCGTCGACCAGCGCCACGGCGGGCGACTCGCGCATGTCGTCGGTGCCGGCCTTGAATGCCAGCCCCCACACCGCCACGGTCCGGCCCGCCACGTCGCCGAGCAGCGCGCGCAGCTTGGCGAACGGCACCTGCTTCTGGCGCGCGTTCACCGCCTCGACCGCCTCGAACAGCTCGGGCTGCATCCCGGCCTGGCGCGCCGTGTGGACCAGCGCCCGCACGTCCTTGGGGAAGCACGAGCCGCCATAGCCGGGGCCCGGAAAGAGGAACGCCTGGCCGATGCGCGAGTCGCTGCCGATGCCGCGCCGGACGTTGAACACGTCGGCCCCGACCCGCTCGCACAGGTCGGCCACCTGGTTCATGAACGAGATCCGGGTGGCCAGCATCGCGTTGGCGGCGTACTTGGTCACCTCGGCCGACGGGATGTCCATGAAGAGGATCGGCGCGCCGCTGCGGACGTAGGGCGCGTACAGTTCGCCGAGCAGCTTCTCGGCCCGCGGGTCGTCGGTGCCGAGCACCACGCGATCGGGCTTCATGAAGGCGTCGATCGCGGCACCTTCCTGGAGGAACTCGGGATTAGACGCCACCGCCACGTCGGCGTCGGTCTCC
>CALGOK010000082.1 GCA_937961295.1 uncultured Gemmatimonadota bacterium
CATGCGCACCGGACCCCCCTCTATCCCGTGGGCCACGTGTCCCGGCTGCGCGGCATCGACGCCCCGGATGTGCCGATATACATGCCCGACGGCTTCCATCCGTCGCCCCACGGCGCCTGGCTGGCCGCGATGATCATCACCGCAGTGATCTATGACGCCGATCCGACCACGTTCGGCGCGCCGTTCTCCCGGGACATCACCGACGAGGACGCCGTGACGCTGCGGCAGGCCGCCAAGGCGGCCGTCACGCTCTACGGCCGGCCCTGATCATCGCCGCTGGTGAGCAGGCGGCGCGCCGCCTCGGTGGCCGCCCGCGTCCCCACCAGCACCAATTGGTCACCAGGCAGCAGGCGTTCCGCCTTGCTCGGCGCCGGGATCCCCTGGTCGCCGCGCGTGATCACCAGCACCGTGGCACCGGTGTGCCCGCGGAGCGCCAGCTCGGCCAGCGTCTTGTGGGCACCGAAGTGCCCCTCCTCAACCACGAACCGCTGCGGCGCACCCATCCCGGGCAGCAGGTGGGTGGCCGTGGCGAACCGATCGGCGTCGTGCTCGGCAGTGGCTCCCGCGCCGTGCTCGGCGGTGGCCTGCTCCGGCGGCAGTCGTGACCGGAGCGCCGAGAGCAGCACCTCGGATCCTGCGGCAACATGGCCCTGCAGGTTGGTGGCGCTCCGCCACGCCGCCACGCCGAGCAGCACCAGCACCGCGAGCAGTACTGCGGCTCCGCGCAGCGGTGGCAGGAACGGCTGCGTGATCACCACGAGCGGAACGCCCACCAGCAGCACCACGCCGATCTCGAGCGTGACCACCAGCGCGCGGCGCGGCGCCGCGGCGAGGTCGAGCCGCCCCTGCTGCGGCAGCGCCATCCTGGCGAGCTGAATCGCCAATCCGCGAGCGACGCGGAAGATGCCGAACACGAACGGCGCGCCGACGACGAACGCCAGCGCCCAGGTCGCGATCCGCGCCACGTCGGCGGGCACGCCGAACTGCGTCACGGTGAGCTGCCGCAGCTCCGGCCACACCAGCGACAGCCCGATGATGATCGCCACCAGCACTGCGGCATCGAGCAGCAGCCAACGGACCAGCTGCCGCACCCGCCGGGCGTTGCTCCCCTCCTTGTGCGCGCGGGTCATCTCCTCGACCCACGTCGCGTAGAGCGAGCTGTACGTCTGCAGCGGTTTGGGCAGTCGCCGGTCGACCCAGCCCGCGAACGGCTCCGCCACTCGCACCAAGTAGGGCGTGGTGAGCGTCGTGATGGCCGACACCGCCACCGCCACCGGATAGAGGAAGTCGCCCACCACGCCGAGCGCGAGGCCCAGCGAGGCGATGATGAAGGAGAACTCGCCGATCTGTGCCATCGACATGCCGGCGCGCAGCGACGTCTGGGTCCCCTGCCCGGCGAGGAACGCGCCCGTGGACACCGACAGGATCTTGCCGAACATCACCACGCCGGTGAGCACCACCACCGACACCCAGTGCTCCACGATCAGCGCCGGATCGATCAGCATCCCGACGGCCACGAAGAACACCGCGGCAAAGACATCGCGCACCGGCCGCACCAGCTGCATCACCAGGTGCGCCTTCCCCGACTCCGCGATGAGCGACCCCGCGATGAACGCGCCGAGTGCCACGGAGTAGCCGAGCTCCTGTGCCAGGAGGGCAAAGGCGAAGCAGAGCCCGAGCGACGCGACCAGGGTGGTCTCGCGGCGGCCCAGCGACGCCACGAAGCGCATCAGCCGCGGAATCACCATCAGCCCCGCGGCCAGCCAGATCGCCAGCAGCATCACCAGCCGGCCCACGGTCATCCACATCGGCGACGCTTCGCCGCCGGTGCTGCCGAGCGTGGCGAGACCGGCCAGGAACAGCACCGCAAAGAGGTCCTCCACGATCAGCACGCCGAACACCAGCTCGCGGAGCCGGCGGCCGACTCGCGTGTCCTCGAACGTCTTGGCGATGATCGTGGTGCTGGAGATCGCGGTGATCGCCGCGGTGAAGAGCGCCTCGCGCGGCGTGAAGCCGAGCATCCGTGCTGCGACCAGGCCGAGCCACGCCATCACCGACACGTCGATGATCGCCGTCACCGCCACCTGGCCGCCCACGCGGGCGAGGCGCCGCACCGAGAACTCGAGGCCGATCGCGAACAGCAGCAGGATCACGCCGAGCTCGGCCAGCGTCTCGGTGGTCCCGTGGTCGGCCACCACCGGCACGAAGGTGACGTGCGGGCCGATCAGCAGCCCGGCGAGCAGGTAGCCGAGCACCACCGGCTGCCGCAGCCGCTCGAACACCACGGTGGTCACCGCGGCGGTGCAGAGCACCAGCGCGAAGGTGATCAGGAAGCCGTGGTCGGCGGGCATCGGTCAGGCGCTCCCGGCTTCGGCGGGCGGCACCGCGATCGGCCGCCACGCGATCGCCTCCCACGCCGCCTCGAGCGTGGCGAGGGCGTGCGGGTGGCGCGCCGTCCACTCCCGCGCGGCCACCCGCTCCACTGCCGAGGCCACCAGCGTCAGCCAAACCGACGCCCACAGCTCCACCACCCCGGCGCGCACGCTCCCCTCCTGCTTGCCGAGCGCGATGATCCGCTCGATTCCCTGGCGGACGTCGTGGGCGGCGTGCCGCGAGCTCTCGTCAAGCTCGCCCGGGAGCCGCCACGCCAGCAGCAGCCGCATCCGGGCCGGGTCGGTCTCGGCCGTGGTGAGCCACTCCTGTCCCAGACGCCCCAGCCGGTCGCCGGTGCGACCCGGACCCTCGGCCAGCGCGGCCACCCGCTCCGCCCCCCAACGCTGAACGTGCTGGAAGGCCGCGTTCAGCAGCGCCTGCTTGCTGGGGAAATGGCGATAGATCGTCCCCTCGGCCACCCCGGCTCGTCCGGCGAGCATGGGGGTGGTCGTCTCGTGGTAGCCGGCCGTGGTGAACAGCTCCCGGGCGGCCTCCAGCAGGCGCTCGCGTGTGGTCGTGGCGGCCTCGGCCATTGCTCCTCGGCGGCGGGACGTGGATCGGTTGGGGGGCGGTTATCTTCGGGCGCGTCGCCCGATTCCCCCCGGAGGATACTGCCGAATGAAGATGCTCGTGCTCGGGGCCGGCCTGCAGGGCTGTGCCTGCGCCTTTGAACTGCTGCGCGACCCGGAGGTGACCCGGGTCACCGTGGCCGACCTGCACCCCGACAACATGGCGCGGTTCCTGACCCGCCTGGACGACCCGCGCCTGCGACCGGTGACGCTCGATGTCACCGATCATGCGGCCGTGCGCGAGCTGATGGCCGACCACGACGCGGTGATGAGTGCGATTCCCTACTACTTCAACGGACCGATGGCCAGGCTCGCCGTCGAGACCGGCTGCCACTTCGCCGACCTCGGGGGCAACACCGAGATCGTGATGGAGCAGAAGAAGCTCGAGGAGACGGCCCGGGCCAAGGGCCTCTCGGTGATGCCCGACTGCGGTCTCGCACCCGGGATGGTGAACATCCTCGCCGCCGAGGGGATCCGGCGCCTCGATCGCGCCGACCGCGTGCGGATCTACGTCGGCGGGCTGCCCCAGCACCCGGAGCCGCCGCTCAACTACCAGATCGTCTACTCGCTCGAGGGCGCCCTCGACTACTACACCACCCCGTCGTGGATCCTTCGCGACGGCAAGCCCGTGACGGTCGATGCGCTGAGCGAAGTGGAGCCGGTGGAGTTCCCCGACCCGGTGGGCACGCTCGAGGCGTTCCACACCGCCGGCGGGATCAGCACCATGCCGTTCTCCTGGCAGGGCAAGGTGCGCGAGATGGAGTACAAGACGCTCCGCTATCCCGGCCACGTGGCCGTGATGCGCCCGATCCGCGAGCTCGGCCTGCTCGACCTCACGCCGGTACACGTCAAGGGCTGCGACGTGCGCCCGCGCGACGCGTTCATCGCCATCGTGAGCCCCAAGCTCACCAAGCCCGAGGGCCACGACCTCGTGGCGCTGCGCGTGGTGGTGAGCGGCGAGGCCGACGGCAAGCCCAGGCGCACCACGTTCGACCTGGTCGACTACCACGACAGCACGCACGGCATCTCGGCGATGATGCGCACCACCGGCTACTCGCTGGCGATCACCGGGCTGGTGCAGACACGCAAGCAGGTCATCCGTTTCGGCGTCACCACCCCGGACGAGGGAATGCCGTACGATCGCTACGTGAAGGCGCTGCGGGAGCGGGGCGTGAACATCAAGGAAAGCTGACCACGGCGGGGGGCGACACTGCGAGGGGCGAGGGGCGAGGTGCGGAACGTCAGGCTTCCGCGCTTCGCCCTTCGCCCCTCGCGCTGTCGCCGCCTACCAGGCCCACCCGCTCCCCACATACCACCGCGTCTCGCCGTCGCCGCCGCTGGCGGTGATGGTGAGCGTGGCGGCGCGGAGCACGCGGATCGCGAGCCCGCCGCCCATCCCCCAGTTCCACCCCGGGGTGGGATCGCAGTCGGGATCGTTGATCGGGCACGAACCGAGTGGCGGGTCGAGCGGCTTGCCGCCATCGGCGAATGCCAGCAGGGTGACCGCCCCCATCTCGCCGACATTGAGGATGTCGAAGCGCGCCTCGCCGCCGGCGAACAGCCATCCCGGCGCGGTGCGCTGGCCGATCCCCAGCCCCCGGTGCGAGCGCGGCCCGCCGAAGATCGTGAACGGCTGCTCCCACCCCGGCAGGGTGTGCCGAGCGGCGAGCGATTGCAGGTCGTCCACCGGCGCCAGCCAGCCGAGGCGCGCCGTGAGCCGGAGCGGTTGGGCTGGCCGGAGCCAGCCGCGGGCGTGCAGGTACGGCTGGGTGTACGACTCGCCGTCAGCCGTCCCCACCGTCACACCGGCCTCGAGCAGCGCGCCGCGGTTCACCTCGTACTCGCGGTCGCGCAGGTCGAGCACCAGCGCGGCGCGGCCGTTCACCTCGTCGCGCGTGATCGTGGCCGGCAGCACCGCGCCCGGGACCGGGTCGACCAGCGAGTAATCCTCGTCGATGGTCACGCCGGGGTAGCGCTCACTGGCCTGATCGAGCGTGCCGGCGATCCGGTCGTGCTGGAACGCGCCGCGCACCGCGACCAGCACCGGCCCCGAAAGCCGGCGGGTCACATCCACCCACGCGTGGGCCCGCTCGCGATCCATCGGATCGTCGGGGTCGCCGAAGCGCGGCTGGTCGCCGACTTCGCCGTGGGCCACGATCCGCCAGCCGTCGGCCAGCCGCGGGTTGGCCCAGGTGACCCGCCCCAGCCAGGCGTCCCTGGTGGAGTAGCCGGCCTCGAGCGCGACCGAGTTCTGCAGCGTGACCCGCTCGCCCCACGGCGCCTGGCGGAACCAGAGCACCCTGGCGATCCCCATCAGCCCGTCGTTGGGCGAGACCTCGGGGTACGGGAAGTACGACAGCCGCCACGGGATGCCGTCGTCCTGCGCCGCCAGCGGCGCGGCGCCGAAGGCCAGCGCGATGGCCACGCCGCAGACCGCCAGGCGCGCCCGCCCCTCGCCCCTCGCCCTTCGCCTGTCGCGCTTCACTCGTACAACACCGCGCTGTCCTCCACCCGCGCCCCGCGCTCGTCGGCCACCGCGAAGCGCGAGCGGGTGATTGCCGCTCCGCCGTACTCGCCCTTCTTGTTGACGGCGTAGAAGTTGAGCTGGAAGCGCGGCCTGCCGTCCTCGCGGAGCAGCCGCGGCGGCGTCATCGCCACCACGCGCCGCAGGGTGGCGAGCGCGGCGTCGGTGGGATGCATTCCCTGGCGCATGAACTCCACCGTGAGGAACGCGCCGCACACCATGATGTTGCTCTCGCCCCGCCCGGTGGACCCCGCGGCGCCGACGTCGTTGTCGGTGTACTGCCCGGCCCCGATGATCGGCGAGTCGCCCACGCGCCCCGGGATCTTCCACGACAACCCGCTGGTGGTGGTCACCGAGGAGATGTCGCCCGCGGCGTTCACCACGTTCATGTTGATCGTCCCGGTCTGGCGGACGGCCATCGGCTCGTCGCCGTCGACGTTGAGCCAGTCGTCGTTGGCGCCGCGGTTGGCGCGCCAGCGCAGCCATGCCTCGCGCGAGCGCGGCGTGAGCAGGTCCTCGACCTGGTAGCCGTACGAGAGCGCGAACCGCTGGGCGTCCTTGCCCACCAGCATGATGTGATTGGTGTACTTGAGGATCAGCCGGGCGATCTCGCTCGGCGTCTTGATCCCCTCGAGGCAGCCCACGGCGCCGGCCCGCTTGGTGGGGCCGTGCATGCACGACGCATCGAGCTGCACCACCCCCTCCTCGTTGGGCAGGCCGCCGTAGCCCACCGAGGTGTCCTCGGGATCGAGCTCCTGGATCTTGACCCCCTCCACGGCTGCATCGAGGGTGTCGCTCCCGCGACCGAGCAGGTCGAGGGCGCGCTCCACGCCGCGGATGCCGTTGGAGGAGGCGATCACCACGGGAGCCGCGACGCGCGCGCGGCGCACGAACGGCGCAGCCACGGCGGGCGACGGTGCCAGGGCAGCCCCGGCCACCGCCATGCCGGCGGATCCGAGAAAGGTGCGACGGGAAACGGGCGAGTCGGACACGGAAAGATC
>CALGOK010000083.1 GCA_937961295.1 uncultured Gemmatimonadota bacterium
GGAGGCCGCCGGGCTCCTGCCGGGCGACTCGCTGGTGGCCATCGACTGGGCGCCGATCGAGCAATGGGCCGACGCGGTCCGGATGATCGAGGCGGCGCCGGAGCGGGCGATCCTGCTCGAGGTCGATCGGGACGGCCAGCGGCTGGGACTCACCGTGACCCCGCGAGCCGAGCTCGCCGTCGAGGGCGACTCCGCCTCGGCCACCGTGGGGAAGATCGGGGCGATGGTCGCCACACCGGTCGTCTCCGAGCCCTACTCCCTCGGCGGGGCGATCGGTGCCGGCGCGCGCGCCACCTGGTTCGCGGCCGGGACGATCATCCGGACCGTCCGGGGCCTGCTGACCCGCCGGATCGATTCGAGCGAGGTGGGCGGCCCGATCCTGATCGGCCAGCTCGCCGCCGAGTCGGCCCAGGCCGGGTTCGGGGTCCTGCTGGCCTTCATGGCCCTCATCTCGGTCAACCTCGCCGTGGTCAACCTGCTGCCGATCCCGGTGCTCGACGGCGGGGCATTCCTGATCCTGGCGGTGGAGGGCGTCATCCGGCGGCCGCTGCCGGTCCGGCTGCGCGAGGCGGTCCAGATGGTCGGGCTGGTGCTGATCATCGCCCTGATGGTGCTGGCCTTCAGCAATGACATCCGGCGGGTGCTGGGGATGTAGCGACGAAGCGAGGGGCGAAGGGCGAGGGGCGGCGAGGGCCGGCGGCAGATTGTCAATAATCAATTCGCGATAACACACTTGGAGACCGCCCCTCCCCCCTCGCCCCTCGCGCTGTCGCCCGAGCCCCCCGCTTGCCGTAAGCCGGTGCGGTGGCTATTCTTGGGGGCTAGAATCGAAGCGGACCAACGACCACGCAGCAGTCTCAGAACCCCAGGCAGGACCGAGGATGATCGCGAAGCAGCCCGTCATCGAGAAGCACCGTGCCCACGCCACCGACACCGGCTCGACCAAGCTGCAGGTGGCGCTCCTCACGGAGCGGATCAACTCCCTCACCGACCACTTCAAGACCCACGCGAAGGATCATCATTCGCGGCGGGGCCTGCTCAAGATGGTCGGGACGCGGCGCCGGCTCCTCAACTACCTCAAGAGCCGCGATCTCGAGGGCTACCGTGCCCTGATCGCCGAGCTCGGCCTGCGCAACTGAGCACGATTGATGCTGCCTGGCGCCCCACGAGAGCACCGTGGGGCGCCGTTGCCATTCAGGGTGCTCCCATGAAGGAATGACAGTGCATCGCATCGAAACCGAGTTCGCGGGTCGCCCGCTGGTCATCGAGACCGGGCGCCTCGCCAAGCAGGCCGCCGGCAGCGTCCTCGTCCAGTTCGGGGAGACCGTCGTCCTCGCCGCCGTGACGGTCTCGCCCAACGTCACCCACCTGCCGTTCTTCCCCCTCACCGTCGAGTATCGCGAGAAGCAGTACGCCGCGGGCAAGATCCCCGGCGGCTTCCTCAAGCGCGAGGGGCGCCCGTCCGACGACGAGATCCTCTCGGCGCGGATCATCGACCGGTCGATCCGGCCGCTGTTCCCCGAGGGCTTCCGGCACGAGGTGCAGGTGTTCGTGACGGTGCTGAGCACCGACCAGGAGAACGAGTCCGACGTCCTCGGCGTGCTGGCCGCCTCGGCCGCGCTGGCGATCTCGAACATCCCGTGGAACGGGCCGATCGCCGCCGCGCGCGTCGGCAAGGTCGACGGCAACTGGATCCTCAACCCGACCTTCCAGCAGCTCGAGTTCTCGAGCCTCGACCTGGTCGTCTCCGGCCTGGCCGACTCGATCATGATGGTCGAGGGCGGCGCGCTCGAGGTGAGCGAGGCCGAGGTGCTCGAGGGGCTCAAGGTCGCCCAGGTGGGGATCAAGGAGCAGGTCGGGATGATCGCCGACATGGTCAAGAAGGTCGGCAAGGCCAAGATGGCCTACGAGAAGCCGGCCACCAACGACGAGCTGGTCGCCGCCGTGCGCAAGCTCGCCGAGGGCGGCATGGCCAAGGCGATGAGCGGCAAGGAGAAGGCCGGCCGCGCCGCCGGCGTCGCCGCGATCCGCGACGAGGTCCTGGCGCAGCTCGCCGAGACGTATCCCGAGGGCGCCAAGGAGATCAAGGCGGAGCTCGAGGACATCGAGTACCGCACCATGCGCAAGCAGATCCTCGACAAGGGCGAGCGCATCGACGGCCGCGACCTCGACACCGTGCGCCCGATCGTGGTGGAGGCTGGCGTGCTGCCGCGCGTCCACGGCTCGGCGATGTTCCAGCGCGGCGAGACGCAGGCGCTGGTGGCCGTGACCCTCGGCACCGCCGACGACGAGCAGCGGATCGACTCGATCGAGGTGGCCGGCGAGTCGACCAAGTCGTTCATGCTGCACTACAACTTCCCGCCGTTCTCGACCGGCGAGGTCCGCCCGATCCGGGGCACCTCGCGGCGCGAGATCGGCCACGGCGCGCTGGCCGAGCGGGCGCTGCACCCGCTGCTCCCGGCGATGGCCGACTTCCCCTACACGATCCGCATCGTCTCGGAGATCCTCGAGTCGAACGGGTCGTCGTCGATGGCCACCGTCTGCGGCGGCTCGCTGGCGCTGATGGATGGCGGCGTGCCGATGAAGGCGCCGTGCGCCGGCGTGGCGATGGGGCTGATCAAGGAAGGGAAGAAGGTCGCGGTCCTCACCGACATCCTGGGCACCGAGGACCACCTCGGCGACATGGACTTCAAGGTGGCCGGCACCGCCGAGGGGATCACCTCGATCCAGATGGACATCAAGATCGAGGGGCTCTCGCTCGACATCATGAAGGAAGCGCTCGAGAAGGCCAACAAGGGCCGGATGCACATCCTCGGCGAGATGAACAAGGTGCTCGGCACGCACCGCGCCGAGATGTCGCCGTGGGCGCCGCGCATCATCACCGTCCAGATCAAGCCGGACAAGATCGGCGACGTGATCGGGCCGAAGGGCAAGACCATCCGCGGCATCCAGGACGCCTCGGGCGCCAAGGTCAACATCGACGACAGCGGCCTGATCACCATCGCCGCGGTCGGCGCCGAGGCCGGTGCCAAGGCCAAGGAGAT
>CALGOK010000084.1 GCA_937961295.1 uncultured Gemmatimonadota bacterium
CGGCAGGCGGTGTCCACGCGGGGCGTGCCGCGGGCGCTGGCGCCGCTGCGCGGCAGCCGGGTGCCCGCGCCGCGCGACGCCGAGCCGCTGGCGCGCGACTTCGCGGTGGACATCCTCGAGTCGGTGGAGCCCTACGGGATCCTGATCACCGCCGGCGACAACGACACCTTCCCGCTGTGGTTCGCACAGGAGGTGCTCGGTGTCCGTCGCGACGTCACGCTGGCGAACCTCTCGCTGATGAACACCGACTGGCACCTGCGGCAGATCCGGCGCCGCGAGCCGGACAACTTCAACCCCGCCACCGCGGCGGCGATCTGGCGGCCGGGCACCGACGAGGCCGGCCGGCCGCTCGGCGATGCGCCGCCGCAGGGATGGACCCGGCCCACCACGCCGGTCCTCAACATGCCGCTCGACTCGATCGACCTGCTCCCCGAGCTGATGCCCGCACCCGAGGGGGCCATCGCGTTCGACTCGCTGGTGATCCGGTTCGGCGAGCAGTACCTCACGCGCAGCGACCTCGCCACCGTGCTGCTGATCCGCGACAACCTGGGCAAGCGACCGATCTTCTTCTCGTGGAGCGACGGCGGCTATCCCGACGCGATGCTCGGCCTCACGCCGTACCTGGTGTCGCAGGGGATGGTGCGGAAGCTCTTCCCGGCGCCGGTCCGGCCCGACGGGGAGCGCGTGGTGTACTCCGACGGGATGGGGTTCGTCGACCTCGAGCGCACCCACCAGCTGCTCACCCGGGTGTACCGCTCCGAGGCCGCCACGCGCGAGCGGCCCGCCGGCTGGGTGGACAAGCCGTCGGACTCGATCCTGCGGCTCTACTACCTGGTGTACGGGGGATACGCCGACCTGCTGCTCGCGCGGGGCGACACGGCCGCGGCCGCCCGACCCGACAGCATCACCAAGGCGGTGTGCCGCAACCTCGACCCGTAGGCCCGTCGGAAGCGGCGGTGGACGGGGCGGCCTCGCGGCCGCCCTTGTCCTTTTCGTCCGCCGCCTCGAGGCCGCGGCGGAACAGGATCGGGCCGACGGTGCCGTTGACGGCGATGATCGCCAGCGCCAGCGCGCGCATCGAGGCGCCGGCCTCCGGATACGCCTCGGCCACGATCGCCACCAGGCCGATCGCGACCCCGGCCTGCGCCACGAGTCCCTGCCAGAGCGCCCGGCGCTGCACCGCACCCAGCTCGAGCCCGCCCGACCCGAGCCGGACCCCGATCGCCAGCGCGACGATCCGGATCAGCACCAGCGGGACCACCACCGGCGCGAGCTGCCAGGCTGCGGGGACGTCGATCGCCACGCCGGCCAGCGCGAAGAACACCACGAACACCGGCGTCGCCGAGCGCTCCATGGCGTGGCGCAGTTCGGGGCCGTCGTCGCCGCGCGCCACGTTCACCGCGACGAATCCGGCCACGAGCAGCGTGATCAGCACCTCCACGTGCAGCAGGTGGGCCACCTGCTGGCCGAGCAGCGCGGCCAGCAGCGCGAAGATCACCCGGTCCTCGTGCACCACGCGGAGCGCCAGGGCCACGCCCACGCCGAGCGCGATGCCGATCGGGACCGACCCGGCGATCTCCCAGATGATCAGCGCCACCCCGCCGCTCGGCTCGGCCGCCCCCGGCAGCAGCTGCTGCACCACGCCGAGCAGCAGCGAGAACGCCAGCACGACCACCACCTCGGAGAGCAGCACCACCGCGAGCGTCGCCCGGGCCGCGGGCCCCGACGCGCGCGTCTCGGTGAGGATCGCCATCACGATGGCCGGCGAGTGCATCACGGCGATCAGCGCGAACAACCCGGCGAAGAGGATCGCGCGCTGCATGTCGGCGTCGGCCAGGAACGGGATCCACTGCCGCATCGCCATCGCCGCGCCGAACAGCGCCAGTGTCGCGATCCCGAGCTCGACCACCGTCAGCCGCAGCAGCGTGAGGCCCCGGCGCTTCACTTCCTCGAGGTCGAGCTCCGCGCCGGCCAGGAACGCAATCAGCGCGATGGCCAGGTCGCTCACGGGCTCCAGCTGGGCCGCCGCCTCGGCGGTCACCGACGCGAGCACCGTCGGTCCGGCCAGCACCCCGGCGACGAGGTAACCCACCAGCTTCGGCTGCCGGAACCGCTCGGACAGCTCACCGGCCGCGTACGCCACCAGGATCAGGAACCCGAAGGTGAGCAGGGCATCGGGCGCGCCACCGGCGCGGCCGAGCGGCTCGATCAGCCGCATCGCCCCGAACAGCAGCGCGAGGACGATGATGCGCCGCATCGGCTAGCCGCCCTGCCCTTCGGATGGCGCCACCGACGACGGCAGCTGGACGTCCTCGGGAAGCGACGCGACCACGTCGCGCGCCAGGCGCGCGGAGAAGAGGTCGGTGAGCAGCACCGAGCAGAGCGCCGCGGTGAACACCAGGTTGGGCAGCTGGGCCGTCGGCGAGAGGGAATAGTCCAGCGCAATCGCGATCGCGAGACCACCCTGCCCCAGCAGCGCGAAGCCCCAGCGATTGCCGAAGGCGCTCACCACGCCGTTCACCCGCGCCCCGATCCAGGCGCCGCCGACCTTCCCCACGAAGCGCAGCGCCAGGAATGCCAGCACGGGCACGAACACGTCGGTCGCCGCGGGCGCCCAGAGCGCACCCGCACAGACCAGCATCAGGAAGTAGAGCGGACGGTCGACCTTGTCGAGCATCTCACCCACCACCTCGCGCTGCCGGGTGGTGTTGACGAGGATGAATCCGAGGAGGAAGCCGGGCAGCAGCGCGCTCATCCCGACGTAGTTGGCAGCACCGGTGGTGAGCACCACGGCGCCGGCCACCGCGATGAACAGCCGGTCGGGGGAGCGCTCATCGCCGAGGAAGAGGTGGAAGAGCCAGCCGCCCACCAGCCCCACGGCCAGCGCGATCACCACCCACTCCGTGGGCGTCGGTTCGCGCGGGATGAGGTTGACCGGCGCGTGGAACAGCGCCAGCACCGCCGAGACGATGCTGACCGCGACCAGCGCGTCGATGGCCGCGGCCACCTCGAGCTGGCGCACGGCGAGGTTGCGGCGACCGAGGCTCTTGGCGGCGATCCGCGCGCCCTGCAGCGACGACGCCACCGCCACCGCGGCGAGGATCGCGGCCGGCAGCGTGGCCTCGAATGCCGAGAGCCCTCCGCCGTCGACCAGTAGCACCCATGCGCCGCCACCCACCAGGACGGCGGTGAGCAGCGACTCGGTGAACGCCAGCCGGTAGAGCACCCCCGGCGTCCGAGTCAGCACCGGGAGCCAGAACCGGAAGCCGACCGCGGCCCCCATCCAGCCGATCGCCAGCGTGAAGAACGGCTTCAAGCCCTCCAGCGCCTCGGCACCGAGCAGCCCGGTGCCGCGCGGCCCGAGCAGCAGCCCCAGCACGAGGTACTCCGCGCCGGACACGACGAGCGCGTGGCGCGCGAGCCAGTCCACGGCAAAGCGCGCGGCGAGATACCCGACGACGACCAGGAGAACGAGGAGCATGGGAGGTCGAGGAAGGTACTGCCGAACCGGGAGTCCTGAGAAGTCGGGGCCGGGACTAGATTGCCGGGACCCTCGCCACGGGAGCTCGTGCATGCTTCGCCGTTTCGTGACGATCATCGCCCTCGGGACGATCACGCCGCCGCTCTCCGCCCAGCAGGTCCTCGACGCGCCATCGGGCACCACCGCACTGCTGCAGGCGGTGAGCCCGGTGGACGAGGCGGTGGTCTGGGCCAGCGGCCATCGCGGCACCGTGCTGCGCTCCACCGACGGCGGCGCGACCTGGCACCCCCGCCCCGTCGCCGGCGCGGAGGCCTTGCAGTTCCGCGACATTCACGCCCGGTCGGCGGATGTCGCGTGGGCCCTGAGCGCGGGACCCGGCGCGCAGTCGCAGATCTACCACACCCGTGATGGCGGGATCACCTGGGTGCGCCAGTTCCTGAACGCGGACAGCGCCGCCTTCTACGACTGCCTGACGTTCTTCGATGGCGGCACCGGGGTGGCCTACTCCGATGCCTCGCACGGACGGACCAACATCCTGCGCACCACCGACGCCGGCGCGACGTGGCAACTGCTGCCCCAGGGCGCCGTCCCCGCACCGCTCGAGGGTGAAGGCGCCTTCGCCGCGAGCGGCGCGTGCGTGGCTTCGTTCGGCTCGCGCGACGGCTGGATCGCGCTCGGCGCCCCCGGCGCTCGGATCTTCCGCTCTCGCGATGCCGGCGCGACGTGGCGCGTATTCGCCACGCCGATCGTCACGGGTGAGGCGGCCGGGAACACCGCCGTGGATTTCCGTGATCCGCTCGTGGGCATCGCCGTGGGCGGCGACATCGCCAACTACAATGCCGACAGTTCCGCCGCGGTGGTCGCGGTCACCGTGGACGGCGGCGAGACGTGGGTGACGCGCAACCGCCCGCCGCGTCCCGGAGCGATCTTCGGCGTGGCCTGGGTGCCGGGGGCCGCCGTCGGCACCGCCGTGGCGGCGAGCCCCGGCGGCCTCTTCCTCACCCGCGATGCCGGCGAGAGCTGGACCACCCTCGACCCGCGGGCGTTCTGGAGTGTCGCGGCGCACGGACGCCGCGCCTGGGCGGTGGGGCCGGGGGGGGTGATCCTGGCCCTGACGTTCTAGACGGCGGAGATCGGAGACCGGAGATCAGAGATAGGAGGGAAGCGAGCTACGAACTGCATACACATCCTACGATCTCTGATCTCCGGTCTCCGATCTCCGTCATCGCCGCAGCCACCGCCCGGCCAGGACGATCCCGGCGACGATCACCGCAGCTCCCGCCGCCATCGCGTTGCCCAGCCGCACGTACGCCACCAGCCAGCCGGTGGCCACCGTCAGCGTCACCAGCAGCACCGGCACGCCGACGCCGAGATACTCGCGGAAGGTGATCCGCAACCCGCGACGCGCGGCGAGATCGAGGGTGGTGACATTGGCGGAGGCGCCGATCGGCGTGCCGTTGCCGCCGAGGCACGCGCCGAGCGCCAGCGCCCACCAGAGCACCGACGAATCTGCGGCGAGGGTGCCGCTCAGGTCGGCGATGATCGGGATGCTCACCGCCACGAACGGGATGTTGTCCACCAGCGCCGACAGGATGCCGGCGACCCAGAGGATCAGGATCGCCGCGAACAGCAGCGTTCCCGTCTCGCCCAGCCCCAGCGTGGCACTGCCGGAGACGATCGCGGTGCGCAGTCCCGCCGCGAGCGTGCCGATCACGCCGGTGTCGACCGCGGCGCCCACCACCATGAAGAGCAGCGCGAAGAACACCAGCGTCGGCCACTCGATCTCGTGCTCCAGGATGCCGAGGATGCCGTGGCGCCGCTCCTCGAGCGACGGCCGGTGGGTGCGCAGGTAGAGGGTGTCCTGGAGCACCAGCGCCGCCGCGGCCCCGATCACCGCGGGCACGGCGGCGGGCATCCCGGTGAAGCCGTGGGTGAGGAAGCCGAGCAGGATGCCGCCGCTGATCCAGAGCATGCCGCGCAGCAACCGCGGATCGGTGATGCGCGCCTCCTCGCCACCGTCGACCGGTTCCCCGGTCACCGCCGCGAGCGCTCCGCGAAATCGCCAGCGCATCAGCCTGTCGAGCAGCGCCATCATCACCAGCACCGGCGGCGCGACGGTGACCAGGAACGCGGTGAACGACAGCCCCGCGGCGGAGCCGACCATGATGTTGGGCGGGTCCCCGATCAGCGTCGCGGCACCGCCGATGTTGGCGGCCATGATCACCGGCAGGATGAACACGCTCGCGTCGACCCGGAGGCGTTGCGCCATCCCCCACGCGATGGGGGTCACGAAGATGACGGTGGTGACGTTGTCGAGGAACGCCGACGCCATGCCGGTGGCCCAGATCAGCAGCGAGAGGATCGTGGCAGCCCCGGTGGCGCGGTCCCCCAGCAGCCGCCCCACCGCCCACTCGAACACCCCGGTCGCCTTGAGCACGCCGACGACCGCCATCATCCCGGCCAGCAGCAGCAGGACGTTGAGGTCGAGCGCCGCGTGGGCCGCCTCGAAACTCAGCAGCCGCCACGGCGTGAGGTAGCTGATCGCCCAGAGCAGCGACACCGCGCCGAGGGCCACCAGCACCCGGTGCGCCTTCTCGAGCGTGAGCAGCACGAACAGGAGGACGAGCGTCGCCCCCACGATCGCCTGCGAGACCGGGTCGGTGGTGGCGGCGAGGGCGTGAGGCGGCATCGGGCCAAATAGTGCAGCGAGCCGGCCGGGCCGGTAACCCCCCGTCCCCCGTCCCCCGTCACCCGTCACCCGTCACCCGTCACCCGTCCCCCGTCACCCGTTACCTTTCCCCCCGTCCGGGCGCGGTGGCAGAGTGGTTGAATGCACCGGTCTTGAAAACCGGCATGGGTTCACGCCCATCGTGGGTTCGAATCCCTCCTCTTCCGCCATATTTTTTACTATAGTTGAAGAGCGTGTCCTGCTTGGCCGGTTTGAGGGACATATCTTTG
>CALGOK010000085.1 GCA_937961295.1 uncultured Gemmatimonadota bacterium
CCTACGCCAAGACCGGCACCGCCGGGCCCACGGCCGACGCATTCCCCTCGCCCCGCCAGCTCGCCCGCTTCCTGATGGCGGCGACCCGGATCGGCTTGCCGTTCAAGGCGACCGCCGGGCTGCATCATCCGTGGCGTGGCACGTATCCGCTGACCTATGCACCCGACAGCCCGCGGCACCGCATGTACGGATTCGTGAACCTGCTCATGGCCACGGCGGTGCTCCGGGCCGGTGCCGAAGGCGAGGTGGCACAGATGATCCTCGAGGAGAACGATCCGGCCGCGTTCCGGTTCACGCCGGACGGGCTGGCATGGCGCGACGAGGCGGTGGGAATGGACGATCTCGAGGCGACTCGCCTCGAGGGGTTCCGCGGATTCGGGTCGTGCTCGTTCCGCGAGCCGGTCGACGAGCTGGCGGCAGGGGTGGGGCGATGACCGACGCGCTCGATCGCAGCCACGACCCGTCGCGCTCCTCGTGGGTCCCCGGAGCCGATGGGCATCCCGAGTTCCCGATCCAGAACCTGCCGTTCGCCGCGTGCGACGAGGGGGCCGTGGTCGCGATCGGCGATCAGGCGCTGCTGCTCGCCGCGGCGCAGGAGCAGGGGTGGGGGCACGACCTCCCGCTCACGGTCACCGACTTCTCGCTGCCGTTCCTCAACCTCTTCATGCTGGAGCGGCCGGAGGTGTGGCGGGCGGTACGCGTCGCACTGAGCGACGCGCTCAGTGACGCTGGATGGCGCGAGCGTCTCGAGCCGGCGCTGCGGCCGATCGCAGGGCTCGACTTCGAGCTGCCGTTCCACTGTGGCGACTACACCGACTTCTATGCCTCGGTGCATCACGCGACGAATGTCGGCTCGATGTTCCGGCCCGACAACCCGCTGCTGCCCAACTACAAGTGGGTGCCGATCGGATATCACGGCCGGTCCTCCACGCTGGTGCCGTCGGGCGTCGCGGTGCGCCGTCCGCGCGGCCAGGTGCGGCCCCCCGATGCCGACGTGCCGACGGTGGGTCCGTCGCGATCGCTCGACTACGAGCTCGAGCTCGGCCTCGTGATCGGCGGCGCCAACCGGCTTGGTGAGCCGGTGCCGGCGGCGACTGCTGCCGAGCGGATCTTCGGGGTGGTGCTGCTCAACGACTGGTCGGCCAGGGACATGCAAGCATGGGAGTACCAGCCGCTCGGTCCGTTCCTCGCCAAGAACTTCGCCACGACGATCTCGCCGTGGATCGTGACGACCGATGCGCTCCGCCCGTATCGCGTGCCGATGCCGCCGCGGCCCGAGGGAGATCCGGCGCCGCTCGACTATCTCCGCGTACCGGACGACCACACCTGGGCGCTGACGCTCGAGGTGGAGCTGCGCACCGCAGCGATGCGCGAGCGCAGTGATGATCCGTTTCGGGTGTCCAGCGCACAGTTCGCGGAGGCGATGTACTGGTCACCGGCGCAGCTGGTGACCCACCATGCGTCCAACGGGTGCGTGCTGCAGCCCGGCGACCTGCTGGGGACCGGCACGGTGAGCGGGCCGGCGCCGGACGCCCGCGGCTGCCTGCTGGAGCGCACCTGGCGCGGGGCCGAGCCACTGGCGCTTCCCGACGGCACCACCCGTCGCTTCCTCGAGGACGGCGACGAGGTGGCGCTCGTGGGTCGTGCGACGGCAACGGGTCGTCCGCCGATCGGGTTCGGGCCGTGCCGCGGCGTGGTGCTGCCGGCATGACCCGCCAGGTGGAGGTGGTGGTGCATCACCTCGAGATGGGGTCGCCGGACCAGCTCCGGCCATCGACCAGCGAGGCGCCCGGCATCCGGCTCCGTCGCGTAGATCCTGACGACGCCCCCGCGGCGGCGCGCGCCTGCTACGCGCTGGTGGGTGGTCCGTGGCACTGGACCGATCGCCGCGACCTCGATGACGATGGCTGGCGTGACTTGCTCGACCGCGAGGCCGGCGAGGTGTGGGTGGCGCGCGATGGCGAGTCGGTGGCCGGCTACTTCCAGCTGGCGCGCCAGGAGCAGGACATCGCGATCCATTACTTCGGCCTCGCACCCACGCACATCGGCCGCGGGATCGGCGGCTGGCTGCTGACCCGTGCGGTGGAGCGGGCATGGGCGCTCGGTCCGCGCCGCGTGGTGCTGAACACCTGCACGCTCGATGGACCCGCAGCACTTCCGAACTACCTGGCACGCGGCTTCAGCATCGCGCGCGAGGAGCACCGCACCCGGGAGCTCGACTGATGGATCTCGCCGAGCTGCGGCGCGAGTATCGCCGGGCAGCGCTGGACGAGGCGTCGGTGGCCGACGATCCGTTCCGGCAGTTCGAGCAGTGGTTCGCCGAGGCGACCGCGGCCGGTGTCGCCGAGCCGAACGCCATGACGCTGGCCACCGCGGACGCCGAGGGAAGGCCGAGTGCCCGGGTGGTGCTCCTCAAGGGCATCGACGGGGACGGATTCGTGTTCTTCACCGACTACCGCTCCCGCAAGGGGCGCGAGCTCGACGTGAATCCGTGCGCGGCCCTGGTGTTCTGGTGGGAACCGCTCGAGCGACAGGTGCGGCTCGCCGGCCGGGTCACCCGCCTGGATGGGGCCGCCAGCGAGGCGTATTTCCGCACCCGCCCGGAGGGCTCCCGCATCGGTGCGTGGGCCTCGGTGCAGAGCAGCGAGATTCCCGATCGCGCCGCTCTCGAGGCGATGGTGGACGAGCAGGCGCGCACCTGGGCCGGGAGGGAGATCGCGCTGCCGCCGCACTGGGGCGGCTTTCGCCTGGTGCCTGACGAAGTGGAGTTCTGGCAGGGACGCCCTGACCGCCTGCACGACCGGATCGCCTACACCCGCACTTCGGAGCCTGGATGGCGTCGCGCCCGCTTGTCGCCCTGACGATCGCCCTCGTCGTGCCGTCCGCCCTCGCGGCGCAGGAACGGTTCACGCTCGACATCCCGACCATCATGCGCGGCCCGGAGACGGTCGGCCGCGAGCCCTCGCAGGTGCGCTGGACGCCCGACGGCGAGTGGATCCACTTCTCCTGGCTGCCGCCGGGCACCGACTGGCGCGAGAACGCGAAGCCGTACCGGGTGCGGGCGCAGGCGGGTGCCACGCCGGAAGCGCTCAGCGAGGCCGCGGCCGAGGCGATCGCGCCCGCGCTGGCGAGCGGCATCCGCACGCGCGACGGGCGCACGCGCTACGTGTCGAGCGGCGGCGACCTGTACGCGGTCGCCCTGCCGTCGGGTGCGCTGCGCCGACTCACGCGCACCACCGCCGGCGAGCAGGTGGCGGGACTCTCGCGCGACGAGACGCGGTTGTTCTATCGCGAGGGGAGCAACCTCTTCGCCCTGCGGCTCGCCGATGGCGCGGTGGAGCAGCTCACCGACCTGCGCACCGGCACCGCCCCCGACACCGGCCGGCGCACCCCGGCCCAGCGGCGCGCCCTCGAGCGCGACCAGCTCGACCTCTTCGCGGTGATCCGCGACGACGCCCGGCGCGACTCGCTCCAGCAGGCCGAGCGGGCGCGGCGCGATTCGCTGGCGATCCCCACGGTGTGGCTCGGCCGCGACTGGCGGGTGCGCACCGTCGAGCCGTCGCCCACCGGGACGCACGCGCTGCTCATCACCTCGCTCGCCGCGAGCCCGGAACCCAAGGCCACCATCGTGCCGCGCTTCGTGAGCGCCTCGGGGTTCACCGAGGACATCACTGCGCGCAGCAAGGTGGGTGACAGCCAGGGGAAGCAGCGCGTCGGCGTGCTCGAGCTCGCCACCGGGGCGGTGACCTGGGTGCGGCCGATGCCGGACGACTCGAGCGACACGTACGGCTCGCTCAGCGACTGGGGGTGGAATGACGCCGGGACTGCCGCGCTGGTGATCGCCGACTCGCGCGACTACACCCGACGCGTGATCTCGCGGATCGTGCTCGACTCGATCCGTGCCGAGCCGATCAACGTCCACGTCGACACGGCATGGGTGGGTGGGCCGTGCGGGTTCTGCGGCGGATGGCTGCCCGGCGATCGCGGGGCGTGGTTCGTGGACGAGTCGACGGGCTACGCGCACCTGTACGTGATCGGTCCCGACGGCGTCAAGCGTGCGCTCACCAGCGGCGAGTGGGAAGTGCGCTCGGCGGCGCTCTCGCCCGACCGGGCGCGGTTCGAGCTGATCACCAGCGAAGGGTCGCCGTTCGAGCAGCACCACTACACCATGGCGCTCGACGGCAGCGGCAAGGTGCGCCACACCACGGTCCGCGGGAAGCACGAGGTGGAGCCGTCACCCGACCGCCGCCGGCTGGCCAACATCCACAGCACCGGCAACACGCCGCCGGAACTCTACCTCATGGACGCGCGCCCCGGCGCGCCGATGGTCCGGCTCACCACGTCGCCCACCGCGACGTGGCGCACGCACCCGTGGCTCGATCCCGAGATCGTGATGATCCCGGCGAGCGACGGGGTCGAGGTGCCGGCGCGGATCTACCGGCCGGAGCAGGTGGGGGCGCGGCCCAACGGGGCGGCCGTGCTGTTCGTGCACGGGGCCGGGTACCTGCACAACGTCCATCACTGGTGGTCCACGTACTATCGTGAGTACCAGTTCCATCACCTGCTGGCCGCGAAGGGCTACGTGGTGCTCGACCTCGACTACCGCGGCTCCGACGGCTACGGCAGGGACTGGCGCACCGCGATCTACCGCCACATGGGCGGGCGCGACCTCGAGGACTATGTCGACGCGTCGAGGTGGCTCACCGCCACGATGGGGATTCCGGGCGACCGGGTCGGCATCTACGGCGGGTCGTACGGCGGCTTCATCACCCTGATGGCGCTGTTCACGCGCGCCGAGTACTTCGGCGCCGGGGCGGCGCTCCGTTCGGTCACCGATTGGGCGCACTACAACCACGGCTACACCGCGCGGATCCTCAACGAGCCGCAGGACGACTCCACGGCCTATCGCCGGTCGTCGCCGATCTTCTTCGCCGAGGGGCTCGAGGACCCGCTCCTCATTGCGCACGGGATGATCGACACCAACGTCCACTTCCAGGACGTGGTCCGGCTCACCCAGCGGCTGATCGAGCTCGGCAAGGAGCGCTGGGAGATGGCGCTCTATCCGGTGGAGGACCACGGCTTCGTGCGGCCCGACTCGTGGACCGACGAGTACCGCCGCATCCTCGAGCTGTTCGATCGCTGGTTGCCCGCGGCACGGCAGACCGATGAGTGAACCGTCGTCGCGGCTGGCGTCGGGACTTCGAGCCGCGCGGCTCGGCGTCCTGGCCAACGCCGCGCTGGCGATCGTCAAGGGAGTGGCCGGCGTGCTCGGCCACTCCTTTGCGCTGGTGGCCGATGCCGTGGAGTCGCTGGCCGACATCCTCGGCTCCGCCGTGGTGTGGGGCGGCCTGCGCGTCTCGTCGCAGGGCGCCGACGCCGACCATCCCTACGGACACGGCAAGGCAGAGCCGCTGGCCGCGGCGGCGGTCGGGGCGCTGCTGCTGGCCGCGGCAGTGGGGATTGCGGTGCAGGGGGTGCGCGGCGTGCTGTCGCCTGGCGAGCCGCCCGCCGCGTGGACCCTCGCGATCCTCGCCACGGTGATCGTCACCAAGGAATTCCTCTTCCGCCGCGTGCTTCGGGTGAGCGACGCCCTCGGCAGCACCGCGGTGATGGCCGATGCGTGGCACCATCGCGCGGATGCACTATCCTCGTTCGCGGCGTTCGTCGGGATCGCGATGGCGGTGCTCGGCGGGGAAGGGTGGGGGTGGGCCGACGACGGCGCCGCGCTGGTCGCCGCGGTGATCATCGCGGCCAACGGCTGGCGGATCGTGCGGCCCGCGGTGCACGAGCTCATGGATGGCGCGCCCGACGCGGCGCTGGTCGCGCGGGTGCGCGACGTCGCCGAGGCGGTGCCCGGCGTGCGCCGGACCGAGAAGCTCCTCGCGCGGAAGGTCGGCACCCGGTTCCTGGTGGACCTGCATGTGCATGCCGATCCGATGCTCACGCTCCATGATGCACACCTGCTGGGTGGCATCGTGAAGACGGCGATCCGCACCGCCATCCCGTCGGTCGAGAACGTGCTGGTGCACATGGAGCCCGACGAGTCGGGCGAGTCCGCGCCGTGAGCGACGACCTGGTCGCGACGGTCGCGGCCCGGCTGGCAAGGCTCTCGCCGCCGGGTGAGGTGGTGCTGCTGGCGGTGTCCGGCGGCCCCGATTCCGTTGCCATGCTCGACCTCTGCTGGCGCGGCCGGGAGCGGCACCAGCGGCCGCTCGAGGTGGTCCATGTCGATCACGGCATTGATCCGGCGAGCCGGCGAGTGAGCGACAGTGTCGAGCACCTCGCCGAGGGATACGGACTCGTGTGTCACGTGCGCCGGCTCGCACTCGGACCGGACGCGAGCGAGACGGCCGCGCGCCGCGCCAGGCGCGAGGCGTTCCGTGTGCTGCGCAGCGAGATCGGTGCGTCGCGCGTCGCCCTCGCGCATCACGCTGACGACCAGGTGGAGACGGTCCTGCTGCGCGTGTTGCGAGGGAGCGGTCCCGCGGGACTCGCGGGGATGGCCCCGCGTCGCGGGCCGTGGATTCGTCCGCTCCTCGAGCTGTCGCGCGCCAGCCTGCAGGCCCATCTCGCCGCCCACGGCCTGTCGGCGTGGCAGGACCCTGCCAACCGCGACGCGCGCCACCTGCGCTCGTGGCTGAGGTCCACGGTCCTTCCCTTGCTGGAATCGCGTGACCACAACGTCCGCGAGCGGCTCCTCGAGCTGTCGGCCCAGGCCGCGCGCGACCGCCGGGCGTGGAACAGCCTCCCGGAGCGGCTCGCGGCGCTGGAGCTGGAGGTGGAGGGGGGCCGGGTTTCCGTTGCCGCGGCCCCCCTGCTGGGGTATCGTTCGGAGTTGCAACACGCGGTGCTGGCGGCACTTGGGAGGCGCTTCGGCGTCCCATTGGGTCGCCGCCGCGTGGCCCGCATCGTGGCGCTGCTGGCGGGCGGGCGGAGCGGCCGCCGGGTGCGGCTCGCGGCGGGTCTCGAGGCCGAGCTGGCGTTCGACCGGCTGCTGCTCAGACGGCCGGCCGCGGTGGCGTTTCCGCCGGTCGAGTTGCCGGCTGCGGGTGAGGCGATGGCTGGGCCGCACCGGTTTCGCTGCCGGGCCGCGCCGGCGGGGCAGGTGAGTCGGCAGGACGCCGCCACGGCGCTGGCCCCGGGCCGGTACCAGGCCCGATCGTGGCAGCCGGGAGACCGGATTCGTCCCCTTGGGGGAACGGGTTCGCGCTCGGTGGCGGTTCTCCTGCGGGAGTCGCGGGTGGCCGCGGGTCGCCGCATGTCGTGGCCGGTGGTGGTGGCCGACGACGCAACCATCGTGTGGGTGCCGGGCATCTGCCGGTCAGGGGAACGGCTGCCACCGGCGGGAAAGGAAGCGTTGCATGTCGAGTGCGATCTCGCCTGAGATGCGCCGCCGCGCCGGCGGCCACGACCTGCGCATCGTCTTCGATGAGGAGACCATCGCAGGGCGGGTGGCCGAGCTCGGTGCGGAGATCACTGCGGCGTATCCCGACGGCGAGCTGCTGGTGCTGGGGCTGCTCAAGGGGAGCTTCATCTTCCTGAGCGACCTGGTGCGCCAGATCGGCCGGCCGCTGCACGTCGACTTCCTCGTCGCGTCGTCGTATGGCAGCGGCACGGTGTCCAGCGGCACGGTGCGGCTGCTCTACGATCCCGAGACCCCGCTCAAGGGGAAGCACATCCTGCTGGTGGAGGACATCGTCGACAGCGGGCGCACCATGAAGCGCCTGGTGGAGACGCTGGGGCAGCGCCAGCCGGCCTCGCTGGCTATCTGCACGCTGCTCGACAAGAAGCTGCTGCCCGAGCCGATTCCCGAACTCAAGTGGACCGGCTTCACGGCACCCCCGGCGTTTCTCGTGGGCTACGGCCTCGACCACGCCGAGGATTACCGACATATCCCGTTCATCGGTGAACTGATCGATGGCTGATCGCACTCCGCCCCGTCCCCCGGCCTCCGGCTGGGGCAACCTCAGCAAGACCCTCGCGCTCTGGGCGCTCGGGGCCGTGCTGGTCATCGCGCTGTTCCAGCTGATGCCGAAGCAGGGGCCCGCGGTGTTCACCTACACCGAGTTCTCGCGCCAGCTCGACGGCGGCAACGTCAAGGCGGTCGAGGTGATCGACGGCAAGTCGCTGCGCGGCGAGTTCCGTGCGGCGGTGAGCCACGAGGGCAAGCAGGTCGAGATCTTCACCACGCTCCTGCCGGTGTCCAACTCCGAGGCGATCCTCGAGCGGCTCGAGGCCGCGGGCGTGACGATCCAGGCCAAGGAGTCGCGCTCGGGGCTCACGGCCCTGCTGATCATGGCGCTGCCGTGGATCGTGATCATCGGCCTGTGGTGGTACCTGTTCCGGCAACTGCAGGCCGGCGGCAACCGCGCGTTCGCATTCGGGAAGTCCAAGGCCAAGCTGCTCTCGGGCGACACGCCCAAGCTCACCTTCGCCGACGTGGCGGGCGCCGACGAGGCCAAGGTCGAGCTGCAGGAAGTGATCGAGTTCCTCAAGGACCCGCAGAAGTTCACCAAGCTCGGTGGCCGGCTCCCCAAGGGCGCGCTGCTGGTCGGCCCCCCCGGCACCGGCAAGACGCTGCTCGCCAAGGCGGTGGCCGGCGAGGCCGGCCGGCCGTTCTTCTCGATGTCGGGCTCCGACTTCGTGGAGATGTTCGTGGGCGTCGGCGCGTCGCGGGTGCGCGACCTGTTCGAGCAGGGCAAGGCGCACGCGCCGTGCATCATCTTCATCGACGAGATCGACGCCGTGGGCCGCCACCGCGGTGCCGGGCTCGGCGGCGGGCACGACGAGCGCGAGCAGACGCTCAACCAGCTGCTCGTCGAGATGGACGGCTTCG
>CALGOK010000086.1 GCA_937961295.1 uncultured Gemmatimonadota bacterium
GACGTGGTGAACGAGGCGCTCGACCGGGTGGAGCCGGTCTACGAGACGCTCCCGGGCTGGCAGGCGAGCACCGCCGGTGCGCGGGCGCTCGCCGACCTGCCGCCCGCGGCCCGCGCCTACCTGGACCGGCTGCAGGACCTCGCCGAGGCGCCGATCCGGTACGTCAGCGTGGGGACAAGGCGGGATCAGATCATTGAATGCTAGAGGTGAGTCGTTGGTCGTTGGACGTTGGGTCGCGTTCGTCGGGTTCCTGGCGCGGGGACCGACAGCGTTGGGCCTCACACGCCCAACGACTAACGACCAACGGCCAACGACCGTCGCCTCAACTCCCCGGTTAGATTCCAGCCCTTCTTTCCCGCACTCCGACCGACCATGCCTGAACCGACCCTGATGGACAAGCTGGTGTCCCTGGCCAAGCGCCGGGGCTTCGTGTTCCAATCCTCCGAGGTCTACGGCGGACTGGGTTCGGTCTGGGACTACGGTCCCCTCGGCGTGGAGCTGAAGCGCAATGTCAAGGACCGGTGGTGGCGTGCGATGGTCCACGCGCGCGACGACATCGAGGGAATCGATGCGGCGATCCTGATGCACCCGCGCGTGTGGGAGGCCTCGGGGCACGTGAGCGGGTTCACCGACCCGCTGGTCGACTGTCGCACCTGCAAGGCGCGCTTCCGCGCCGACAAGCTCGCCGACGCGCGCTGCGCCCAGAAGCCGAGCAAGGCGCCGGGCGAGCACTCCACGTGCGACCTCACCGAGCCGCGGCTGTTCAACCGGACGTTCAAGACGTTCATGGCGCCGGTCCAGCAGCAGGGCGCAGCGGCGACACCGGGGCCCGGTCGAGGAGCAGGCCGCCGTGGTGTACCTGCGTCCCGAGACGGCGCAGGGGATCTACGTCAACTACCTCAACGTCCTCAACGCGTCGCGCCAGAAGGTGCCGTTCGGGATCGCCCAGATCGGCAAGGCGTTCCGCAACGAGATCACGCCGGGCAACTTCATCTTCCGGACCCGCGAGTTCGAGCAGATGGAGATGCAGTTCTTCGTCAAGCCCGGCACCGACGAGGAGTGGTTCGAGCAGTGGCGCGAGCTGCGCATGCAGTGGCACCGCGACGTCGGCCTCACGCCGTCGAAGCTGCGCTGGCACCAGCACGGCCCCGGGGAGCTGGCCCACTACGCCAAGGCCGCCTACGACATCGAGTACGAGTTCCCGTTCGGCTGGCAGGAGATCGAGGGGGTGCACAACCGCACCGACTTCGATCTTGGCCGGCACCAGGAGTATTCCGGCAAGAAGCTGGAGTACTTCGACCAACTCAACAACGAGCGCTACCTCCCGTACGTGGTCGAGACATCGGCCGGCGCCGACCGGGTGACGCTGACGCTCCTCGCCGACGCGTACCGCGAGGAGACGGTCGAGGGTGAGCTGCGCGTGGTGCTCGGGTTCCACCCGACCATCGCGCCGATCAAGGCCGCGGTGCTGCCGCTCACCAAGAAGGACGGCCTCCCCGAGGTGGCCGAGCGGCTGTACCACGACCTGCGGCGCACGGTGCCGGCATTCTACGACGACGGCGGCGCGATCGGCCGCCGCTACCGCCGCCAGGACGAGGTCGGCACGCCGTGGTGCCTCACCGTCGACCACGACACGCTGCAGGACCGCACCGTCACCGTCCGCGAGCGCGATGCGATCACCCAGGTGCGCATCGGGATCGACCAGGTTCCGGCCTGGATCGCGGAGCGGCTGGGCGCCGCGTAGCGACGCGATGCGGGCCGACGCCTTCGAGGCGATGGTGCGCGCGATGTGCGAGGAGATCCCCGCCGACTACTTCGACGGGGTCACCGAGGTCACGGTGTCGCCGCGGGCGGTGCCCCACCCGGTGCACGGCGACGTGTTCACCCTCGGCGAGTGCATCCCGCTTCCGCTGCAGGGCGATGGTCCCGAGGCGGTGCAGTCGCGGGTGGTGCTGTACCACGGGTCGTTCCTCGCGCTGGCCGACCTCGATGCGGAGTTCGACTGGCGCGACCAGGCCTGGGAGACGCTGACCCACGAGCTGCGCCACCACGTGGAGTGGCGCGCCAGGCGCGACGACCTCGAGGCACTCGACCGGGCCGCCGAGCACGGATTCGCCCGGCAGCGCGGCGAGCCGTTCGACCCGCTCTTCCACCTCGATGGCGAGGCGGTGGCCGAGGGGGTGTATCATGTCGAGGACGACTGGTACCTCGACCGCCTGGTGCGCGAGCTGCCGCGCGAGGTGGAGTTCGCCTGGCACGGCCGCCGCTACCGGGTCGCCCCGCCCGCCGGGGCCTCGCTGCCGGCGTTCGTGGCGCTCGACGGCGTGAGCGATCCGCCGCCGGGCGACCTGGTGCTGGTGCTGCGTCGCAAGGCGCGGCTGCGTGACCTCTTCCGGCCGCCGGTGCCCTGGCAGGGCGAGGCGACCGCCACGCTGCTCGAGGACGACTGACCATGGTCTACGAAACCACGACCTCCCTGCCGCCCGCCGAGGTGCTCGACCGCGCCGAGCAGTTCTTCGGCGAGCGGGTGCCCCTCACCGCCGCGTTTCCGGAGCAGCGCGGCCCGGGTCACCTCGTGTTGCGAGGGCAGGGTGGTGAGGAGGTGGCGATCGCCGTGCGAGCCACCGACGCCGGCACCCGGGTGCGCGGGTCGTCGCTGCTCTTCGACCAGCCGCTCGACCGATTCCTCGCCACGCTGCCGCCCGCTGGAGCGCCGGCATGAGCACGCTGCGCGTGACGGTGCTCGATGTGTGGGATGAGGTGTCGCTCCCGAAGCACCCCGGCCAGACGCTGGCCGACGTGAAGCGCGCGGCGCTCGAGGCGGCGCGGATCCCGGACGATCCGGCGGCATTCGTGCTCAAGTTCCACGGGGCGGAGCTCCGCGACGAGTCGCGCACGGTGGCCGACGCGGCGCTGCCCGACAATGCGGCGCTGATCGTGCTGCGCCGCCGGCGCCGCGCGGTGCGCTGATGGCCGCGGTCTTCACCGCGGCGGCCTGCGAACACCATCCCGGCCATCCCGAGCAGCCCGCGCGGATCACGGCAGTGTGGCGCCGGCTGCGCTAGTATGGCCGCTTCACGCCGATCGAGGCCGCCCCGGCCGAGCTGGACTACCTCACCCTGCGGCATCCGCGCGAGTTCGTGCTCGGCGTCGAGGCCCGCGCCTTCCGCGGCGAGCCGGCGGGCGAGGAAACCCCGCTGTCGCGTGCCTCGTGGCCGGCGGTGCTCGGCGCCGCCGGGGCGGTGTCTGCCGCGGTGCGGCACGCCATGGCCCACGGCGCCGCGTTCGCCGCGGTGCGGCCGCCCGGGCACCACGCTTCCGCCGATCGCGCGATGGGCTTCTGCCCGGTGAA
>CALGOK010000087.1 GCA_937961295.1 uncultured Gemmatimonadota bacterium
CGCCGCGGCCGCGCCCCCCGCATCCAGCCGGGGACCCGCGCCGACACCGGCCGCTCGGCGGGATCCACCGCGAGCGCGGCATCCACCAGCGCCACCAGCGTCCGCGGCACGTCGTCGCGCTCGGCGATGCTGGCGCCCGGATCGCGCCGGCCGGTGAGGATCTCGCGCGAGAGCAGCCCCCACACATAGAGGTCGGCGCGGTGGTCCACCGGCTGCCCCGCCGCCTGCTCCGGCGCCATGTAGCCGGGCGTGCCCACGGCCAGCCCGGGGTCGGTGGGGACGGGTCCGCGCGTGCCCGACTCGAGCTTCGCGACGCCGAAGTCGATCAGGAACGCATGATCGCCGACGCAGAGCACGTTCTCCGGCTTGAGGTCGCGGTGGATCACACCCGCGTCGTGCGCGTGGCTCAGCGCGTCGGCGATGTCGCGCAGGATGGTGATCGCCGCCGTGATCGGCATCGCGCCGTGCTCGTCGAGCCGGTCGCGCAGCGAGTGGCCGCCCACGAACGGCATCACGTAGTAGAGCAGCCCGTCGGCCTCGCCCGAGTCGATCAGGCCGAGGATGTGCGGATGGGCGAGCCGTGCGGCGATGCGCACCTCGTCGGCGAAGCGGCCGGGGCCGATCGCCGCGGCGAGTCCGGGCTGGAGCACCTTGATGACGACCGACCGCTCGTGCTTGAGCTCGTGGGCGCGGAACACCATCGCCATGCCACCGGCGCCCAGCGTCTCGTCGATCACGTATCGGTCGGCGAGCGCGCGCCCGAGGCGGTCGCGCACGTCCTCGGCCGGGAGGCGGGCCATCGCGGGGCGGTCGAGCGGCCCCGTCCGCTCGTGCGCATCGAGCATGCGCACCAGCTGCGCGGCGAGCTCGGGGTCGTCGCCGCACTCGTGCCGGATCCACGCACGCCGCTCCGCCGCCGGACGCTCCACCGCCTCGTCGAACAACGCCTCGAGGCGTGCCCAGCGCGACGCGTCGCTCACGAGCTGTCGGTGCCGGGGTCGGGGTCGAGCTCGGCGTGCAGCCACGCCCGCGCCTTGGCCCAGTCGCGCTGCACGGTGCGCGACGTGACCTCGAGCGCCTTCGCGGTCTCGTCCTCGGACAGCCCGGCGAAGAAGCGCAGCTCCACCACCCGGGCGAGTCGGGGGCTGTTCTCGGCGAGCCGGGTGAGGGCATCATCGACCGACAGCAGGTCGTCGAGCGGGATCGAGAAGCCGAGCCGATCGTCGGCGATGGAGAGGTCCACCGCGGGGCCGCCGCGCTTCAGCGCGCGGCGGCGGCGGGCGTGATCCACCAGCACCTGGCGCATCGCGCGCGCGGCCAGCGCGAGAAAGTGCGTCCGGTCCACCGGACGCGGCGCGCGCGGGCCGGCGAGCTTGAACCACGCCTCGTGCACCAGCGCCGTGGGCTGGAGGGTGTGCCCCGTCACCTCGCCGCGCAGCAGGCGGTCGGCGATCTCGCGCAGCTCCGCGTAGAGCTGCGGGAACAGCTCCTCTGCTCCGCCGGAATCGTGATCGGGCACCGTATCGGTCATGGCATGCGTCACCGGGACGGTGGAATATACCGTCAGGTGCCCGCCGGGCGGCCAAGCCGCTCCACGAGTGCCCGGCGAACCGAAGGCCACTCCTCGTCGGTGATCGCGAAGTACACCGAGTCCCGCACCCGGCCGGTGTCGGTGACCTGGTGCTTGCGCAGGACCCCCTCCTCGCGGGCGCCCAGCCGCAGGATCGCGGTGCGCGACCGCATGTTCAGCGCGTCGGTCTTGAACTCGACCCGCTGCAACCCGAGCGACTCGAAGGCGTGGCGGAGCAGCAGCAGCTTCGCTTCGGTGTTGACCGCCGTGCGCTGCCACGCCGCGGCGACCCACGTCCAGCCGATCTCCACCCGGCGATGGCGCGCGGCGTACGCACCGAATCGCGTGGCGCCGACCAGCTGGCCGTACTCCCGCTCGCGGATCACGAACGGCAGGGCCGTGCCGTGGCGTTGCTCGGCGATCGCCTCCGCCATCCAGCGTGCCAGGTCGTCGCGCGTGACGACATGGCTCACGGTCAGGCGCCACAGGTCGGGGTCGAGCGCCACCGAGGCGAGGTCGTCCAGATGATCCGCCACCATCGGCTCGAGGCGCACCACCTTGCCCTCGAGGACCACCGCTTCGAGTGCCGGCGCGGGATCAGGCATGGCCCGGCGCGGCGGGTGCGGGGGCTGCCGCCCGGCTGACCCGGTCCAGGAACGTCAGCGTGTCGTCCCAGAGTCGCGGTGCGGCGTTGTGGCGGAAGAACCCGAAATGGCCGAGATCGCTTTCCTCGACATGGCGATGCTCCAACGCCGGCGCGGCGGAGTACTGGGCGAGGAGCGCCTCCACGGCGCGACGGGGAGCGATCGGGTCACCGCTGAACGACCACGCGAGGATCGGTGCCTCGAGCCGCCCATGGCCCGACCAGTCGCCGAGGTAGTCGCGGCGCCGGCACCAGCGGGCCCATTCACTCGCCACGCCAGCCGGCAGGTCCTCGCCAAGTCCGATGCGCGACGACGGCAGTCGGCCCCACAAGGCGACCATCGCCGGCACGCCGATGCGCCAGAACAGTTCCAGCCCGGCGCGACGGGGCCACGGCCAGTGGCCGCACCAGCCGTGCTGCGCCGCCACCAGCACCAGCGCATCGAGGCGCGAAGCGTTGCGGGCGAGTCCCGCCGCCTGGCCCCCGAACGAATGGCCCACCAGCATCACCGGTCGAGCGCCGGCCCGCCGGTCGGCCCAGTCGATCGCGGCAACGAGGTCTCCCTGACCCCACGCCGACATCGACAGCCGCGGATCGCACGTCGGGACACCATGCCGCGATTCGGCGACGCCGCGCCAGTCCCAGGTGAGCACGTCGTGGCCGGCCTCGGCGAGGCGGCGCGCGAACGACGCGTAGAACCGCTGCGGCACTCCCGTCGCGGGGGCCACCAGCACCACGCTGGTGGCGGCACCGAGCGCCTTGTAGCGGGTGCCGGCGATCGGGAAGCCGTCCTCGGTGACCAGCGTCAGCGGTGCCACGGCCGCCCCGCCGGTGGAGGGATCGCGCGTCATCGCCTGGAGAGGTGCGGGAGCAGTGCCCGCGAGATCGGAGCCATGCCAAGGATGCGGCAGCGGCGCCGCGATCCCGACACCGCTCAACGCGGCACCGTGAAGAGGCGCGACCAGCGCACCGCCGACAGGAACGGCACCGGCCGGTAGCTCGAGGGATCCCAGCTGTAGTAGATCAGCACCGGGGTGCCGCGCACGTTGGCGCGCGGCACCAGTCCCCAGAACCGCGAATCGCGCGACTGGTCGCGATGGTCGCCCATCATCCAGAGCGAGTCGCGCGGCACCACCAGCGGACCCCAGTCGTGCACGTCCGGGAGGTACCCGTCGCGATCCGGCCCGACGTAGTGGGGCAGCTGCATGGTGCGCATTGCCATGCGGCTGAACTCGTCGACATGCCACTGCGGATCGGTCGATTGCGCGTACGGTTCCTCGAGCGCACGGCCGTTGCGGAACAGCGTGCCGGCCCGCATCTCCACCGTGTCGCCCGCGATCCCGATCAGGCGCTTGACCAGCATCGAGTCCTCGATCGGCGACTTGAACACCACGATGTCGCCGCGCCGCGGCTCGCGCAGCGCCGGCGTGCGCACGTCGACGAACGGCACCTTCGCGCCGTAGAGGAACTTGTTGACGAAGAGCACGTCGCCGACCAGCAGGGTGCGCTCCATGCTGGGACTCGGGATCCGGAACGCCTGGATCACGAAGGTCGTCAGCAGCAGCCAGGCGACCACCGTCCAGGCGATCGCCTTGGTCCACTCGACCAGCTTCGATGTCGGCTTCGACTGGCGCTTCGTCGCGTCGGCCACCGCGGCTCCGGGCTCGGGTTCGGGGTGGAGGATCGCCCCGCGCGAGCCGCCGCTCAAGGGGCGAGCCGGTCGGCGTACGCCGCCCGCAGCCTGGCCACCTTCGGCGCGATCACCGCACGGCAGTACGCCTGGTCCGGGTTCCGCTCGAAGTACTGCCGGTGATACGGCTCCGCCGGCCAGAACCGGTCCAGCGGCCGCACTTCGGTGACGATCGGCCGGTCGAACAGCGCCTCCGCCTCGAGCCGCGCGATCGTCTCGCGTGCCACCCGCTCCTGCTCGGGCGACTCGGTCAGGATGATCGAGCGGTACTGGGTCCCGATGTCGGCGCCCTGGCGGTTGAGGGTCGTGGGATCATGAAACGCGAAGAAGAGCTCGAGCAGCTCCCCGTACGCGAGCACCTCCGGGTCGAAGCCGACCCGGACCACCTCGGCGTGCCCGGTCGCATCGCTGCAGACCTGCTCGTAGCTTGGCGCTGGCCGCGCACCGCCGGAGTATCCCGATTCCACCGACTCGACGCCGGCCACCCGCTGGAACACCGCCTCCAGGCACCAGAAGCAGCCGCCGCCGAGCGTGGCCGTCTCGGTCGCCACGGTCAGAAGCTCCAGGTGGCGGTGCGGCCCGGGCCGAACCGCAGCCGCGCACGGGACCCGAACCGGAAGGTCGGATCGCCGGCCACCTCTCGCCGCAACCGGAAGGTCAGGCGCTCCGGCCCCGCACCCGAGAACGCCGGCACCAGCCGGAGCACCACGCTGCCCGGAAACGTCGCCACGATCCCCTGCCCTTCCTGGAAGACGTCGGCCCCCGCCGAGCGCAGCGCGATGTTGAGCGTCGCGATCGCCTCGAGCGGCACCGCCACGATGGCGGACTCGAGGTAGTACATCGGCGGCAGCGAATCCGGTTCCCCCGAGAAATCGGGGAGCGGCGGTGCGGCGACGATCGCCACGCGGGCACGGGGGTGCGTTCCCGCTGCCAGCCGCTCCGCCAGGGCGCTGCCGGTCACCGGCCGCACCCCGACCACCACGTCGCCCGGAAGGATGCCTGCGGCACTGTCGGCCGGTGCGAAGACGAGGCAGCCGAGCCGGTCGCAGAGCCGCACCTCCGCCGGGCCGGCGAGATAGCCCGCACCATAGGCCTGCGGCAGGTAGGTCGAGGCACGGATGTCGGCGAACATCTGCGCGTCGACGACGATGCGCAACTGGGTCAGCGCCACGCTGTCGGTCGGCGCGGCGAGAACGGTCACGGCAAGGAGCAAGGTCGTCACGTCTCGTCCATTCCATCGCCAGGGAGGCGCTCGATGCGGTAGATGCCGATCACCGTCACGCCAGTGAGCTCGTCCTCGATCGGGAAGAGGATCCGGTCGCCGGCCAGCCAGCCGAGCGGCAACCCCCGGCCATGCACCGTCCCAAGATAGGCGCCCCCGGCGTCGAACACGTCGGTGACGCTCGAGTCCCCCGGGAACGCGTGGCGCGCCACCCACACCGTGCCATCAGGACCGAAGGCGGCGTCGGCCAGCACCGGCAGGTGATCGGCCATCCCCGCCTTGGCAGCCACCTCCGGCCCCTCCACGCTGCAGCGCCCGCCGCCCTGGAACGACACCGTCCAGCCGTCGGGATGCATCCGACGGGCAGCGTCGGGATCCGTCGGTTCCGGTGCGAACGGTCGGCGCAGGCTTCGCTCCAGGCGCGCGCCACGATACACGTCCACCCGGTACTCGTCCTGCCGCACGACGGCGAGGGAGGCCCCGTGGGCGCGCCACGTCAGGCGCGGCGAGAACATCGGCGACATCCTGAGCGCGACGCAGCCGAGATCGACCATCCCCGCCGGCGGCGCCAGCACCGAGTCGAGCGTGACGGTGTCGCGCGGGGTCATCCTCACCAGGCGGCGCAGCGATCGCAGCGAATCGTCGGCGTTGAGGCCGATGATCGTCGTGTCGCCCCGGAGCGCCATCCCGTACCATCCTCCAGGCCAGTCGTCGCCGCGGCGCTCCGCGAGCAATTCGCCGCGGGCCGACCAGCGCACGATCGCCCGCTTCGCGAAGTCGAACACGGCGATCTCGTCGGCCCCGGCGTCGAACAGCTCGATGGCGAAGGAGAACTCGCCCGGACCACCGCCGGCTCCGCCGAGTTCCATCACCGGTGTGCCCGATCCGTCGAACACCGCGATGAGCGATCGATCCCGGTCGAGCACGACAATCCGGTTCGCGCCGTCGGTTCGCACCAGCGCCGGGCTCGCCGCGGTGAACGCCGCCGGGCCGCGCTCCGCCCCGCCGAGACGCCCCACCTCGGTGAATCGCCACGGCAGGGATCGATCGGTCGCCGGCGAAGTCACGATCTGCACGCCGGCCGAATCCCGGACGGCGGGCGTGGCGGGGTCGGCGGCACCACCACACGCCGAAAGGAAGAGCATGGCGACGGGCGCCGCGAGAAGCTGATGGTGCATGGGCATGGCTGATCCGGGGACGGCGGAGGCGGTCGGGGGGAACACGTGGGCGATGCGCGGGCCGGCGCAGTCGTCGCACCCGTCAGCCCCTCGGCTCCTCCGGTGCGGCGAACGCCGCGAGCGCGGCACCGAGCCGCTCCAGCCGCGACTCGTCCACGGCGCGATCGAGTTCCTGCCGCTCCCCCGCGGCGAGCCACTCGATGTCGATCCACCGTGAGATCACCGTGCCCCCGGTGGTGCGCGCCGCCTCGATCCAGAGCGCGCGCTCCTCCCCCTCCCACACCAGCCGCAATGCCACCTCGCCGCGCAGGTACTCGGCGAAGGCGCTGCCCTCGGGCTCCTCGCTGTACTCGCGCGCCACCAGCCGGAAGCCGTACGCCTCGAACAACGGGCCGAGGTGGAGGGAGGCGCGGGTGAAGGGTTCGGCGGGCTCAGGCATCGGCACAACAATAGCAGGCGCGCCGTTCACGGCGCGCGGTGCCGGCATCGCGCGCCCCGAGGGGCGCGCCTGCTAGGAACGACTGCTCTTCGGGAACCGCCGCATCCACTTCTCGACCTCGATCGCCCACTTGGCGATGAACTCGCGGGTCGGCTCGTGGGTGAGGTTGCGGTCGTCGTCGAAGCGCTCCTTGGTGGGCCCCACCAGCACCTGCGGAAACGGCATCACCGGCGCGTTGAGCGCGGCGAACGTCTGCCGCAGCATCGACTGCGACCGCGTGGTGCCGATCACTCCGCTCGATGCGCCGAGCAGCGCCACCGGCACGCCGAAGAAGGCGTGCGGCATCGGGCCGCGCGACATCCAGTCGATCAGGTTCTTGAGCGGACCCGGCACGCCGTGGTTGTACTCCGGCGAGGCGATCACCACGCCATCGCTCTCGCGAATGGCCCGTTGCAAGCGCAGCACCTCCTCCGGAAGTCCGTCGCGCTCCAGGTCGCCGTTGTAGATCGGCAGTGCCGACCAGTCCAGCACGGTGTACCGCAGCGTGCCGGGCGACAGCTCCGGCAGCGCGCGGACCAGGCCGCGGTTGTAGGAGTTGGTGCGAAGCGATCCGGCAATGGCCACGAGCTCGAGCGGTGCGGTCATTCATGCTCCCATGCAGGGTTCGGGCGTCGATCGGTCAGGCGCGCGCCACGTCGGGCAGCGGGGTGAGCCGCTCCTGGATGTCCTCGCGGTGCGGTTCGAAGCGCGGCGGCAGGATGAGCCGCGAGCCGAGCGCCGGCAGCGGATCGTCCACGGTGAACCCGGGACCCTTCGTCGCCAGCTCGTACAGCACCCCGCTCGGCTCGCGGAAGTAGATCGGCGGGAAGCACTGCCGGTCGCTGACCCGCGTCGAGTGCACCCCGGCCTCCTGCAGCCGAGCCAGCCACGCCGCGTGCTCGGGGAGCTCGGTGGCCCACGCCACGTGGTGCACCGTGCCGCCGCCCGGCTTGCCGCGCTCGGCGGGCGGCGATTCGTAACGGATCCAGCCGCCGCGACTCGTGCCGCGAAGCTCCCAGGTCCCGTCACCCTGCGCGGTGGCACCGAGCACCTCCTCGAGGACGCGCGCGGTGCCGTCGAGTCGTGCGCCGTACGCCACCACGTGGTCGAAGCCGAGCAGGTCGTGCTCGGGCGGAATCTCCGGATGCCGGCCGCGCAGCGGCGGGTCGCCGCTGCGATCGGCGACCAGCGCGAGGGAGAGTCCCTCCGGATCGGCGAAGCGCAGCTCGCCGTCCTCGCGCCGCACGCTGACCCCCTCGATCGACAGCCGGGCATCCCAGAAGTCGAACGCCGCCTCGTCGGCCACCCGGAAGGCGATCCGGTGGATCATTCCCGCACCCGCTGTCCCCGGCAGCGCACCGGGATACTCGAAGAACGTCAGGTCGGCCCCGGGCGACCCGTCGTAGTCGGCATAGAACAGGTGGTAGATGGTGGGATCATCCTGGTTGACCGACTTGGCGACCAGCCGGAGCCCCATCACCCGCGTGTAGAAGTCAAGGTTGGTGCGCGCATCTCCCGTGATGCAGGAGATGTGGTGGATGCCATCGAGTTGCATGCGGATCCTCGTCAGGAACGTCGGCTGGCGCGGCGGGCACGGCGCGAACGATGCGCCGCGGCGAGTGCGAGCGCCACCCACGGCTCGAGCTCCTCGGGGGAGTCGAGCAGGTCACCCGGGACAGCAAAGTAGCCCATGGCGCTGCCCTCGGGGCCGAACGGGCGGAACGGCGGCCAGCCGGCCTCCTCGAAGGCGGCGCGCGATTCGGCATCGCCCTTGAGGTAGAGCACGTCGTCATCGATCAGGGCAAACGCCCCGCCCGGCCCGGCGATGCTCACGCCGCCGAACATGCTCCGCTCGCGGGTCCCGGGGACCAGCTGGCCCAGCTGCTCGAGCACGAAGCTGCGGAACCCGTCACTCACCGCCACGATCGCGCCTCCCGGTTGCGCGATATAACCCCGACCGCCCCCGTGAAGGTTCCCGCGAGGCGGCGCGCGGCGTCAATCGGCGGGCACCACGCGCGCCACGCGCGAGGCGATCCCCGGCGAGGCGCCGTACGCGAGCCACACCGACCCGTCCCGCGAGTCGACCGCCATGTGCCGCACCAGCGCACCACGGCTTGGCAGCAGGTAGGTGTCCATGCTCCCGTCGGCCGGAGTGAACCGGAACAATGCGTCGGCCGAACTGGTGCCGATCCAGATCGCACCGCGCGCGGCGTCGACCTTCACCACGTACGGCGCCGCGTCGGCGATCGGCAGGGCATGGCGCGTGAAGCGGTCGGCGGCGGGATCGTAGCGCAGCAGCGAGCCCGAGGCATATGCCGGGATCCAGAGCACGCCGTCGGGGTCGACGTCGAACCGGCGCGGCCCCATCTCGCCCGGTGGCATCTCCACCACCCGCTGCCGCCCCGTGGCCGGGTCGTGCGCGATCAGCCGATCGCCCGAAAGCTCGCTGGTCCAGACCACGCCATCGGGGGCGACGCGGATCTCGTACGGCACCGGACCCGTGGGATCGTCGGAGAGCGTCGGGTGGCGGGGGAGGTCGATCACCGTGTTGGTGCTCGAGCCCGCGGTGACGAACCCGATCTGCGGCGGGTTGCGGGTGAAGTGTCCGTCGTACCACACGCGGCCGTCGGCGCCAAGCGCCAGCGAGTGTGCATACATCCCCACCGACCAGGTGTCCCACCCGCCGTCGGACGCCCGCCGGCGCGCGAGCATCCCCGGATTGCCGAGCACGACCCACCAGTTCCCCGCTGCGTCGATCTCCAGCGCGCGAGGATTGGCGCCCTGGACCGGGATCGGCACGCTGCCGACCCCACCGGTGGCCGGGTCGAGGTCGTACATCTGGTGGGTGAACATTCCGGTGATGATCACGTGGCCGCGTGAATCGATCGCGAGGTCATGCGGCAGGTCCTGCGGGGCGGGAAGCATGAACTCGTCGATCGCGGCGGGCGACGGAGCGGGTCGCGGCTGCCGCACCACCTCGCGCCCGTCAAGGTGCGCCACCAGCCATGCCGCGGTCGCGACCGGATCGCGATCGGAGGCGATGATGCGGAAGTTGCTCGCCGGCCCGGCGTAGCCGAGCATCCGCCCGATCGCGGCGACCCAGGCCTCCTCGCTGCGCGGCCCGCTCGCCGGCCGCGAGTACGGTGCGCCGAACCCGTGACAGCCGGTGCAGTCCCGGATGAATCGCTGCTTCTCCTCGCCATCGGGGAGCATCGCGAGCCAGTCGCTCGCCGCGGCGATCGTCGTGTCGGCCGGCGCTGCCGGCGCTGCGGTGCCACGGGGCAGGTGCAGCGCGGCGGCGAGTCCGGCGAGTGCCGCGGCACCGGCGGCGAGGCGAGCGATCATCTGGGACTCCTGGTCGGGTAGGGCGGGAGGGAGGCCCTACGCCGACGTCCCTGAGCGGGATTCGGGCGCCTCAGTCCCCTGCCCCGGCGGTCACCGCCGGAGCGGACACCGCCTCGGCGAGTTGCCCGAGCCAGTCGGCGAGTTGCTGCCGGTCGTCCTCGCCCAGGTCGCCGAGCGCGGCGAGCAGCAGCACGTCGGCGCTCTCCGGGGCGCGCTCCAGCCGGCTCATCCCGTGCTCGGTCGGAAGCAGCACCAGCCGGCGCCGATCCTCCGCGTCGCGTTCGCGGCGCACCAGCCCCTTCTCGATCAGCCGGGTGATCCCCACCGAGAGGGAACTGGCGTGCGCTCGCGTGACCGGAGTGAGCTAGCGGGGCGAGCTTCCCGACGCGCGCCCGCGGCGCCCGCCGGCGGC
>CALGOK010000088.1 GCA_937961295.1 uncultured Gemmatimonadota bacterium
GGCGACGCTCGTGCCCACCTCCCTGTCCCCCGAGGTCACTCCCGGTCGCTCGTACTTCGACGCGGCCGCGCGCCGGCTGGGAGTCGACCGCGCCGTGCTCGAGCACGCCGAGTCGCTGGTGCCGGAGGCCGAGCGCGAACTCGACCGGCTGCTGGCCAGCGTCGAGGCACGTGAGCAGGAGCTGCGTCGCGATGAGCATGCCCTGATCGAGCGCACCGTCGACGTCGATCGCCGCGAGGCCGTGGTGGGGCGACGGGAGGCCGATCACGAAGCACGCGAGGCCGAGTTGCGTCGCCAGGAGAGGGACGCCGAGCGCGAGCGCGCGAAGCAGGCCAAGGCGTACCTGCTCGAGGCGCGCAAGCGCGTGGAAGAGGCGCTCGCCATGGCCCGGGGCGCCGCGGACGAGGCCGCCGCGAAGGAGGCCCGTCGCCTGATCGAGGAGGGAGTTCGGCAGGAGGGCGAGCGCCTTGACGACGACGCGTCGCTCCCCGCCGGCGCGCCGGGGCCGCTGGAGGTGGGCGCCCACGTTCGACTCGACACCGGCGCCACCGGAGAGGTGGTGGAGGTGCGAGGGGATGGTCGCGCGGTGGTGCAGGTGGGCGCGATGCGCCTGCTGATCAAGCCCGCCACGCTGACACGGATCGCCGATCGCCAGCCGGCGGCGCCCCGTCCCGCGACCCGGCTTCCGGACGACCCCGCCCGCGAGGCGGCCTGGGAACTCGACCTGCGGGGGATGCGGGCCGACGAGGCTGAGTCGGCGGTGCTGGCCGCCCTCGACGGGGCGGTGCTGGCGGAGCAGCCGCACCTGCGCATCATTCACGGCATGGGAACCGGGGTGCTGCGGGAGACGGTGCGGGCGCTGCTGGGCCGGGACGGCCGGGTGGCGTCGTTCGAGTTCGCCCCGCGGCAGCAGGGCGGCACCGGCGTCACCATCGCGGTGCTGCGCTGATGGCGCGGATCCCCGACGAGGTGATCGAGCAGGTCCGCGATGCCGCCGACCTCCTGGAGATCGTGCAGGAGTCGGTGCAGCTCAAGCGCACCGGCAGCGACTGGCGCGGGCCGTGCCCGTTCCACGGCGGCACCAACCGCAACTTCGCGGTGATCCCGCGCAAGAACCTCTACTACTGCTTCGTCTGCCACGCTGCGGGCGACGTGTTCAGCTGGCATCGCGAGCGATTCGGGATGGACTATCCCACGGCGGTGCGCGAGGTCGCGCGCCGCGTGGGCATCGTGATTCCGGAGCAGGCCGAGCGCACCGGCCCGGATCCGCGCGAGCCGCTCTTCCAGGCGTGCGACGCGGCACAGCAGTGGTTCGCGCGCCGCCTGCGCGAGGGCGACGAGGCCGAGGCCGCGCGGCGCTACCTGCAGGGCCGCCAGCTGTCGCTCGACGTCGCGGCCGAGTTCGGGCTCGGCTGGGCGCCCACTGGCGACGCGTTCCTGGCCGCGATGCGCGAGCTGGGGATCGCCGAGGCGGTGCTGGAGGAAGCGGCGCTGGTGCAGCGGCGCGACGACGGCACGCTCTATCCGCGATTCCGCAACCGATTGCTCTTCCCGATCCACGACCTGCGCGGGCGCGTGGTCGCCTTCGGCGGCCGGCTGCTCGGTCCCGGTGAGCCCAAGTACCTCAACTCGCCCGAGACGCCGATCTTCCACAAGGGCGAGCAACTCTACCACATCCACGTGGCCAAGCTGGCGATCCGGAAGGCTGAGGCCGCGATCGTGGTCGAGGGGTACTTCGACGCGCTGCGACTCTCGCTCGCCGGCTTCGATCACGTGGTGGCGCCGCTCGGGACGTCGCTCACCGAGGCCCAGGCCAAGCTGCTGCGGCGCTACACCGCCGAGGTGGTGCTCTGCTACGACAGCGACGCGCCGGGACTCCGGGCCACCTTCCGCGCAGCCGACGTGCTGCTGGCCGAGGGCGTGCGCGTGCGCGTGGCGACAATGCCCGAAGGCGACGATCCCGACACCGTGGTGCAACGCGACGGCGCCCCGGCGTTCCAGTCGCTGCTGGACGACGCCGTGGACGTGCTGGAGCGGAAGCTCCAGCTGCTGGAGCGCCACGGCTGGTTTGGCGACGTCCACAAGGCGCGCGAGGCGCTCGACCGGCTGCTCCCGACGCTGCGCGCCGCGAGCGATCCGGTGACCCGCGAGCTGTATGTCTCGCGGGTCGCCGAGCGCCTGGGCATCCCGCGCGACGTGGTCGCGACCGAGACTGCGGCGGTGAAGTCGCGGCCGGTGCCGACCCCGGTGGCGTCCTCGGCACGCGGGGGTGGCGGGCCGCCGTCCCGCGAGGCCGGTCCCTCCCGCAGTGACCCGCGGACGCCGGGGGCCGCGATCGAGCGCGCCTTGCTGCGGATCCTGTTGCACCACCCGGAGTGGCTGGCGCGCGCCCGGGGTGAGGTCGCCACCGACCGGTTTGCGGTCCCCGCCTTCCGGCGGATCTACGAGGCACTTCAGGCCCTTCCTGATGGGGCGCCGATCGGCGACGCACTGGCCGGCCTGGATGAGCGGGCGCGCGACGCATGGCACCGGCTGATGGCGGCACCGCCGGATCGCGACGGGCCCGACCTCGACCGCGAGTACGCCGGTGCCCTCGAGGCGCTGGAGGAGATCCACGCCTTCCCGGAGATCGCCGCCGAGGCCGATCCGCTCGAGCTGAGCCGCCGCTGGCGTGCGCTCTCGCAGGCCGGGCAGGCGCGGTTCCGGTTGTATCTTGCTACCACGCGACGGCCGTCCCGCGGCCGCGCCGAACCGAGGCCCAAGGAGTGAGACCCGATGCACCCTGAACTGCCCAAGCTGCTCGATGTCCAGGGCAAGGACCGCCGGCTGGCCGAGATCGATGCCAGGCTCGCCGCGCTCACCACCGAGCGCGATGCCCTCGACGCGGCGCTGGAGGCAGCGCGCAACCAGATCGCCAGCGCGCGTCGGGCCATGGAGGACAGCGCCACGCGGCGCGACGAGAAGGGCCAGAAGCTGGAGACGCAGCGCGCCCACCAGGACAAGCGGCGCGCACGGCTGGAGCAGGAGCGCAATCCGCGGGTCGCCGCGCAGCTCATGGCGGACGTCGAGCTGGCGCGCAGCATCCTCGCGCAGGAGGAGAGCGACTGGCTCCGGCTCGCGGAGGAAGCGACGCAGCGCGAGGCGGCCGTCGCGGCCGCGGAGGAGAAGCTGGTCACCCTCGAAGCCGAGCAGGCGGAGCTGCGTGCCGACCTCACGCAGCGCACCGAGGCGGCGACGGCGGAGCGCACCGAGGCGCAGGCGGAACGGGAGACCGCGGCGGCCGGGCTCGACCGGCCGCTGCGGACGCGTTATGACCGGCTCCGCGCGTCGCGCCGCAGCGAAGTGCTGGTGCCCGCAACCAACGCCATCTGCACCGCCTGTCACACGGCGATCCCGCGATCCCGCATCGGGCAGCTGCAGGCCGACGGCCTGCTCCTGCAGGGGTGCGAGATGTGCGGCGCGATCCTGTATCTCGAGGAGGTGACGGCCTGAGCGCCGTCCCGGGTCCTGGGTCGCCGCGGTGGCGGCTCGCCCCGGCCCCGGACCCGGAGGCCGCGCGGGCGCTCGCGCAGGCCCTCAACCTGCCGGTCCCGCTCGCCGCGCTGCTGGTGCAGCGCGGTCACCAGACGCCCGACCTCGCGCGGGCGTTCCTGCGTCCCGACCTCGCCACGCTCAGCGATCCGCTCTCGCTCGCCGGGATGGCGGAGGCCGTCGACGTGATCGGCGCGGAGGCCTCCCGCGGCAGCCGCATCCTGGTGCATGGTGACTACGACGTCGACGGGCAGTGCGCCACCGCGCTGCTGGTGCGCGCGCTGCGCGCGGCGGGCGTCGAGGCGCATGGCTTCGTGCCCAACCGGCTGCGCGACGGCTACGACTTCGGGCCCGCCGGGCTGCGCGAGGCGGAGCGCATCGACGCGCGGCTGATCATCACCTGCGACTGCGGCATCACCGCGGTCGACACGGTGGCCGCCGCGCGGGCCGCGGGTCGCCGCGTGGTGGTGACCGATCACCATCTCCCCGGCCCGGTGCTCCCGGACGCCGACGCGGTGGTCGACCCGCAGCGCGCCGACGACACGTCGGGGCTCGGCGCGCTGTGCGGCACCGGGATCGCGTTCAAGCTGGTGCAGGCGATCGCGCCACGACTCGGCCTGCCGGTCAACTTCGCGTGGCACCTGCTCGACCTGGTGGCGCTCGCGACGGTGGCTGACGTGGTGCCGCTGGTGGGGGAGAACCGGGTGCTCGTCAAGCATGGGCTTCGGCTGATGCCGTCGTCGCGGTGGCCGGGTGTCCGCGCGCTGCTCGCCAGCGCCGGCGTGGCGGGCGAGGTGCGCGCGGGGCAGGTGGGCCACACGGTGGCTCCGCGCCTGAAGGGGGCCGGCCGCAGCGCGGAGGCGAGCGACGGCCTGCGTTTGCTGCTGACCGACGACCCGGGCGAGGCGGCCGCGCTTGCCGCGCGCCTCGAGGAGCTCAATCGGCGCCGGCAGGAGCTCGACCAGGAGATCCTCGAACGCGCCCTCGGCGAGGTGGAACGGCGCTTCGGCGATCCGGACGAGCACCGGGCGCTGGTGCTCGCCGGCGAGGGCTGGCATCCGGGCGTGGTGGGCATCGTCGCCTCGCGCGTGGTGGAACGGTACGGGCGTCCGACCTTCCTGATCGGGCTCGACGGCGGCGTGGGGAAGGGGAGCGGTCGCAGCATCGACCGCTTCGACCTGCACTCGGCGCTCACCGCGTGCGGCGACCTGCTCGAGCGCTACGGCGGCCATCGCATGGCGGCGGGGCTCACCATTCGCGCCGATCGCGTCGACGCATTCCGCGAGCGATTCGCCGCGGTCGCGCGGGAGCGACTCGCGACCACCGATCTCGGCCCGGAGCAGCGGGTCGACCTCGAGCTCGCCCAGGGCGAGGTGAGCGACGACCTGGAGCGCTGGGGACGCCACCTCGAACCGTGCGGCATGGGCAACCCGGCACCGGTGTTCGGGATGCGCGGAGCGCGATTGGCCGGCGCGCGGACGGTGGGCAGCAACCATCTCAAGGCCACGCTCGATGGGGTGGGCCGTTCGCTCGATGCGATCGCGTTCAACTGGGCCGATCGCGCGAGCGGACTCGAGGGCCACCCGGTCGATGTCGCGTTCCGGCTTGAGCGCAACGAGTGGCAGGGCCGCTCGACGCTGCAGGCGCGCGTGGTGGCGCTGGGGCCGTCGGCGGCGTGACGCGCATCGTGTCGGGGACGTGGGGTGGGCGCCGCCTGGCGGTGCCGCGCGACGGCCGGGTGCGCCCCACGGCCGAGCGCGTGCGCGAGGCGTGGCTCGCCATCCTGGCGCCCGAGCTGGTCGGTGCGCGGGTGCTCGACCTGTTCGCGGGCAGCGGGGCGCTGGGACTCGAGGCGCTCTCGCGCGGGGCCGCCCACGCCACCTTCGTGGAGATGCACCGGCCGTCGCTCGAGGCGCTCGCGGCCAACATCGCGGCGCTCGATGCCGGCCCGCTGACCACCGTGCGCCGCGGGGACGCGATGCGGTTCGTCACCCAGCTTGGCGCCGAGGCGTACGATGTGGCGCTGGCCGATCCGCCGTTCACCATCGACTACGCGGAACGGATTGCGAAGGCGTGGCACGCGACGCCGTTTGCGCCGCTGCTCGCGGTGGAGCATCATCCCAGGACCACGCTCGACGGTGGCGAGACGCGCCGCTGGGGAGACGTGGCCGTCACCTTCTTCCGGGTCCCATGACGCGCATCGCCATCTATCCCGGCTCGTTCGATCCGCCCACCCGCGGCCACGAGGACCTGGCCCGCCGCGCCCTCGCGCTCTGCGACCACCTGATCGTCGCGGTGGCCATCAACCCCGGCAAGCAGCCGCTGTTCAGCGTCGAGGAGCGCCTTCGCCTGCTGCACGTGGCGCTGGGGGATGATCCGCGCATCGAGTTCGCCTCGTTCTCGGGGTTGCTCGCCGAGTTCGCGCGCGAGCGCGAGGCGACCATGGCGGTGCGCGGCCTGCGCGCCGTCAGCGACTTCGAGTACGAGTTCCAGATGGCGCTGATGAACCGGCGACTCAATCCCGACCTCGAGACGGTGTTCCTTGTGCCCGCGGTGGACCTGACCTACCTCTCCTCGTCGCTGGTCCGCGAGGCGGCGCGCTTCGGCGGCAACCTCGACGGGCTCGTGCATCCGGCGGTGGCGCGCGCACTCGCGGAGCGTTTTCCGGGATGAGCTTCCGCGACCGGCTGCGCGCGCGCGCTGCCGGCAGTCGCGCCCGGGTGATCTTCCCCGACGGCGACGACCCGCGGGTGCGCGAGGCGGCCGACCGGCTGCGCGAGCGCGGCATCGGCGAACCGATCCTGCTCGATGCCGCCCATCGCCCGGCCGCGGACGACCCGCGGCTGCCCCTGGTGGCGGAGCTCCTGCGGGGGCGGCGGCCGACCGCGGTGCGCGACGGCCTGCACGCGCTCGACCTCGCCACCGACCCGCTCCGGTTCGCCGCGGCGATGGTGGCGCTGGGAGAGGCCGACGGGTGCGTCGCCGGTGCGACGGCCACCACCGCCGACGTGCTGCGCGCTGCGCTCTGGCTGATCGGGCCGCGGCCGGGCATCCCCGCGATCACGGCGGCGATGTACCACGGCCTGGCCGACGGCCGGGTGCTCACCTACACCGACGTGGCGGTGATCCCGACCCCGACGCCCGAGCAACTCGCGGCGGCGGCCGCGGCGGCAGCCGACGACCGCCGCACGCTGGTGGGCGACGAGCCGGTGGTGGCATTCCTCTCCTTCAGCACCCGCGGCAGCGCCGACTTGCCCGAGACCGAGCGCGTGCGCGCGGCGGTCGCCGCGTTCCGCGCGATGCGGCCGGGCATCGTCGCCGACGGCGAGCTGCAGGTCGACGCCGCGCTGGTACCGGACGTGGCCCGGCGAAAGTGCCCGGATTCGCCGGTGGCCGGGGCCGCCAACGTCCTCGTGTTTCCCTCGCTCGATGCGGCCAACATCGGCTACAAGCTCACCGAGCGCCTCGCGGGCGCCACGGCGGCCGGTCCGTTGCTGCAGGGACTGGCGCGGCCGATGTCGGACCTGTCGCGCGGCGCGGCACCCGACGATATTGTGGACGTGGCGGCGATGGTGGCCCTGCAGGCCTCGGCCGCCGGCAAACCCGGCAAGGAGCGGTGACGACGATGTCCATCACGACGACCCAGTCGACCGGCGGCGTGACCGTGGCGACGGTCGAGGGCCAGCTGATCGTGGCCAATCGGCAGGAACTCAAGCAGGCGATCCAGGAGGCGCTCGACGGCGGCGCGCGCCGCTTCGTGCTCGACTTCTCCGACACGGCCTATATCGATTCCTCCGGTCTCGGCGCGCTGGTGTCGATCAACAAGCGGGTGCGCGAGGTCGGCGGCGAGCTGCGCCTCGCCGCACTGAACGAGGACCTGCGCTCGCTCTTCACCCTGACCAAGCTCGACACGCTGTTCGCCATCGCCGAGAGCGCGAACGAGGCGCTCGCGGGGTTCTGAGCGCGTGACGGGGTTCGCGGCTCGCCGCCTCCCGGCGGTATCCGCCGGCGACGAGCGGTTCCAGCTCGAGTTGCCGACCAACCTCGCGCGGGTCGGCGAGGCCGTCGAGGCGGTGATCGACTGCTGCCGCGTGCACGGCCCGCTCGACGGGCGCGCCCGCTTCCGCCTCCGCACCGTTGCCGCCGAGGCGATCGCCAACGCGATGTGCTACGGCAACCGCAACGACCCGACACGGCAGGTGATCGTGGCGGTGGAAGTCGGCTTCGAGCGGATCCGGATCACCGTGACCGACGAGGGCGACGGCTTCGACCCCGCCCGGGTGCGCGACATGGCCGATTTCACCGAGGCCGAGTGCCACGAGGCCACCAGCGGGCGCGGGCTGTTCATGATCCGGCGCCTGGCCGAGCAGGTGGGCTTCAACGAGCGGGGGAATGCGATCTGGATGACCTTGCCCCGACACTGAGCACCCTCCGCGGCCTGGTGCCGCACCTGGGGACGCTCGCCGGGGCGACGGTCCGGCTCTGGCGCCTCGAGGGAGCCTCGTGGCGATTGCTGGCCGGGCCCGAGGCGGCCGCTCCCCGCGCGCCGCGCTCCCCCGGCCAGCAGGCCGCCGCGTTCGTCGCCATCCCGTCCGCCAGTGACCACTACCTCGAGGTCGTCCCGCTTCGCGATCGGAGTGCCGACGAGCTGGCCGCCGTGCTGCTGCCGCTGGTCGAGGAGGTGATCCAGTCCGACCACAACGTCGCCGCGCTCACCGACGAGCTCGCCGCCCGCTACGAGGAGATCGACCTGCTCTACTCGATCGGGGAGATGCTCGGTCGGGCGCAGTCGGTGGAGGGGGTGGCCAGCCACATGCTCCGCGAACTGAGCGCGGTGACCGGCGCCAGGCGTGCGGGGCTTCGCGTGCTCGACGAGGACGATGGGCTGCTCCGTCTGGTGGCGCTGGTGGGCGAAGGCGAGGGCGACATCCCGCCCGCGATTCCGATCGACGCACCGGACGACGTGGTGATCGCGCGGGCGTGGCGCACCGGCCGCGTGGAGACCGGCGCCCAGCCGGAATGGGTGGCGGGTGAGGTGCTGGCGGTGCCGATCATCTACGCGGCGAGCGGGAAGCCCTCCCGCGTCGTCGGCACCCTTGCCCTCGCCGATCGCGCGGGTGGCGGGTCGTTCACGCGAGAGGAGACCAAGCTCCTCGCCGCCGTGGCGACACAGGTGGGTGCCGCGCTGGAGAACGCCCGGCTGGTCGCCGCCGAGCGCGAGCAGCTCCGCGTGGCCCGGGAGCTCGAGCTCGCCCACGACCTCCAGATGAAGCTGATGCCCACGCCGGCGGTGCTCGACGGCGAGGCCGAGGTGGCGATCCACAGCGTGCCGGCCGAATCGCTGGGGGGCGATTTCTACACCTTCGCGCGGCTGGGGAACGGCTGTGTGGGGGTGATGGTCGGCGACGTGTCGTCGCATGGGTTCTCGGCCGCGCTCATCGCCGCGCAGGTGATGGCCGCTGCCGGCATCCACGTGCGCGCCGACGTTCCCCCCGAGGCCACGCTCGCACTCCTCCGCCAGGCGCTCGAGGACGAGTTGGCCAGCACCGAGATGTACCTGTCGCTCGTGTACGCGATGTTCGACCGCGAAGCCGGTCGGCTCTCCTGGAGCAACGCCGGCCACCCGTACGCGTTCCGGGTGCCGAGCGCTGGGCCGGTGGTCCGTCTCGACGCCACGGCGCCGCCGCTCGGCCTGGTCGAGCGCGACGACTTCGGCCATGCCGAGTGTGATTGGGTGTTCGGCGAGGACCTGCTCGTCCTGTGCACCGACGGCCTGACGGATGCGACCCGAAGTGACGGCGAGCGCTACGGTGTCGATCGCCTGGTCGCGCGCCTGGCGTCCGGACGCCAGCTTGACCCGGTGGAGCTGCTCGCGCATGTCCTTGCCGATCTCGGCGCGTTCGGCGCCGACCCCGCGGACGATGCCACGCTGCTCGTGATCCGGGCCTGAGCGTGAGGGCCCGCAAGGGACTCGGCCAGCACTTCCTCACCGATCGCTCGCTCCTGGCGCGGATTGCCGCTGCCAGCGGGGCCTCCGCAGGCGACGTGGTGCTGGAGGTCGGTCCGGGGCCGGGCGGGCTCACGGCTGCGTTGCTGGAGCGCGGCACCACCGTCGTGGCCATCGAGCGCGACCCGCGCATGGCGAGCCTCCTGACACGCGAGTTCCGCGACCGGCCGTTCGTGCTGGTCGAGGGCGATGCGCTGGAGCTCGACTGGGCCCGGCTCGTCGCACCGTGGACCACGCAGGGTGCCACCTGGCGCGTGGTCGGGAACATCCCCTACTACATCACGTCGCCGCTGCTCGAGAAGGCGCTCACGCCACCGCTGCCCGCGTCGGTCACGTTCCTGGTGCAGGAGGAAGTCGCCAGGCGACTCGCGGCATCGGCCGGCGACGACGACTACGGCGCGTTGACGGTGGGAATCGCCGCCGCGGCGCGCGCGGAGCTGGCGATGCGGATCGGACGCGGGGCATTCTCGCCGCCGCCCAAGGTCGACTCCGCGGTGGTGCATCTCGTGCCGCACGAGATCCCGCCGATCGCACCCCAGCGCGTTGTCGATCTCCGGCGGCTGGTGGTGTCGCTCTTCTCGTATCGCCGCAAGCGGATGCAGCGGGTGCTCCGCGAAGCGACCGGGGTCTCCGCCGAGGTCGCGGCGTCGCTGCTCGCCGCGGCGCGGATCGACCCCGACGTGCGGCCCGAAGTGGTGACGCTGGAGCAGTTCGTGGCGCTGCTCGACGCGATGGACTCGGTGTAGGCCGCGGTGGCAGGTTCGCTAAGGGGCGACCGTGGGCGCGGTGCCCCCGCCGCATTCCCGGACGCGATCCCCCCGCCGCGCGCCGCAGGCGCGCAGGCCGCAGACCCGCTGTGGCGGATGCCGTTCCACGCGCCCTACGAGAAGATGATCGAACCGGGCATCGCCGATCTCGACAACGCGCCGTCGGGCGGGTTCGCCGGATCGATCACGGCGGCCCTGTTCCTGCGCCGGTTTGTCACCGAAACGCCGCGCTATCTGCATT
>CALGOK010000089.1 GCA_937961295.1 uncultured Gemmatimonadota bacterium
CTCACCCCGCAGACGGTGGCGCGCGTGCGCGGCGCCTTCGGCGACGAGGTCGCGGTGCTCCACAGCGGCCTCTCCGATGGCGAGCGGGCCGATGCCTGGCGCGCCCTCCGCCGCAGCGAGCGCCGGGTCGCCGTCGGTGCCCGCTCCGCCGTGTTCGCCCCGGTGGCGCGACTCGGTGTGATCGTGCTCGACGAGGAGCACGAGACCAGCTACAAGAACGGCGAGACGCCGCGCTACCACGCCCGCGACGTGGCCCGGATGCGTGCGCGCCTCGAGGGCGCGACCGTGGTGCTGGGGAGCGCCACCCCCTCGGTCGAGAGCTGGGCCCGGTCACGCGATTCGGCCGTGACGCTGCCGGCCCGGATCGGCGACCGGCCCCTCCCGCCAGTGGAGATGATCGACCTGCGCCACGAGGGGAGCGTCGCCGACGCGGCGCTGCCGTGGACCGCGCCGCTCGACGCCGCGGTGACCACCGCGCTGGGCCGCGGGGACCAGGTGCTCCTGCTGCTCAATCGGCGCGGCTGGGCCTCGTTCATCCAGTGCACCGCGTGCGGCGAGGTGGTCGACTGTCCCGATTGCAGCATCGCGATGACCGTGCACCGCGGGCCCGACCACCTGCGCTGTCACTACTGCGATCGTCGCGCCGAGGTGCCCACGCGGTGTGCGGTGTGCGAGGGCGAGACCACGCGCCACCGCGGCGCGGGAACCCAGCAGCTCGAGCGGCTCGTCGCCGAGCGCTTTCCCGCCGCCCGGCTGGCACGGATGGATCTCGACACCACGGCGTCGCGGTGGTCGCACCACCGGATCCTCGAGCGCTTCGGCCGCGGCGAACTCGACGTGCTGCTCGGAACCCAGATGATCGCCAAGGGAATCGACTTCCCGAACGTGACGCTGGTGGGCGTGGTCGCCGCCGACCTGGCGCTCCACCTCCCCGACTTCCGTGCGGCGGAGCGGACGTTCCAGCTGGTCGCTCAGGTCGCGGGCAGGGCGGGGCGGGGAGCGCGCGGCGGCCGCGTGCTGGTGCAGACCCGGCAGCCCGACCACCCGGCACTGCGCTTCGCGGCGGCGCACGATGCCGAGGGATTCCTCGAGGCCGAGCTCGCGGTGCGTGCATCGCCAGCCTACCCACCGAGCACCGCTCTGGCCCGGCTGGTGGCAAGCGGACCCGGTCGTGACTCCGTGCTCCGCCGGGCGATCGAGCTGGCCGAGTGGAGCGAGCAGGTCGCCGCGCGCTCCTCCCGGCGACTCATCGTGCTGGGGCCGGCACCGTGCCCGGTCGAGCGGATCCGCGGCGAGTGGCGGGTGCACTGCCTCCTCAAGGGCGACGCGCGCGACGTCGCGGCATGGGTGCGCACGGTGGGGCCGCGCCTGGCTGGGCGCCGCGGCGACGTGCGGCTCAGCGTGGACCGCGATCCGGTGAGCCTGCTCTAGCGCGACATTGCGAGGGGCGAGGGGCGAGGGGCGAACAACAAACCACCTGCGCCTCGCCACTCGCGCGGCTTGCGCGTAGATTCTCCTCGCCCCTCGCCCCTCGCCCCTCGCCCCTCGCACTTCGCCCCTCGCCCTGTCGCCATCCTGAGGTTGCCATGAAGAAGCTGCTCACCGAGTTCCTCGGCACCTACTTCCTCGTGCTCGTGATCGGGCTCGTCGTCCTCGGTGGAGTCGCGCTGGCGCCCCTCGCGATCGGGGTGGCACTGGCGGTGCTCGTCTACATGGGCGGTCACATCTCCGGGGCGCACTACAATCCGGCGGTGAGCATCGCGGCGATGCTCCGCGGCAAGCTCGCGTCCACCGACCTGGTGCCGTACATCCTGGCGCAGCTGCTCGGCAGCGCCGCCGCGGCCGGCACGGTGCACGTGATGACCGGACGCACCTTCGCCCCGGCGCCGGCGCCAGGCGGCCTGATCGCACCGGTGCTCGCGGAGGTGCTGTTCACGTTCCTGCTGGTGCTGGTGATCTTCAACGTGGCGATGTCCGAGCGCACCAAGGGGAACTCGTTCTACGGCCTGGCGATCGGCGGCGCGGTGATGACCGGCGCATTCGCGGTCGGCGGGATTTCCGGGGCGGCATTCAACCCGGCGGTGGGCACCGGCCCGATCGTGATCCAGGCCCTCATGGGCGCCGGCGGCATCGCCGACCTCTGGCGCTACATCGTCGGCCCGGTCGCGGGCGGGGTCCTGGCAGCGGTGGTGTTTGTGCTGCAGGAGACATGAAGGGTGAAGGGTGAAGGGTGAAGGGGAAAGGCCGCCTGAGACGCCTTCCCCTTCACCCTTCACCCTTCACGCGCCGCGATTCGCGGCGAGTGCGATCTCTCCTCCGATCATCACGCTCCTCGGCCGGCCCGGCTCCGCGACGCGCCCGAAGCCGCCATTGACGACCACGCCGGCCACGTGGCGCACGTCGAAGACGTTGCGCAGGCCGGCGAGCAAGGCGATCCTCGCGTCGGCATCCCACCGGATGTGCAGGTTGGTGACCCCCGCTCCCCATCCGTCGATCCGCAGCGTGTTGGCGTCGTCGGCCCAGGTCCCGCTCGACCAGGCGTGGTCGAAGTCGATCACCAGGGTCGACGGTCGCGCGGTGGCCACGAGTCTCGCGGTGAACGGAAAGACACCCGGGACCGCGTTCTCGCGGATCGAGGCTCCGTCTGCGGCGACGGCATCGTCGCCGAAGCGCCCCTTGCCCCAGGTGGCGCTGCCGCGCACGGTGAGCAGCGCTCCGGCGCGCGCCACGAGGGCGAGCTCCACGCCGCGCGTCGTCGTGCGGCCGACATTGGCGAAGAAGCTCCGGCCCCCGACCTCGGAGATCGCGGTGATGGCGTCGCGCGTGGCGGCGCGCCAGACCACCGCCTCCGCGTCGAGGTTTGCTCCGCGCCAGCGTGCGCCGGCCTCCATTGACAGGGTGCGCGCCGGGTCGAGGACGGTGTTGAGCCCCGTCCCGCCGTCGGGCCGATTGGCGAGCTCGGTGGTGGTGGGCGTCTCGAACGCGCTCCCGCCGCCCAGCCACGCCTCGACCGATGATCGCTGCCACGACACCGCGGCGCTGGCGCTCCATGCCGCCATGGTGCGCGACCCGCCGGCGGCGGGATCGATTCGGTCGTCCACCGAGAACGCCACCCGGTCGTGCCGCACGCCGCCGCGCGCGCTAAGCGCTCCGCCGAGCGGTGCGTGGAGTTGCAGGAACGGACCCAGCTCGGTGATCACCTCGCGCTGATCGAGGAACGCCGGTCCGTTCACGACGCCGGCGCGGTGGCGGCGATTGACGCGATCATCGGCCATGCGCTGCGCATCGACTCCACCGAGCAGCACGGCGGTGCCGCCGATCGGCAGGGTGAGCGATGCGCGGATGCCGGCCACGCGGCGGTCGATGCCGATCCAGACGCCTTCCTCGGGATCGGCCGGCGCCGGTGCCGGCGCGGCGATCGGATTCTCGAGGTCGCGGCGCAGTAGCCACGTCGTCACCTCGGTGCGCGCACCGCCGCCCGGCCGGGCCTTCCAGTCGAGCGACAGCGACGATTGCTCCACCGTCTTCCCCGCATTGCGGCGAACCGAGTTGGGGTTGGCCTGTCGCGGATCGCTGCGGTATTCGGCGAGCGTCAGCGCCCCGGGCGAGAGCAGTGCGGGGTCGTCGGCGTGATTGGCGCGCAGCGTCACGATGTGGTTGTCCGCGGCGCGCAATTCCATCGCGGCCCGAACGCGGAGCTGTTCACCAGCAGCATGCTCGCGCCAGCCATCGGTGGTGGTGCGCGACGCGGCGAGCAATCCGCCGGCGCGGCCGCCCCCGCCGCCGGCGACCGCGTGCCAGGTCGCCGTGGCGTCCGAGCCGGCCTGCACCCCTCCCTGCGCACCCCACCGGCCCTCGAGGCGGGACGCGGTCTCGATGGCGACCACGCCGAGGGAGCCGTTGCCGTGGAGCGCGGCGAGAGGCCCGCGGGCCACCTCGATCCGCCGGGCAGTCAGCAGATCGGCCGCGGTGAGCGGAGTCTGGCCATCGGGCAGGGTGGCCGGCACGCCGTCCACGAGGACCTGCACGCTGCGGACCCCGAAATTGGCACGGGCACCGGCGCCGCGGATGCTGAGCCGAGGATCCTGGGTCGGATCGCCGCGGTCGCGGATCACGACACCCGGGACCAGGGCCAGCGCATCATCGAGGGCGGGCAGCGGCCGTCCCCGGCCAAGGGCACCGGAGTCGAGCACCGTCACCGCCAGCCCGGCGGCGCCGGGCGTCAGGGCGCCCCGTGACACGGCCACCCTCAGCTCGGGGAGCGCCTGGGCGGTGTCCGGCCGCTGCGCCGTGAGGGCGAGGGGGACGAGGAGGGCGCCGAGGATGGCGAGGGTGGGGCCGGGCATCCGGCAATGTGGCAAGGGCCCACGGGCGCGGCAATCGCGCGGCTTGTCCCGCGTCCCTGCCGCGGCCTAGCTTACCCGCCCATGCACTGGCTCCCCGATACCTCCCAGCCGCCGTTCCGCGATGCGCCGCTCGCCCGGTTCGCCCCCGCGCCGGCCGATGGCGTGCTTCCGGACGGCTTCTTCTCCACCTCGAACCTGCCGACCTACGTGCGGCTCGAGGGCGGCTGGGCAGCCCCGACGCGGCCGCGGATGGACTGCGCGGTGGTCCGGCGCGCCGATGGCCTCGAGACGCTCGAGCCGCGCAAGGTGCGCGCGGGCGACCCGGTGCTGGTCGGGTTGCGCGAGCGCGGCGAGGACGGCGTGGTGGTGCACACCGAGGGGTTCCTCGGCGAGACCCATTCGCCCAACGAGTTCGTGTTCATGAGCACCGACGTGTCGCGCGAGCGGCCGGTGAACTACGAGGACCTCGCCGCCAAGCTGGTGGAACAGCGCCGCGGCGGCGGCTACCTGGTGTGGGTGGCCGGTCCGGCGCTGGTGCACTCGCGCGCGCGCAGCGACTTCGAGTGGTTCATCCGCCACGGCTACGTGCAGGCGGTGCTGGCCGGCAACGCGGTGGCGGTGCACGACATCGAGGCGGCGATCTTCGGCACCACGCTGGGGATGAACAACGCCGGCCGCCCGACCACCGGCGGACACGGGCTGCACATGCGCGCCATCAATGCGGTGCGCGCCGCGGGAAGCATCGAGGCGGCGGTGGCCGACGGCACCATCGGCAGCGGGATCATGCACGCGCTGGTGTCGACCGGCACGCCGTACGTGCTCGCGGGCTCGATCCGCGACGACGGGCCGCTTCCCGGGGTGGTCACCGACGCTGCCGCGGCGCAGGACGCGATGCGCGAGCACACGGTGCGCGCCACCGGCGCGGTGTTCATCGCCACCGCCCTGCACGCGATCGCGGTGGGCAACATGCTCCCGTCGTTCCACACCAACACCCCCGATGGCCGGCCCGAGCCGCTGCTCACCATCTGCGTCGACCAGACCGAGTTCGTGGTCACCAAGCTGAAGGACCGCGGAACCCACCAGGCCTTCGGGGTCGTCACCAACGCCCAGGACTTCATGCACGTGCTCCGGCACTTCGTGGAACGATGCTCCCCGAACTGACCACCGGCCCCGGCGAGGGCGAGCGTTGGGAGCGGCTTGCCGAGTGGCTCCGCGGCCAGATCGTCGTGGAGGAAGTCGACGGCATCTGGGTGTTCCGGGTGGTGCGCCGCGAGCAGCGCGAGTACGGCACCGCGGTGCTCTCGCTGGTGAGCGGCGACCGGCGGCGCATCCTCACCGCCACCTACGTGGCGACGATCAAGGGGAAGGAGCGCGGCGGATTCGAGACGGCGCTGCGCGAGGTCGGCAGCGGTCCGCTGGAGGCGCTGCACGAGCTGCTCGCGCTGGTGCCGATCCGCGCCGACGACGAGGATCCGCCGGCCTCGGTGGAGCCGCGGGCGTGGTTCCCGCCGCGCGAGGAGACGGCCGACGAGCCGGAGGCCGCCGCGGACGACGCCGAGGCGGTGGAGGCCGATGCCGGCTGAACCCGACGCGGAGCGGGAGCTGCTGCACCGCTTCCGTCGCTGGCTGCGCGACCGCCAGCAGCCGGTGACGCGCCAGCGCGACCTCGTGGCCCAGGTGATCTT
>CALGOK010000090.1 GCA_937961295.1 uncultured Gemmatimonadota bacterium
CGGCCAGTACCGCGCGCTCCTCGCGATCGAACCCCCGACCCGGTTCGAGGAAGTCGGCGGCGTAGAGCGCCTTACCGGTGTCGCCCCAGCCGGCCCACCCCACCGTGTGCCAGCGCACCGCACTCAGCACGTCGGCATCGGACTCGCCGTCGGCCGCAGCCCGCGCTGCGGCCGCCGGGCCGTGCCGGAACGCGCGCCGCTCGTTGGCGTCGGGAGCCCAGCGTGCGAGCTCCTCGGCGGGCGCATCGCGCATCGCATCATGCAGCCAGCCGGCGCGCAGCCAGCGGGACCGCTCCGCGGCGTCCAGGCGGAGGGCATCGGCCCAGCGTTCGAGCAGCGCCACCACGCGCGCCACGTGCGCTTCGCGCTGGGGCGTGACAACGGCCCAGGACGGCAAGCCGCCCTGGGCCGTCGGGGCCCGCTCCGGTGTCATCGGGTCAGTGTTCGACCGCGAGCGGCGGTCGCGCGATCCGGTTGCGCCCGTCGACGAACACCACGGCCGGCCGGTGGTCGGCCACCTCGGACTGCTCATAATTGCCATACGCGATCAGGATCACCAGGTCGCCGGGCATGCCGAGCCGCGCGGCGGCGCCATTGAGCTGCACCACACCGCTGCCGGCGGGACCGGGAATCACGTAGGTCGTGAAGCGCGCCCCGTTGTTCACGTTCACGACGTGAATCTCCTCGTGCTCGACGAGGTCGGCGGCGGCCATCAATTCGGTGTCCAGCGTCAACGACCCCTCGTAGTGCAGGTCGGCCGAGGTGATCGTGGCGCGATGAATCTTCGACTTCATCATGCGGCGCTGCATCGTTCAGGCGTCCTCTTCCCCCAGGATCATGTTGTCGATCAGCCGGGTGCTTCCCACCCGCGCCGCCACCACGACGGCGCACCCCGCGTCGGCCGACACGGCCGGGCGCAGGCGCTCCGGATCGACCACCGCAATATAGTCCGTCACCAGTCCCGGCGCGGCATCGAGCAGCGCGCGCCCCACGGCCGCGAGCGCGTCGCCCTCGCGGACTCCCCGCTCCCACGCCGTCACCACGCTCGCGAGCGCGGCGGGGATGGCCAGCGCCTTCTCGCGCTCGTCGGGCGAGAGGAACGCATTGCGGGACGAGAGCGCCAGGCCGTCGCGATCGCGCACCGTCGGCACCACGACCACGCGCACCGGAATGTCGAGTTCGTCCACCATCCGGCGGATCAGCGTCGCCTGCTGGAGGTCCTTCCGTCCGAAGCAGGCCACATCGGGGGAGACGATGTGGAACAGCTTGGCCACCACAGTGAGCACCCCTTCGAAGTGCCCCGGGCGGAACTCGCCCTCCCACCGCGCGGCCGTGTCCCCTGGGACGATGCGCACCTCGTCGTCGCTGCCGTACATGTCGCTCACCTCGGGGGTGAACACCAAGTCCACGCCGCGCGCCTCCGCCAGCGCGAGGTCGCGCTCGAGCGGGCGCGGGTAGCGCGTGAAGTCCTCGCCCGGCCGGAACTGCAGCGGATTGACGAAGATGCTCATCGCCACCAGGTCGGCCTCGCGGCGCGCGGCGTCGACGACGCCGAGGTGGCCCTCGTGCAGCGCCCCCATGGTCGGCACCAGCGCGACGCGCCGGCCCGCGGCGCGCGCGGCGGCGATCCGCGCGCGGATCGCGGCGATGGTGCTCAGCGTCTCCATGGGATCACTCGAAGGAGTGGGCGTCGTCGGGATAGGCGCCCGAGCGCACGTCGGCGGCGTACTTGCCGACGGCCTCGCGCACCGCCGTGCCGAGATCGCCGAACCGGCGGAGGAACTTCGGGTTGAAGCCCTCGTTGAGGCCGAGCATGTCGTGCAGCACGAGCACCTGACCGTCACAGGCCGGGCCCGCCCCGATCCCGATGGTCGGGATCGTGAGCGCCCGCGAGATCTCCTCCGCGAGGCCGCGCGGCACGAGCTCGAGCACGATGGCGTGCGCGCCGGCGTCCTCGAGCGCCTGGGCGTCCTCGCGCAGCCGCGCCGCCTGCTCCTCGCCGCGGCCCTGCACGCGCGGGCCGCCGAGCGCGTGGATCGACTGCGGCGTGAGGCCAAGGTGTCCCATCACCGGGATGCCGCGTTCCACCAGCGCCCGCACGGTCGGCACGATGTGGCGCCCGCCCTCCACCTTCACCCCGTGGCAATCGGTCTCGGCCATCACCCGCCCCGCCTGCCGGATCGCGTCCTCGACGCTGACCTGGTAGCTGAGGAACGGCATGTCGACCACCACCGGTGCGCGCTCCGCGCCCCGTCGCACGCTGGCCGCGTGGTAGATCATCTGGTCGACGGTGGCGCTGAGCGTGCTCTGACGACCGGCGAACACCTGGTTGACCGAGTCGCCCACCAGCAGCACGTCGACGCCCGCGGCCTCGAGCAGGCGCGCGAACAGGGCGTCATAGCAGGTGAGCACGACGATCCGCTCGCCGGCGCGCTTCTTCGCGGCGAGACCGGGCAGGGTCAGCAGGCGTTCAGCCATGGCGCTCGAGCTCGGCGAGCTGCGCGGCCCAGAACGCGCGGTCGCGCAGTCCGGGATGCGGCAGGGTGAGTCCGGGGTGGTCGCAGAGCATGGAGCCGAAACGAACCAGGTCGAGGTCGAGTTCCCGGGACGCCCAGCGTCCGCGGGGGCGGCGGCCCACGGCGGCCTCGATGTCGAGGCACGCCGCGCGGGGCGCTGCGGGGGGACCGTCCCACGACACGCGCGCCATCGCGTTGAGGTAGGCCGGCTGGTCGAGCCCGCCGAGTGGCGCCGTCTCGATCGACGCCGTGACGCGCTCGAGCGTCAGCGCGGGCAGCGCGGCAAGGCGGTCGCGCGCCTCGCCGAGCGCCCGTTCCCGGTCGCCCAGGTTGCTGCCCATGGCGATGTAGGCGGTGGCGCGGCTCACGCGCCGTCGATCGCGCCGCGCAGCGTCGCCATCAGCGCCTCGGCCGCCGCGGGACCGCCGTCGGCGAGGGCGTCGACCAGCGCGCTGCCCACCACCACGCCGTCCGCGAGCCCGGCCACGGCGGTGGCCTGCGCGCCGGTGCTGATCCCGAACCCGACCGCCACCGGCAGCGTCGTCTCGGCGCGCACCGCGGCGATCGAGGCGGCGAGGCCGGCGTCGAGCTCGCGGGTGGCCCCGGTGACGCCGAGTCGCGCGACGAGGTAGATGAATCCCTGCGCCTCGCGCACGGTGTCGCGGATCCGGTCGGGGTGCGACGTGGGGGCCACCAGGCGGATCAGGTCGAGCGGCGACGCGAGCAGCGGCTGCTCGACGGTCGGGTCGGCGCCGGCGGGAAGGTCGGTGAGCAGGATCCCCGCCACGCCGATCGCCGCGGCGTCGGCAGTCAGGCGCTCCACGCCGTACTGCAGCACCGGATTCAGGTACGAGAACAGCACCACCGGGACGTCAAGCTGCGCGTCATCGATCAGCTCGAGCGTGCGCGGCAGCGTCATGCCGCCGGCGAGCGCGGCGAACGTCGAGCGCTGGATGGTGGGCCCGTCCGCGAGCGGGTCGCTGAACGGGACGCCCACCTCGACGATGTCGGCGTGCGCCGCCACTCGCCGCAGCGCCTCGCGGGACGCGAGGCAGTCGGGGAACCCCGCCGTGAGGTAGGGGATCAGCGCGGTGCGGCGGGCCGCGCGGAGCGATTGCCAGGCGCGACCCAGCCGCGACTCAGACGAAGTAGTCACCGACAACGAGGCCATACCGATCGGGAGAAGTGACCTTGACGATGGTGCGCGGATAGCTGCCGTCGGCGCGCGGGGCGCCGAGGTCGATCAGGCTTCCCGGGGGCGGCAGCCGGAGCCCCTGCGGGTCCATCACCACGCGCACCATCGGGCGATGGAGCTGGGTCGAGTCCGAGCCCGGGCCGGCGACGATCGCCACCTCGAACGAATCGAGGATCACCACGGTGCCGACGGGATAGATCCCCAGCAGGTTGATGAGCGCCTTGACGAGCACCGGGTCGTAGCCGCGGCCCGGGTTGAGCCACATCTCGCGGAGCACCGCCGCGGGCTCCCACGGGTCCGACTGGTACGAGCGTCGCGTGGTGGCGGCGTCGTAGCCGTCCGCGACCGCCACCAGCCGCGAGAAGAAGCCGAGGCGCCGCGGCCGGATCGGGCGCGGGTAGCCGCTCAGGTCCACCTTCATGTGATGCTCGTGCGCGGCCAGGATCGAGCGGTACGGAAGTTCCTCGCCCTCGCGCATCCGGAACAGCGTCAGCGTGCCGAGCCAGGGGTGCGCCTGCATCCGGCGCCACTCCTGCTCGTCGAGCGAGGCCTCCTTGTTGAGGATGCCGATGTCGATGCGCGCCTTGCCGATATCGTGCATGATGGCGGCCAGCCCGAGATCGTAGAGCTGGAGCCGGGTGAGGCCGAGGCGGCGGCCGAGGGCCACCGCGAAGATGGCCACGTTCACCGAGTGGGTGAACGTGTACTCGTCGTAATCGCGCAGCGTGGTGAGCCCGGTGATCGACAGCTCGTTCTCGAGCACCTGGTCGACCAGCAGCTGCACCGCGCGCTTGAGGCGGCGCGTGTTCGGGGCGCGGCCCATGCGCACGCCCTGCACCACGTCGCGCGCCACCGCCACGCCGTGCGCGTAGGTCCGCTTGGCCCGCTCGAGCGCCTCGTCGGCCTCGGTCTCCGGCTCGTCGATCTCGCCCTGCTCCGCCACCTCGAGCGAGACGATGTCCGCCTGCTGCATGCGCTTGCGCAGGGCGTCGAAGCGGTCCTCCGGGAGCTGCTCGGGCGGCAGCGTCCCGATCGCGGAGAGGAACGCCTGCCACTCGCGACGGGTCACCCCGTCGGCGATGCCGAGCGAGCCCACGCCGGCCTCGCGCATCATGCTCACGAAGCCGCTGAACGACGCGAAGTTGTCGAGCCCCAGCCGGAGGCGGATCTGGTTGACAAAGATGAAGTCGCCCGAGAGCCGGATGTCGACGTGGCCATCGAGCCGGACCAGCGCCACCGCGTTCGCCACCAGGTCGTCGAGGGCCCGTTGCACCGCGACGTTCTCGAGTGGGTAGAGCTTGAGCGCCCGCGCCGCGCCGTGGATCGAGAGCAGCAGCGCCCGGCCGGCCTGCCGGATGTGCGTGTCGTCGGCGCCCGGACCGGGCGTGGGCGGTGCGGTCACGTGCGCCACTCCCGCAGGACGCCGTTCGCCGCCGACCGGACGATCGGCTCCTTGTCGCCGGTGTACTGGTCGACCAGCATGCGCGCCTCGAGGGTGCCCACGCGCGCCAGCGCGTAGATGGCGCAGGCGCGGTGCTCCGCCGGCGCGCTCCGCTTGAGGAAGAATCCCTTCACGGCCAGCAGCTCCTGCAGCCGGGGCAGGCACGACGGCCCGGTGAGCTGCGCGTAGGCCTCGAACAGCGCGCGCCGCTCGGCGCGGTCGATGTCGAGCTCGGAGTTGCGGAAGAGGATCGCCTCCAGCTGCCCCTGCGCGCCGCCGCTCCCGCCGCGCTCGAGGATCGCCGCGAGGGCGGCCTGCCGCACGCTCCGCTCCTCGTCGACCATCGCTTCCTCGAGCGCATCGATCGCGGTCGGGGTGGCGAGCTGGGCCAGCGAGCGCACCGCCGCGTGCCGGATCGGCGCGCTCCCTTCGGTGAGGTGCCGGATCACCTTGGGGAGGAGCGGCTGCATCCGGAGCCGGGCCACCACCTCGAGCGCACCCTCGATCGCCTCCTCGCTCCCCTCGTCGAGCACCGCGCCGAGCCGGGCCGGCTGGGCGCGGGCAAGATCGTCGGCGCTGGTCGCCAGGATCCGGCGGACGGTCGCGTCGAGGGTGCGCCCGAGGTGCGCGAGGATCACCGGCAGCGCGGTCGGCTTGAGCTCGCGCAGCACCGCGCCGACGTCCTCGTCGTCGCGGGCGTGGCCGTCCTCGAGGGCACGGAACAGCTGCTCGAGGATCTCCGGCTGCGAGAGCCGCTCCTCGAACGACAGCACCGCGGCGTGCAGCTGCTGGTCCAGCCCGGGAACCCGCGCGACGATCACGCGGAGCTCGCGGAGGATGTGCGCCACCGAGGAGAATCCGCCGACGGCGAGCTGCGAGGGCAGCACGTCCTCCAGCAGGCTCACCACCTCGCGACGCACCTCGGCATCGTTGATGGTCTCCAGCACGTCGAGCAGCGCGTCGATCGCGGCGCGACGGATGTCGCGGCGATACTCCTCCTCGAGCTCACCCTGGATGAAGCGGGTCTCCGCCTCGTCGAGGAAGTACGGCGTGGAGTCGGCGTCATCGAGCTCGACGAGCCCCTCGGGCGTCGGGGCGCTCGACGACGCCTCGGCCTGCGCCTGCCCCGGCGGCGGCGTCACCTCGCGCACCGGCGACTCCTGGATGAACTCCATCCCCTCGCCCAGCACCTCGACGAACGCGTACGTGATCAGCACGAACTCCTGCTCCCACAGCAGGGTGAGCAGGTCGTCCGATGCGTCGGTCGCGAGGAGCCGCGAGCGATTGACGGACTCCAGGAAGCGGACGATCTCCTCGGTCTCGCATCCGGGCACCAGCGTGAGCCGGCGCAAGCCGTCCTTGTACAGCTGCCACGCGAGTCCCTCGCCGCGCGCGCTGGCGGGGAGCACCGAGGTGCCTTCCCAGGTGATGTCGTTCTCCTCGATCTCGAGGACCAGCCGCCCGGTCACCGACCACACCGGTGCGAACGCATCGGCGAGCTGCTCGACCGCACGCTGGTAGACGGGATTGTTGGGGAGGTACATCTGGAGCGCACGCATCCCCTTGGCGAGCGTGCGCACCAGGTCCTCGATCGCGCGGACCTCGGTCGCGTCGGGCGACGGCCCGGGCGGGGCGGTCACGCGCCGGGCTCCAGCAGCGCGGCGACGTGGGCGACGTCCTTGTCCCCCCGGCCGCTGAGGCAGAGCAGCACCACCTGCTCCGCGCGCCACCGCCCGCGCGACCGGTCGATCCAGGCGATCGCATGGGCGGTCTCCAGCGCCGGGAGGATTCCCTCGAGTCGCGCGAAGCGCTGGAACGCGTCGAGCGCCTCGCGATCGTCGACGGCGGCGTAGGTCACCCGCCCGGTGTCGCGCAGCCACGCATGCTCGGGGCCGACCCCGGGGTAGTCGAGTCCGGCGGAGACCGAGTGCGCCGGGGCGACCTGGCCGTCGGCATCCTGGAGGAGATAGGACAGGGCGCCGTGCAGCACGCCGGGACGACCGGCACTCAGCGTGGCGCTGTGCGCCCCGGTCGCGATCCCCTCCCCCGCGGCCTCCACGCCGACCAGCTCGACCTCCTCGTCGCCGAGGAATCCGGCGAACATCCCCATCGCATTCGACCCGCCGCCGACGCAGGCGACCACCGTGTCGGGGAGCCGGCCGGTCCGCTCCAGCACCTGGCGCCGGGCCTCGGTGCCGATCACCGCCTGGAAGTCGCGCACCAGGCGCGGGTACGGATCGGGGCCGACGACCGAACCGATGATGTAGTGGGTGGTGGGCACGTTGGTGACCCAGTCGCGGAGCGCCTCGTTGGTGGCGTCCTTGAGGGTGCGCGTCCCGGACTCGACCGGCACCACCGTGGCGCCGAGGAGCCGCATCCGGAAGACGTTCAGCGCCTGGCGCTCGACGTCCTCCGCCCCCATGTAGACCACGCACTCGAGCCCGAAGCGGGCGCAGATCGTGGCCGTCGCCACGCCGTGCTGCCCGGCACCGGTCTCGGCGATGATGCGCCGCTTCCCCATCCGCCGCGCGAGCAACGCCTGACCGATGGTGTTGTTGATCTTGTGGGCGCCGGTGTGGTTGAGGTCCTCGCGCTTGAGCAGCACGCGCGCGCCGACGCGCTCGCCCAGCCGAGGTGCCTCCGACAACGCCGAGGGACGCCCCACCACGTCGACGAGCAGCTCGTGATACTCGCGCCAGAACGCCTCGTCCCCGCGCACGGCGTCGTAGAGCGCCGCCAGCTCGTCCAGCGCCGCGACGAGCGTCTCGGGGACGTATCGGCCACCATAGGGGCCGAAGCGACCGTCACGCGTGGTGTCGGTCGGCGGGGCGAGCGTCACGAACGGCCTCCAGGAACTGGACCAGGCGACGGGGGTCCTTCACGCCCGGCTCGGATTCGACCCCGGAACTTACATCGACGATGTCGGGCGAGACGAGCCGGATCGCCTCCGCCACGGTCTCGGCGCGCAGCCCGCCCGCGAGCACCATCGGCACGTCGTCGAGGGCTGCGCGCGCCGCCCTCGCGAGTTCCGGGTCGAGCGGCACGCCCCGGCCGCCCGACCCGGTGGCATGGTGCGGCTCGACCAGCACCGCGTCGGCGCCGAGCCGCGCCGCGGTCACGGCGCGATGCACCTCGGCGAGGGAGGCGAGCGTGGCCACGCGCCACACCTCGCGGCCGCGCGCCTGGAGCTCCGCCGCCACCAGCGGATCCGAGACACCGTGCAGCGGGAACCCGCGCACACCGGTCCGGATGGCGAGGTCGAGCAGCTCGTCGGCGCTCCCGCCGGCGACCACCGCCAGCACGGGCACGTCGCCGGCCGCGGCCACGATCTCGGCGGCTCGCGCCGCGGTGACCACGCGAGGTCCCCAGGCGAAGACCACGCCCAGCCGGGTCGCGCCGTGCGCCACGGCGAGCGCGGCATCCTCCGGGCGCGTCAGTCCGCAGATCTTGGCCTCAACGCCCACGACGACGCACTCCCGCCATCTCGCGCAACAGCGAGCGTGGATCGGCCGCACCCGCGAGCGCACCGCCAACCAGGACCGCGTCCGCGCCCGCGAGCGCCGCGGCCTCCACGTCGGCCGCGCTCGCCATCGCGCTCTCGGCAACTGCAACCACCCGCGCCGGCAGCCTGCTGACCAGCTCGAGGGCGCGCGGGACGTCGATGGTGAAGTCATCGAGGTCGCGGGCGTTGATGCCGATGATCGTCGCGCCCGCATCGAGCGCCCGGTCGACTTCCTCCGCGTCGTGCGCCTCGACCAGCGCGGCCAGCTCATGCTCCGTCGCCGACTTGACCAGGCGCTCGAGATCGGGCTGCCGGAGCGCCCGGACGATCAGCAGCGCTGCCGCCGCCCCGGCAGCCCGCGCCTCGACCAGCTGGATCTCGTCGATGATGAAGTCCTTGCGGAGCACCGGCAGCTCGCAGCTGGCGGTGACGCGCTCGAGGTCGTGCAGGGAGCCGCCGAAGTGCGAGGTGTTGGTGAGCACCGAGATCGCCGCGGCGCCGCCCGCTTCGTAGTCCCCGGCCAGCGCGGGGGGGTCGAGCAGCTCGTTGATCGCGCCCGCGCTCGGCGAGCGGCGCTTCACCTCGGCGATCACCGCCACTGCCGGACGCCGGAGGGCGGCGCCGAGGTCGGGCGGGGGCACCCGGGTGGCCGCCGCCCGGTGCAGCTCGTCGGTCCGGCTTCGGACCGCCGGGAGGGTCGCCCGGGTCGCGTCGAGGATCTGGTCGAGGACGGCCATCTTGCGGTTCGGGTTCCCTTCGGGTAGGTTCACTTTCGGGTTCTCTTCGCCACGCCGGAGGCTCTGTGCCCCTCACCCGCAAGCAGCGCGAGATTCTCGACTACCTCACCAACGCCATCGAGCGGCAGGGCTACGCCCCGTCGTTCGAGGAGATCGCCGAGCAGTTCGGCTACACCTCGCTGGCCACGGTGCACGAGCACCTCTCCAATCTGGAGCGGAAGGGTTACATCCGCCGTTCCTACAACCAGAGCCGCTCGGTCGAGGTGCTGCCCCCTCGAGGGAGCATCGGCGCGACCGAGGTTCCCCTTCTCGGGACGGTCGCCGCCGGCATGCCGATCGAGTCGGTCATGTCGGGCGAGGTGGTCGCCGTCCCGGACGGGATGCTGCCCCGCCGCGGCCCGAACTACGCCCTGAAGGTTCGCGGCGAGTCGATGATCGACGAGCAGATCTCCGACGGCGACCTCGTGGTCGTCAACGGCCGCGAGACCGCCGACAATGGCGAGATGGTGATCGCGCTCGTCAACGGCAGCGAGGCCACGGTCAAGCGGTTCTATCGCGAGCCCGGCGGCTGGATCCGGCTGCAACCGGCCAATGCCGCGATGCGACCGCTCCGCTTCCAGGAAAGCGACGTGCTGATCCAGGGCGTGGTCGTGGGGGTCATCCGGAAGTTCTGAGCGCGCTCGCGCGCCGCAGGCGCTCCAGCACCGCCAGGGCCGACCCGCCGTCGAGCGCCGCCGCCGCGCGCTCGACGGCGTCGTGCATCGAGGACACCGTGCCCGAGACCCGGATCGCCGCCGCGGCATTCAGCACCACCGCCGAGCGCAATGCCGGCGGTGCGCTCCGGGGTGCCTCGAACAGGGCCACGATCGCCGCGGCGTTGTCCGCCGGCTCGCCCCCCTCGGTCCCGGCGAGGTCGGCGGTGGCGAGCCCGAATGCCGCCGGCTCGAATCGCGACGGCTGCACGGCGCCCCCCTCCACTTCCCAGATCAGCGATGTCCCCACGGGCGAAAGTTCGTCCAGGCCGATCTCCGCGTGCACCACCAGGGCGTGTTCGCTGCCGAGGCGCCCCAGCGCGCCGGCGATCAGCGGACCGAGTCTCGGATCGGCGACGCCCACGACCTGGCGAGTGACCCCGGCGGGATTCGCCAGCGGCCCGATCAGGTTCATGATCGTCGGCACGCCGAGCTCGCGCCGCACCGGGGCAAGGTGCCGCATGGCCGGGTGCCAGGTCGGGGCGAACAGGAACACGATTCCGGCCTCGGCGAACACTTCGGGGGCGCGCTCGGGTGGCAGGTCGATCGGCACACCGAGTGCCTCGAGGATGTCGGCCGATCCGGACCGCGAGGTGAACGAGCGGTTGCCGTGCTTGGCAACCGGGACCCCGGCTCCCGCAACCACCATGGCGGCCGCGGTCGAGATGTTGAGGGTCCCGATCCTTCCGCCGCCGGTGCCGCAGGTGTCAACCAGGCCGCGGGCCGGGAGCTCCAGTCGGTGCATCGCGTCGCGGAGCGCCTCGGCCGCGCCGGCCACCTCGGCGTCGGTCTCGCCCCGGGCGCGCATGCCGAGGAGGAGGGCGGCGGTCAGGGTGGCAGGCGCCGTCCCCTCCATCACCTCGCCAAGCGCCGCCCGGACCGCCTCGGGCGAGAGGGTCTCGCCGGCCGCGAGGCTGGCGACGGCGCGGCGGAGCGAAGGGGCGACCGACATGGCGGGCAAGCGTATCGGGCAACGCGGCGTTTTGTCAATGCTCACAAGGGTTTACGCGCCTTGCTGGCGCCCCCTCGCGCGGCTATTTTTCATGGCTTCATGGGCCGCGCCTATTTCCTCACGCTGCAGTTCGACGGGACCGACTTCTGCGGTTGGCAGCGACAGCGCGAGGGACGCTCGGTGCAGGGCGAGGTCGAACGGGTCCTCGGCCGGCTGACGGGTGGGCCGGTGAAGGCGGTGGCGGCGGGCCGCACCGATGCGGGCGTCCACGCCGCGGGCATGCCGGTGAGCGTGACGGTCCCGCCGCGCTGGAGCGCGGCCGAGCTGCTGCGGGCGATGAACGCGCTGCTGCCCGACGCGATCGCGGTGCGTTCGGTCCGCGCGGTGCGTCCCGGCAGCGACGCGCGGCGGAGCGCCTCGGGGCGCCGTTACCGGTATGACATC
>CALGOK010000091.1 GCA_937961295.1 uncultured Gemmatimonadota bacterium
CCGGCGCGCCGCGCCGCACGGTGCGGAAGCGCTATCCGGAGCGCATGGTGCGCGAACGGCTGCGAGGCTGGCAGTCGACCACCCGGATCACGTTCGAGGAGGAGCTGGCCGATTTCGTCGCGCGGATCGACGGCGGAGCCGGCGGACGACTGGCCGACGGCCACGACGGCTTGCGGTCGGTGGAAGTGTCGGAGGCGCTCCGGGAGAGCTCCCGGCGCGGCGAGGCGATCCACCTGCCGCCGCTTGGACCCCTCCGCCCGTGACCGACCCGCGGGGAAGCGCCGTCGCTGAACGGGCGGACCCGCTCCTCGGCGTGGTGGTCACCGTGGTCGATGGCGGCGAGGCCGTCGCCCGCCTCCTCACCGCGCTCACGACCCAGCGCGACCCGCCGCCGATGGACATCGTCGTCCCCTTCGACGCGAGCATCGACGAGGTTGCGGCGCTGGCACCGCGGTTTCCCTCGGTCACCTTCCTGCCGCTCGGCGCGCTCGCGACCGAGGCGCCACTCGCGACGGCCTCCGGGCAGCACGAACTCTACGACCGGCGACGGAGCGCGGCACTCGCCGCCACGCGCGGTGACCTGGTGGCGATCGTCGAGGATCGCGGCATTCCGCGTCCCGACTGGGCGCGCGTCGCGGTGCGGCTCCACCGGCAGCCGCACGCCGTGATCGGCGGGGCGATCGAGCCCGCGCCGTCCCGCCTGGTCGACTGGGCGCTGCACGTCTGCGATTTCTCGCGCTACGCGCTGCCGTTTCCGGCGCGGCCGGTCGAATGGGTGAGCGACGTGAACGTGGTGTACAAGCGCGGGGCGCTTGAGCGGACCCGCCCCCTCTGGCGGGAGCGGTTCCACGAGCCGCTGGTGCACTGGCAGTTGCGGACGGAGGGCGAGACCCTGTGGCTCTCCCCTGAACTCGTGGTCGACCATCACCGCATCCCGCGCCCGCTCGGTCGGCTGGTTCGCGAACGCTTCGGCTGGGGCCGCCTGTTCGGCGCGATTCGCACCCGGGCGGTCGGCCCGGGTCGGCGGGTGCTCCTCACGCTCGCGGCGCCGCTCGTGCCCGTGCTGCTGCTCGCTCGACATGCGCGGGTCCGGTTCCGCCGCGGCGAGGGCGCACGCTTCCTCGCCGCGATCCCGATCCTCCTGCTCTTCCTCGTTGCATGGACCGCGGGCGAGGCAACCGGGCAGGCCACTGGCCGGACCGCCAGGCGGTGAGCGCCACGCCGTCCCCCCGTCACGAGGCCGTGGTTGGCCTGGCCTTCCTGAAGCTCGGCTTCGGCGAGGCGGCGGCGCGGGTGATCGCCTTCGCGGCCACGGTGTACCTGGCCCGCACCCTGGGCGCCTCGCTCTACGGCGTGATCGTTCTCGCGACCGCGGTGCTGCTCTACCTCACGTTCCTCACCGACTGCGGCGTCGACGCGCTCGGCATCCGCGAGGTGGCCGATGCCCCGACGCGGCTCCCGTCCCGCCTGGCCGAGACGCTTGGTGCCCGCCTGCTGGTGGGGATCGCCCTCGCGGTGATCACGGCGCTGGTCGGGCTGCTGGTCCTGCCGCAACCCGACGGCGCGATCCTCGCGATCTACGCGTTCACGCTGCTGCCGTTCGCGCTGGGCACCAAGTGGGCGCACCTGGGGCTCGAGCAGGCGGGGCACGCGTCCGCGGGGCGCGTCGCCACCGAAGTGGTTGCCACGGTGCTCATCCTGCTGCTGGTGCGCGGTCCGGAGGACCTCGCGCGCGTGCCGCTGGCCCAGCTGCTCGGCGAGGGGGCCGGGGCGTTCCTGCTCCTGCGATTGCTGCCGTCGGGAATGGCGCGGCTGCGTGCGGCGATCCGTCCCGCGGCGGTTCGCCCGCTGCTCGCGCGCTCGTGGCCGCTGGTGCTCCATGCCCTGCTCGGGCTGGCGATCTTCAACTCCGACTTCATCTTCCTGCGCGCCTTCCGCGACTCCACGGCCGTCGGCCTCTACGCCGCGGCGTACACGCTGATCTCGTTCTTCCTCAACCTTGGCGCCGCGTACACCATGACGCTGCTGCCGGTGATCACCAGGCTGCGGGCGGATCGGGCGGCGTCGCGCGCGCTCTATGACGGGGCCATGGCGCAGGTGCTTGCCGGCGCGGTTCCCGTCGCGGTGGGTGGATTCCTGGTGGCGGCGCCGATCGTGGGGCTGGTCTTCGGCGCGGAATACGTTGCCTCGGCGGGACCGCTCGCGATCCTGATCTGGACCATTCCGGTGGCCCTGATCCGCAACGTGTCGCAGGCCGCGCTGATCGCGTACGAGCGCCAGGATCAGCTGCTGCAGACGGTCGCCTGGGCCGCCGGCGTGAACGTGCTGCTCAACCTGCTGCTCATCCCGCCGCTGGGGATGACCGGCGCCGCGGTCGCGACGCTCGTCACCGAGGTGGTGCGCACCGCACTCGCGGTGTGGCACGTGCGCGGGCACGGCTTGCCGATGGCGGGGCCGCGGCGGTTCGCGCGGATCGCGGTCGCCGGCGTCGTCATGGCGCTGGTCGTCTGGCGCTCGGCCGGGCAACCGGTGCTGGTCACGGTCGGGGTCGGTGCCCTCGCCTACGGGGTCGCCCTTGCCGCGGTGGGCGGAATCCGCTTTCGTCGCAACGCCATGCCGGAGCTCACGCCGTGACCCGCCTCGCCCAGCGCCAATCGCCGCTCGGCACGATCGCGCAATCGGTGCCCCGGATGCGCGCCATCCTCGGCAACATGCGGCCGACCTGGCACCTGCGCTCGATCGCGGAACTGGGCCGGGACTTCCTCGACCGCCACGGCATTCGTGGCGTGGTCTGGGACGTCGATGGCACCCTGACCCGCTTCCATGCCGCCGCACTTGCCGAGGAGGCGACGGCGCTCGGGCGGCTGCTCGACGATCCCGGCGTCCGGCACGCCATCCTTTCCAACGCCGATGAGCGGCGCTTCCGCGAGCTCGGCGTGATCTTCCCCGCGATCCGCGTCATGAAGGGCTACCGCGTGGACGGCGTGCTCCGGATGCGCGTGCTCCATCGCGGCACGGACACGCTTGCCGACGCCGAGGCGCTCGTCGCCGAGGGCGCGGTGCCGCTGCGCAAGCCCGATGGCGACCTGATGCGGGCGACGGTGGCGGAGCTGGGACTCGATCCGGCCGAGGCGGTGATGGTCGGCGACCAGTACTTCACCGACATCGCGGGGGCCAATCTCGGTGGCGTGCGCAGCATCAAGGTTGCCGCGATCGGCTGGGAGGCGCTGCCTCCCGGGATCCGCTTCGGGCAGCGGGTGGAACGGGCGCTCTACCGGGTGCTCCACGGCGCCCCGACCTGGGAGGATGGTGGATGAGCGGCGAGACGACTCCCGAACTCACCGTGGTGGTGCCGTCGGTGAACGGACTCGGTGACCTGCGCGGCTGCCTCGAGGCGCTGGAGCGCCTGCGCGACACGGTGCGACTCGAGATCCTCGTGGTCGATCGCTGCGGGGAGGCCGTGCGCGAAGAGCTCCGCTCACGCCACCCCGACGTCCGGTTGCTCGAGGTTCCGGCGATGACCACCATCCCCGCGATGCGGCACCTGGCCTTCGAGGCGGCGACGGCGCCCGCGGTGGCGGTGATCGAGGACCACGTGATCGTGCCGCCGGGGTGGGGACGACGGCTGCTCGACGGGATCGCTGCGGGTCGCGACGTGGTCGGTGGCCCGATCACCAACGCCGCCGACCAGCGGCTGCTCGACTGGTCGACGTTCCTGTGCGAGTACAGCGCCTGCCTGCCGCCGCTCCCGGCCGGGCCGGCGGCCTGGCTGCCGGGCAACAACGTGGGGTATCGGCGCGAGGTGCTCCTGCGCTATCGCGACGTGACGGCGGAAGGGAAGTGGGAGAATCGCCTGCACGATGCGATGCGGGCCGATGGCGTGGTGCTGCACTGCGACCCCGATCTCGTGGTCGGCCACAAGAAGCACTTCGGCTATTTCGAGTACCTGTCGCAGCGCTGGCTCTACTCGCGCTCGTTCGCCGGCGCGCGGATGCGCGGTGCACCGGTGTGGCGACGGGCGCTCACCGGGCTGGCGGCGTTCGCGCTGCCGCCGCTCCTGCTGCTGCGCATCGTGCGGGTGAACCTGGGCAAGGGTGTTCCCGCCCGCCTGGTGCTGGTGACCCTGCCGCTCGTGTTCACCTACGTGATCGCGTGGGGCCTCGGCGAGGTGGCGGGGTACTGGTTTGGCGCGGGCGACTCCCTGGCCAGGGTGCGCTGAGTCCCGTCACGGGGTCGCGGCGCGCCGCGCTGCGATGACGATCTCGCCGCTGCCCACCGAGGCCGGGATCACCTGCGTCACGGTGTACTCGGACTCGAGGCGCTGCCAGAGGTCGGGCGCCGCCGATTCCAGCCGGATCGGGAAGGTGTACACCACCCACGTGGTTGCCGTCGCGGATTCAAGGGCCGCGAGCTGCCCGGCATCCAGCGCCACCGGCCAGGAGTGGCCGAGCCACCGATTGACCGGCAAGTCGATCATTTCGGTGGCGACGATTGCGTCCGGTGCCGCCGCATTGGCCGCGAGCCACGCCACCGCTGCCGGGTAGTCCTGCTTGGGGGACCACGCTCGCGGCAGGAGGGCCAGGCTGGCAACCGTCACCAGCGCGAGCCCGGCCTGACCGATCGTGTTCGCCCGGCTCGGGATGACGCGGCCCAGCACGACAAATCCGCCGTGCACCGCCCACAGCACCACGAACGCGGCGCCGAAGAAGAAGAAGCGAGGCCAGAGGTTGTGGCCGGTGGCGAGCAGCAGTCCCGCCATGATCCCCATCGGCAGCAGCATGAGCAGCGCCGTGGTGCGCTCACGCCGCATCGCGTTCGCGATCCCTGCGGTGACGACGATGGCCGCGAGCGGCACCACCACGATTCCGGCGGGCAGGCCCCGCACGAGACCGGTGATCGCCTCGACCACGAACCAACCCGGTCGCTGCCAGGTCGCACCGCCGACGCTCGTTCCCGAGCTGCCGAGCGCGCCGAGCAACTGCGGCAGCACCGGGGCGAGGCACGTGGCCGCGATCGTCCCCGCAAGCGAGAGCGCCGCGAACGGCGCCCACCGGCGCCGGGCGGTCGGCAGGGAGCGGGCCTTCCAGAGCCAGACCAGGCCGTGTCCCGCCAGCACCACGAGGGCGGTCACGTGGGTCACGACGGTGAGTGCCATCGCGAGGGCGTAGCCCCAGACCCGGCGCGGGGATGGGGCGTCGCGCTGGAGGAGGTCGGCGAAGAGTCCGGTGGCGACCAGGGTCCCGAGCAGCAGGCCGGTGTATCCGCGCGCGTTCTGGGAGAACCAGACGTGATGGTATGACACCGCGAGGACGGCCGCGGCCCACCATGCCTCCCGTTCGGGGAGCCACTTGCGCCCTTGCCACACCACGGCCCAGAGCGAGGCGACCCCGAACAGCGCGGCGGGGAGCCGGAGAGCGAAGCCGCCCTCGCCGAGCACCACGGTGGCGAGCCGTGCCGCCACCGAGTACAGCAGGTGCTGGTTGGTGCTGTCGAAGGTGGTGACCAGCACTCCGAGCGGCTGGCGCACGTACTCGACCAGCGTCTGGATCTCGTCGTACCAGAGCCCCTCGCCGAGGCCGGGGAGCCGGAGCGCGGCACCGACGGCGAGGAGCAGCAGCAGCGGGAGGAGGGGGATGGTGCCGTCGCGGGCCGGGGCCGAGCCAGCGTCGCACGGCGAGGATCGCGACGCCGTGCGCGACGAGCGCCGCCTTCAGCAGCCACAGCCCGGGCACCAGCCCGGGCGGCTGGGTCGCGACCCCGCCGCGCAGCGCCTCGGCGGCCGCGCCCGGAGGGAGCAGCAGCCCGACCGCGATGAGCAGCAACGCGAGGCCGAGGGTGACGGGAGACGCGCGGTGCGACGGCGAGGGCGGTTCGCCCGGGGACGGCTTCGCGGGGTGGAGGATACGTTTCAACATAGCGCCGGTGCCGCGTGCGTCGCCCGGCGGCACGGAACTGG
>CALGOK010000092.1 GCA_937961295.1 uncultured Gemmatimonadota bacterium
GCCTCGGCCGTCACGCCGCGGGGATCTGGCCCCCGCGTCGCGAGCATCCCCGCGGCCGGACGGCCGCGGCTGGGACCGGAACCTGCCGGCGATCGGCTATCGTCCCGGACCCTCCACGATCTCCGCGTATGACGCCGGGTTCCACTGCGGCCGCGCCGCGGTGTTGGCGATCTCGGCGCCGAGGGAGAAGGCGATCTTCGACACCCGCGACAGCTTGTCCTCGTCGATCAGCTCGACGTGGTCGTCGGCACGGTGGTACTGCGGGTGCACGCCGTTGAAGAAGAACAGGATCGGCACGCCCTTGCGCGCGAAGTTGTAGTGGTCGCTGCGGAAGTAGAACCGCTCCTGCGGCCACAAGTCGTCGGAGGTGGTGAGCCCGAGTTCGGGATGGCGGGCGTTGACGCGTGCCAGCGTGGCGCCCATGTCGCTGTGCTCCTTCCCGATCACCACGATCGAGTCGGGATTGTTGCGCCCCACCATGTCCATGTTGATGTTCGCCACGATCTGCGCGGCCGGCACCGTCGGGTGGTCGGCGTACCACGCCGAGCCGAGCAGGCCCTTCTCCTCGCCGGACACGTGCAGGACGATGATCGAGCGCCGCGGCTTGACCTTGAGCCGCGCGAAGCTCTCGGCGATCGAGAGCACTGCGGTGCTCCCCGACGCGTCGTCGTCGGCGCCATTGCAGATGCTGTCAGCCGGCACGCCGTCGCGCGCCGGGTTGGCGCGGCAGCCGCCGACCCCGTCGCCGGCGAAACCGACATGGTCCATGTGCGCCGAGTAGACCACGTACTCGTTGGCGAGCGCGGGGTCGCTGCCGCGGATCATCCCCACCACGTTGGGCACGGTGATCCGCTGCTCCACGCGCTCGACCGCGTGGGCGGTGAGCCGCACCACGTCGGGCGCCGCGTCGATGACCGGGCCCTGCGCCTGGCGGATCTGGTTCCAGTCGGGCCGGTTGGCCGACATCGGATCATTGCGGAAGGCGTTGTCGTGCAGGAAGATCTCCACCCGCGGATTGCTCGACGGCATGTCGAGCTGGAAGCCGCCGGGCCGCGAGCGGGCGCCGAGCATCCGCGCGAAGGTCGCGGAGTCGTTGGTGAGGATCACCATCGCCGCCGGCCCGCGCTGCGCGATCGCGCCCGCCCAGCGGTTCCAGTCCGCGGCGCGGGCGCCGTCCCACACCAGCATCGCGATCCGGCCCTCGAGCGAAGTCGCCGCGATCGCCTCGGCGGTCAGCGCGCCGCCGAAAATGGTGATCGGTCCCTCGGCGTGCCCTGAGCCGACCCGGTTGACGAATCCCCACTCTCCCATCGGATAGCGGGTGATGGTGCCGTCCTCGTTCGACTGCAGCCACGACTCGGCCTGGACGATCATCTTGCGGACCATCGGGTAGCGCTGGAAGTAGGTGCCGTTCTCGCCGGCCGGTTCGACGCCCCACTCGCGGTACTTGCTGGCGAAGTACTCCGCCGTCATCTCGAGTCCCGGCGACGGCGTGTTGCGCCCGCCCATCGAATCGTGGGCGATCACGCCGATCCGGTCGAGCATGGTGGCCGGCGTCATCGAGGCGGCGGCGCGGCTCAGCTCCGCTTCATAGGGCGCCGCACCGGGAACCGGGTTGAGCGGCGCTCCGGCGCAGCCGGCGAGGATTGGAACCAGCAGGGCCGTGACGGCCGTACGGGCGGCATGTCGGGACATCGGATTCGACTCCGGATACGGGACGCGAGGAGGACGGCCGAGGGCGGCCGACCCGGTCAGGATGGTAAGGGGGCCGTCTCCGTTACGGAACGGGACGTCTCCGGGTTGCAGCGTTTGCCGACCGGCCCCTGCGACCGGTAGCTTGCCCCCGCCATGCCGCCCGCCCAGACCCGCCGTCCGGCGCCCGCCGCGAATCGCCCCGACCTCCTCTCGCCGACTGAGGTGGCGCGACTCGGCGGGCTGGAGGTGACCACCGCGGGGATCGTCGATGGCTTCCTCGCCGGGCAGCATCGCTCGCCGCGCCGCGGCTTCTCGGTGGAGTTCGCCGAACACCGGCAGTACCAGCCGGGGGACGAGCCGCGCTACGTGGACTGGAAGCTGCTGGCGCGCACCGACCGCCTCTACGTGAAGCAGTTCGAGGAGGAAACCAACCTCCGCGCGATGCTGGTGCTCGACGCCAGCGCCTCGATGGGGTGGCGCGGCAGCGACGAGCGACTCGCCAAGCTCGACTACGCGACCCGGCTCGCCGCCGCCCTCGCACTCGTGCTGTTGCGCCAGCGCGATGCCACGGGATTGGTGACCTTCGATGCCTCGGTTCGCGCGATCACTCCGCCGCGGGTGCGCAGCGGCCACTGGCGCCAGCTCGCTGCCACGCTGGCCGCGCTGCAGCCCGCCGACCGGACAGCGGCCGAGCCGGCGCTGCGCCAGGTGGTGGCGGCGCTGCGGCGACGCGGGATGGTGGTGTTCCTCTCCGACCTCCTGCTCGACCGCGAGCTCACGCTCAAGGCGCTCAAGTTCCTCCGGCATCGCGGGCACGACGTGCTGGTGCTGCACATCGCCGATCCCGCCGAGCTGGAACTCGGTCGCGGCGATGAGACGCGCTTCCGCGATCCCGAGACCGGCCGGGCCGTCACCCTCGCCCCGAGCGACTGGGCGGATGCGTATCGCGACACGGTGCAGGGAGTCGTCCGGGCGTGGGGCACCGCGTGTCGGGCCAGTGGCATGCACTACGCGCTGGTGACCACCGACCTGCCGTTCGGCGAGGCGCTGGGTCGCGTGCTGGCGGCGCGATGAGCTTCGCTGCGCCGTGGGTGCTGGTGGGGCTGCTGGCCGCCGCCGTGCCGATCCTGCTGCACCTGGTGCACCGGCGCGAGCCGCCGGAGCAGGCGTTCCCGGCGGTGCAATACCTCGAGGACGCCACCCGCGAGCATCGCCGCCGGCTGCGCTTGCGCGAGTGGCTGCTGCTCGCGCTGCGCACCGCACTGGTGGTGCTGGTGGTGGCGGCCGCGGCGGGGCCGCTCGCCCGCCGCGCCGTCCCGCTCGGACGGCACGCCGCGTCGGCCCTGGTGCTGGTGGTCGACAATTCGGCGAGCAGTGCGGCAATCCGCGACGGCGAGCCGCTCCTCGACGCCTTGCGACGCACTGCCGGCGAGGTGCTTCGCCGCGCCACGCCGGCCGACCGGCTGTGGCTGGTACTGGCCGACGGCATCCCGCGTCCCGGCACCGCCGCCGAATTGCAGTCGCGACTGGATGCCCTCGAGTCCACCCCGGTCCGGCTCGACCTCGCCGACGCCATCCGCCAGGGACATGAGCTGATCCGGGGCAGCGGCCGCGCCGGCGAGGTGGTGGTGGTGAGTGATGCGCAGCGCAGCGCGGTCAACCCGGTGTCCGGCGAGGCGGCCGTGGTCGTGCTCCGCCCCGCAGGCGACGCGCCGCTCAACCGGGCGTTGGGCGCCCTCGATCCCGGGCCACAGCCGTGGGGTGCCGAAGGCGGGCGCGTCCGAATCGTGGTGGCAGCCAATGACACGCAGGCGGTCCCGGTTTCGCTCCAGCTCGAGGGACGCCCAGCGCGCGACCTGCTGGCTGTTCCCGGGCTCGCATCCGTGGAGCGCCTCGCGGCACCCCCATCGGGGTGGCGCGTCCTCCGTGCCACCCTGCCGCCCGACGAGCTGCGCCTGGATGATGCCGGCGCCACGGCGCTCCGGGTCGCGCCTCCGGCCCGGGTCAGCTGGTCACCCGGCGACACCTTTCTCGATGTCGCCTTCGGTGTGCTGGTGGATGCCGGTCGGGTGACGCGCGGATCCGATGTGCGCATCGGCGAGCTCGGGCCCGCCGCGTCGATCGTGGTGCCTCCCGGCGATCCCGCGCTGATCAGTGCCGCCAACCGCGGTCTCGCGGCGCGAGGTGTCGCGTGGCGATTCGGCACCCGGCAGCCGGGACCCGCCACCACCGACAGCGGTGCCCTCCTTCCCGAGCGGATTCGCGTGGCACAGCGCGTGTCGCTCGAGGCGATCGGTGCTGGAGCCGACACGCTCGCCACCGCGGCGGGAGAACCGTGGATCGTCCGCTCGGGAGACGTGGTGCTGGTGGGATCACGATTCGACCCCGCATGGACCGAGTTGCCGGTGCGCGCGGCCTTCGTGCCGCTGCTCGATGCGCTGGTGACCCGCGCGGTGCGGGGCGAGCCGGCGCTCCCCGTCGCGGCGGTCGGCGATCCGCTCACGCTGCCGGCGCGGGTGACGGCGGTGGCCCATGAGGCCCAGGTGGTTCCGGCGGAAGGCGGGGCGCCTTGGCGGCCGGGTGCCCCCGGGGTGCACTGGCTCCTCGAGGGGGCCGACACCGTGGGCGCCGTCACCGCGACGATCGATGCTCGCGAATCCGCGCTGCCGCGCGCCACGGACGCCGAGCTGCGCGAGGCGTGGCCGGGCGCGGTGGTCGCCTCGCTCGACGGCGGTGCCGACCGCACCTTCGCCCTCGGCGGTCGCGGCGACCTCCGCCCGCTCCTGCTGGTGCTGGCCCTCGGCTGCCTCGTCGGCGAGAGCCTCCTCGCCGGACGGCGAGGGAAGGCGGGCTGATATATTGGAGGCGACACTGCGAGGGGCGAAGCGCGAGGCGCGGTGGCAGTACCGGTTGCGTGCATTGCCTCCACCCTTCGCGCCTCGCCCCTCGCGGTGTCGCATTCCCTGGGGGTCGACCCCGTGACGATTCCGTCACGCGGCCGGCGTCCGCGTTTGTGTTGTGAGGGCCATCGATCGCGTGGGTGAGGTCGCTCCAATCTCCTGTCTTCAATCGCCAATGCCGGTGATGGCATGACGCTCGTCGCGCCAGCGCGGCCCGCGTCGTCGCTCGGGCTGGTCCTCGACGCGTTCGAGCGGTGCGCCAGCGTGCGCGCTCTCGCCGAGCGGATCCCCGGTCGTTCCGGGACGCTGCGGCTGGGCGGGCTGCCCGGATCGAGCGGTTCCGTGCTGGCGGGATGGCTCGCCGACCGGGTCGGCGCGGGACGCCTGGTCGTCGTGGTGGCGACGACTCCCGCCGACGCCGAGCGCTGGCTGGGCGACCTGCAGCAGCTGGTGGGCGACGGTGTGGCGCTCTACCCGCAGCGCGAGGGACTCGCCGAGGAGGAGCCGCACTACGAGATCGCCGGCGAGCGGATCGAGACGCTCGAGGCGCTGCTGCGGGGCGACCTGCGCGTGCTGGTGACCACCGCGCGCGCCTCTGCCGAGCGCACCGCCGTGCCGGAAGCGCTGGAGGCGCTGCGCCTGCGGATCGCTCCCGGCGACGACCGACCGCTCGGCGCGGTGATCGAGGCCCTCGAGGCGATGGGATATCGGCGCACCACGCAGGTGAGCGAGGTCGCCGAGTACTCGGTGCGCGGCGGCATCGTCGACCTGTACGGGTTCGGCATGTCGCAGCCGGTGCGGATCGAATGGTGGGGTGATGAGGTGTCGTCGCTCCGCGCCTTCGATCTCACCACCCAGCGCAGCGGTGACGACCTGCCCGACGTGACCGTGCTGCCGATCGCCAGCCGCGGCGCTGCCACGGCGATCACGCCGCACGCCGGGACGACCCGCCGCCGCTCGCTGCTGGACCTCCTGCCCGGCGAGGCGCTCCTCGTGCAGGAGGCGCCGCACCCGGATCGCGAGGAGGTCGAGCGCGCGTGGCGCGAGGCCGATCACCACCGCGACATCGCGCGCCGCCTGGGCGAGGAGGCCCCGCCGCGCGAGGAGCTGTTCCTGGCGCCGGACGACTGGGCGGCGGCGCTCGACACGTTTGGCCGCCTGGTGCTCCGCGACGAGGTGGCCGACCTGCAGCTCGGCTTCTTCCCGCCCGAGAAGGTCAACCGCGACCTGGGCGCGCTCCGCGCGCTGCTCGGGCACGGCACGCCGACCCTGATCCTCTGCGACAACGACGGCCAGCGCGAGCGGCTCGACGAGCTGCTCGAGGACAACGGCTTCCGTCCTGCCGGCACGTCGCTGGTGGTGGGCTCGCTCGATGGCGGCTTCGTGATGCCGACGCTGCGGGTGCTCACCGACCACGAGATCTTCCGTCGCGCGCGGCGGCTGCGGCGGGCGCGACGCTACCGCCAGGCCGCGCCGTCGGCGGTCACCGGTTCGCTCACCGTGGGCGATTACGTGGTGCATCTCGAGCACGGCATCGGCGTGTACCGCGGCATCGACGCGATCACCGTGGACGGCGGCGAGATCGAGGTGGCAATCCTCGAGTACGAGGGCGGTGACCGGCTCAACGTACCGCTCTACCGCCTCGACCAGGTCGAGCGGTACCGCACCGCCGGCGACGACGGCGACCGCCCGCCCCCCAGGATCCACAAGCTCGGTGGCAGCGCGTGGAAGAAGGTGCGCGACAAGACGCGCGCCGCGATCCAGGCGATGGCGGCCGAGCTGCTCGACCTCTACGCGCGCCGCAAGGTGAGCGCCGGCTACGCGTTCCCGCCCGACGCCCGCTGGCAGCGCGAGCTCGAGTCGTCGTTCCTGTACGAGGACACCCGCGACCAGCGCAGCGCCACCGAGAGCATCAAGGGCGACATGGAGCGGCCGCAGCCGATGGACCGCCTGCTGGTGGGCGACGTGGGCTACGGCAAGACCGAAGTGGCGGTGCGCGCCGCGTTCAAGGCCGTGCAGGGCGGCAAGCAGGTGGCGGTGCTGGTGCCCACGACGATCCTCGCCGAGCAGCACTACCGAACCTTCGCCGACCGCCTGGCGGACTATCCGGTGACGGTCGAGGCGCTGTCCCGGTTCCGCACGGCGAAGGAGCAGAAGGAGACCGTGCGCCGGCTCGAGAGTGGCGAGCTCGACATCGTGATCGGCACCCACCGCCTGCTCAGCAAGGACGTCACCTTCAAGGACCTCGGCCTGCTGATCGTCGACGAGGAGCACCGCTTCGGCGTGCGCCACAAGGAGCGGCTCAAGCAGCTGCGGCTCCAGGTGGACGTGCTCACGCTGACCGCGACGCCGATCCCGCGCACCCTGCACCTGTCGCTCGCGGGGCTCCGCGACATGACGGTCATCGAGACGCCGCCGCGCGATCGCTCGCCGGTGCTCACCTTCGTCGAGCCATGGGATGATGCGCTGCTCGAGGAGGCGATGGCGCGCGAGCTCGACCGCGGCGGCCAGGTGTACTTCGTCCACAACCGGATCGAGACCATCGAGACCATCGCCGCGCGGGTCCGGTCGCTGGCGCCGCGCGCGCGGGTCGCGGTGGGCCACGGCCAGATGCCGGCCGACCAGCTCGAGGACGTGATGCAGGCGTTCGTGACCGGGGAGCTCGACATCCTGGTCTCGACGATGATCGTCGAGTCGGGCCTCGACGTCCCCAATGCGAACACCATGATCGTCCACGACGCCCACCGCTTCGGGCTGGCCCAGCTGTACCAGCTGCGGGGCCGGGTGGGACGGAGCCATCGCCGGGCGTCCTGCTACCTGCTGGTCCCCGACACCATCGACGAGGCGGCCGAGGAACGGTTGAAGGTCCTCGAGCATCATACCGACCTGGGGGCCGGCTACCGGATCGCGCTGCGCGACCTGGAGCTTCGCGGGGCGGGCAACCTCCTCGGCGCCGAGCAGTCGGGGCACGCCCACGCGGTGGGGTTCGACCTCTACCTCCGCTGGCTGGAGGAGACGGTCGGCGCGCTCCGGGGTCGCGAGGGGGCCGTGGAGGCCCCGGCCCCCCCGGACGTCCACTTCGACGTGCCGGCCCGGCTCCCGGACGGGTACGTGGCCGACGACGGGACCAAGCTCGAGCTCTACCGCCGACTGGCGCGCGCGTCCGCGCCCGGCGACATTGATGAGCTGCGGGCGGAACTCCGGGAACGCTTCGGTCCGCTCCCCGTCGAGGCCGATGCGCTGCTCGACATGGGGCGGCTCCGCGTGCTGGGAGCCGGGCTCGGCGTGCAGCATATCCTGGTGCGGGGCGATGAGGCCCGGCTGTCGTTCCGCCAGGGAGCTGCCCCGCGCATGGCGGGGCTCACCCAGGCGCTGGACGACGTCCAGCTCGCCGCGGAGGTGCGGCGCACGGTGCCGCTCTCGCTGCGCCTGGTGCGGCTCGGAGGTGAGTCGCTGATCGCCGCGCTGGTGCGCGCCCTGCGGCAGGTGGCCGGCTGAGCCGCCCGTTGTCCTAAACTGAATCGAGGAGCCTGATGCGTCGTTCGATGTTGCTGGTGGGATCGCTGGTCTTCACCCTGACCGCGTGCGGGGACTCGTTCTCCGCCCATCCCGATGTGGCGGCCGAGGCCGCGGGCCAGGAGCTGTCCGCGGAGCGGGTGGCCGAGATCCTCACCAGCGTGAAGGGCGTGCAGGTCAACGCCGAGGCGGCCAACTTCGTCGCGCAGCTCTGGACCGATTACACCCTGTTCGCCCAGGCGGTCGCCAGCGGCTCGCTCGAGGCCGACTCGGCCACGATCGCCGACGCGATGTGGGTGGACGTCGCCGAGCTCACGGCGACGCACTGGTTCGACTCCCTCGTCGCGCGGCGCGCAGTGGTCACCCCGGAGCGGGTCGACAGCACGTACGCGGCCGGCACGGTGCGGGTGCTGCAGCACGTGCTGCTCGATGTCGCGCCCGACGCCAGCGAGGCGCAGCGGGCAGCCGCACGCCAGCGGATCGACCGGATCCGCGCCCAGGCCGAGGGCGGTGCCGACTTCGGCGCGCTCGCCCTCGAGCACTCGGCCGACGTGGCCACCAAGGTCGACAGCGGCTTCCTGCCGCCGTCGCCGCGCGGCGCGTTCGTGGCACCGTTCGACTCGGCCGCCTGGCTGCTCGAGCCGGGCCAGCTGAGCGACGTGGTGGTCACCAGCTACGGGTTCCACGTGATCCGCCGGGCCAGCGAGCCGCAGGCGAAGGCCCGGATCGAGGCATGGCTGCCCAACCAGCTCATCGGCGGGATGGAAGCGGCGTACTACGCCGAGCTCGACTCGATCAAGGACGTCCGGCTCACGCGCAACGCGGCCAGCCACGCCAAGGAGGCCGTCGCCGACCTCAACGCCGCCGGCCGCAACAACCGCAAGCTGGTGGAGTATGACGGCGGCTCCTTCAGCGTGGCCGACTTCGCCCGCTGGGTCCGCGCGATGACCAGCGACCCGGTGCAGGGTCCGCAGATGATCCAGCAGATGAAGGACGTGCCGGACAGCGTGATGACGATGGCGCTGGAGCAGATGGCCGGCCGGTGGCTGTTCCTCAAGGCCGCCGAGGAGAACGGCGTGTCGGTGACCCCGGAGGAATGGGCCGACATCACCACCCGCTTCAACGAGACGGTGGACACCCTCAAGGCCACCATCGGCCTCGGTCCCGACGTGCTCGACCCCAACGCCCCCGAAGCCGACCGCCGCCGTGCGGCGGCGCTGCGGGTGGA
>CALGOK010000093.1 GCA_937961295.1 uncultured Gemmatimonadota bacterium
GGAGGAGTACGAACTGCTGTTCACGATGCCGGCCGCGTTCGACGACGCGGCGGCGGCCGAGGCGGGGGGCGGGGTGCCGATCACCCGGGTCGGACGCGTGGTGGACGGGGCGGGGGTGCGATTTGCCCTGGGCGAGCAGGAGTTCGAGTTGGAGGGTTTTCGCCACCGATGACGGAGGATGGAGGGTGGAGGATGGAGAGGGCGGATCGCTCCATCCTCCATCCTCCATCCTCCACCCTCCATCCGCCGTCAACCTGCTGTTGACCACCCCCTCCCGCCCGGCCTAGCTTCGGCGCTCACCCCAAGCCGTGCCGGAGTCCCATGAGCACCATCATCGATGTCGTCGCCCGAGAGATCCTCGATTCGCGGGGCAACCCCACCGTGGAGGCCGAGGTGGTCACCGCCACCGGCACCCGGGGGCGGGCTGCCGTGCCGAGCGGGGCGTCCACCGGCGAGCACGAGGCGGCGGAGCTGCGCGATGAGGACCCCGAGCGCTACGGCGGCAAGGGGGTGCTCCAGGCGGTGCACAACGTCAACGAGGTGATCTCGCCGCTGCTCGAGGGGATGAGCGTCTTCGACCAGGTGGCGATCGACGCCGAGATGACCGACGCCGACGGCACCGACAACAAGTCGCGGCTCGGGGCCAACGCCATCCTTGCGGTGTCGCTCGCCGCCGCACGCGCCGCGGCCGACGAGGCGGGACTGCCGCTGTATCGCTACCTCGGCGGGCCGCTGGCGCGGGTGATGCCGGTGCCGCTGATGAACATCCTCAACGGTGGCGCGCACGCGAACAACAACGTCGACGCGCAGGAGTTCATGATCGTCCCGGTGGGTTCGGAGACGTTCGAGGACGGGTTCCGCATGGGCGTCGAGGTGTTCCACGCGCTCAAGAAGGTGCTCGGTGACCAGAAGCTCTCGACCGCGGTGGGCGACGAGGGCGGCTTCGCGCCGATGCTGCCGAGCAACGAGGCGGCGCTCGACGTGCTGATGGAGGCGATCGGCAAGGCGGGCTACGAACCGGGGAGGCAGATCGCCATCGCGCTCGACGTCGCCGCGAGCGAGATGCACGACCAGGGTGCCTACGTGTTCAAGAAGAGCGACGGCTCGCGCCGGAGTGCGGCGGAGATGGTCGAGCTGTACGCCAAGTGGTGCGACGCGTACCCGATCGTGTCGATCGAGGACGGCCTCGACGAGAACGACTGGGACGGCTGGAAGCTGCTCACCGACACGCTGGGCGATCGCTGTCAGCTGGTGGGCGACGACTTGTTCGTGACCAATGTCGCCCGGCTCGACGAGGGGATCGCCAAGGGGTGCGGCAACGCGATCTTGATCAAGGTGAACCAGATCGGCACGCTCACCGAGACCCTGCAGGCGATCGAGCTGGCGAAGACCAGCGCATTCGGCGTGGTCATCTCGCACCGTTCCGGCGAGACCGAGGACACCTTCATCGCCGACCTGGCGGTGGCCACCGGGGCAGGGCAGATCAAGACCGGCTCGGCCAGCCGCACCGACCGGGTGGCCAAGTACAACCAGCTGCTCCGGATCGCCGGCGAGCTCGGGCCGGTGGCGCATTATCCGGGCGCCGACCTCTACCCGCTATGACCTGGTGGCGGTGGCTGGCAGTGGTGGTGCTGCTGGCCGCAGCCGTCTTCGCGTGGAGCGGCGGGAGCTACTCGCAGCGCGAGTACCTGGCGCTCCGCGCGGACACCCTGGCCGCGCGGGTGCAACTCGACTCGCTCCGGGGCGAGCTTGATTCGCTGCGGGCCTTCCGGGACTCGCTCGCCAGCGACCCCGAGGTCCAGGAGCGGGTGGCGCGGGAGCGGCTGGGGATGATCCGGCCGGGCGAGATCATGATCATCCTGGAGGACTGAACGTCGGAGGGCTGCAGGCGCGCCGTTCACGGCGCGCGATCCCGGCACCGCGCACCCCAAGGGGTGCGCCTGCGGGAACCCCGTCGTTCCGCCCTCCCGTTCCCCAGGGTCTCCTGCTAGCTTGGGCGCTCGCAGGGCAGGGTAGCTCAGGTGGTTAGAGCACGGCACTCATAATGCCGGGGTCGCGGGTTCGAGTCCCGCCCCTGCTACTTGTCCCGAGCCCCGTCAGGGGCGAGGGATCTCTACATGCACGAGCTGACTCCGCAGCGCCGACCCCAGGGTCGGCGCTCGTCGTTTCGCACGGGGTTGCGCGATCGTCCCCGGACTCACATATTGGCAACCATATGGTTGCTAATACCTCTCTCGCCGATGCCGCCCTCGATCGGGTCTTCACCGCCCTCGGTGATGCGACCCGCCGATCGATTCTGGCCCGGCTCAGCGCCCCTGACGGTTGCGAGCTCACTCTGGGGGAACTTGCCGAGCCCTATGAGATGTCGCGCCAGGCGGTCGCCAAGCACCTCGATGTCCTCGAGCGTGCGGGCCTAGTCGACCGCCACCCCGATGGCCGGGTGACCCGCCATCGCTTCACCGCCGAACCCCTCGGTCACGCCGCCGAATGGGTGGAGCGCTACCGCCGCCACTGGGAGCAGCAGTTCGACGCGCTCTCCCGTTTCCTCGAGTCCCCCGACCAGGAGTCGTGATGCCCACCGCCGAACGCCTCGCCCTGCGCATCGAGCGCACCTTCAACGCCCCGCGCGAGCGGGTCTTCGCCGCATGGACCGATCCCGCGCTCATCCGCCAGTGGTCGGCCCCGGTCGGCCTCACCGTCGCCGAAGGCGAGGGCGAGGTGGTCGCCGGTGGCCGCTGGCGCGTGCTGATGGTCGACGAGAAGGATGGCAAGCGCCATCACATGGTCGGGACCTATCTGGAGGTCGATCCGCCGCGCTGGCTCAAGTACACCCATGCGTGGCAACAGGAGGATGAATCGTTCGAGGACACCGCTGATCGTGTGACGCTCGTCACGATGGAGTTGTTCAAGGAGGGCGAGCGCACCCGGATGGTGTTCACCCAGACCGGCTTCGAGAGCGCCGAGTCGCGTGACGGCCACCACGGCGGCTGGACCTCGTGCTTCGGGCGCCTGGAGGAGCTGCTCGCGAACCAGGGGTGAGTCGGGAGTTCCACGTGCGCTCCATACGCGGCTGAAACTGCCGCCTGCGGCTGTCCGTCGAGGAAGGGGCTCCCTTCCAGACTGGAACGGCTGATGATTCGCCTCTCGACGATCTCCCGTCACTTGATGCTGATCGGGACCGTGGTCACGGTCCCGGTCGCCTTGCGGGCCCAGGGCACCGACGTGGCCGCCGCCCATGCCGATGCGGTGCTTGCAGCGGTGCGGACGGAGATGGGGGCGCCCGGGATCGCCGCAGCCGTGAGCGTCGGTGGGGACGTCGCCTGGTTCGGGAGCGCTGGCGTCGCCGACCTCGAAGGCGGCTCGGCCGTGTCGCGCCAGACCCGCTTCCGCATCGGCAGCGTGTCGAAGCTGTTCGCCGTCGCCGCGCTCGCGCGGCTCGTGGACCAGGGACGCATCGATCTCGACGCCCCGATCGCGCGCCACCTGCCCGACTTTCCCAACGCCGAACGGATCACCGCACGCCAGCTCGCCGGCCACCTCTCCGGCCTCCGCAACTACGCCGGGAAGGACTTCGCGCCCGGCGTGCACATCGACAGTCGCCACTTTCCGACCACCGATTCGGCGCTCTCGCTCCTCCCCGACGATTCGCTGAGTGCCGAACCCGGTGCGCGCTACGCCTACTCGGTGTACGGCTACACGCTGCTCTCGGCGGTGATCGAACGCGCCGCCGGCGCACCGTACCTGGACGTGCTGCAGCGCGAGGTGCTCGACCCGCTCGGCCTGGTCCACACCACGGCGGACCGCCAGGGCGCGACGATCGCGGATCGAAGCCGGTTCTACGAGCGCTCGCGCGAGGGGGTCCTTGGCGAGGCGGCTCCGCAGGATCCCAGCTACAAGTGGGCGGCCGGGGGCATGCTCTCCACGCCGATCGACCTGGTGCGCCTCGGGGCCGCCCATGTGAAGTCGGGCTTCCTCACGTCGGCGATCCTCAGGGAGATGTTCACTCGACAGCACACCAGCGGTGGTGACGAGGTGATCGTGGGACTCGGCTGGCGGGTCGGCAGCGATCCCGCCGGCCGCCGGCTGGTGCACCATGCCGGATCGATCGCCGGCGGCAGGGCGGTGCTCGTGGTCTATCCGGACCTCGAGGTCGCGGTGGCGATCACCAGCAACCAGAGCCTGGCCCCGATCATGGTCGAGGCGACGGCCCAGGCGATCGCCGAACCGTTCCTGCGGCGAGCGGACGGCACCAGGAGCCTCGTGCGCACCGTGCTGAGCGGTGAGTACCGCTATACCCTGGTGGCCGGCGATCGCGAAAGCACAGGGTCGCTTCGCTTCGGCCCCGACGGGGGCGCGATGACGCCGCCCACCGGGCTGGACGAGCAGGGGGCGCGCTTCGGCTTCCCGGTCGCGCATCCCCTGGTCGTGCTGCCGGCGCTGCTCACGGACGGGCAGGGATTCGTGGCCGTGGCGTCGCCGATCGGCGCATTCGGCTTCCGGGTGTCCATCGGCGAGGACGACATGGTTGGACAGACCGTCGCCCTGTTCGGTGCCGCGGTGGAAGGAAGCTTCACCGCGGTGCGCCAGCCGGACTGACCGGACCCACACAACAAATCGCCGCTGCCCCACGTATCATCCGATATGTGGGGCGGCGTGGCGGAACCTTCCCGCCGCCCTTCCCGTCCGGTAGGTCGTGGCCGCCCGGCCATCGCCTGTTTCCCCGTGCTGTCCCCCCCGGAGCGCCCCGTGGACGGTCTCGACGCGATCAGCACCTTCCTCCTCAAGCATCCGAGGGAGGAGTTCGCGCGCGGAGACCTGGTCCTGGCTCCCGTGATTGCCGTGGCCCCGCTGGTGCTGCTGGTGATCGTCGCGATCGCCCTGGGGTGGTTTGCCGTGGTGCGGCTCCGCGGCGTGTCGTGGCCGGACAAGGCAGTGCTCGGCGGACTCCGGTCCCTGGTGTTCCTGCTGATCGGCGCCTGCCTGCTGCGACCCACGCTGGTGCTCTCCCGCGCGATCGCCCAGCGCAACGTCCTCGCCGTGGTGATCGACGATTCGCGCTCGATGGCGGTGGGCGACGCGGCCGACGGCACCCGGCTCGCGGCGGTGCAGCGCGCCTTCGCCGATTCGGCCACCCTCATGCAGCAGCTTGGCGGCCGTTTCGCGGTGCGCTTCTTCCGGGCCGGGGCCGACGCCTCGCCGCTCGCCGATCGTGCCGGCTTGGTCGCCACGGCCACGCGCACCGACCTCGCCGCCGTACTGGCCGACACGCGCGAGGCGCTCGCCGACATGCCGCTCGCCGGCATCGTGCTGGTGAGCGACGGCGCCCAGAACGGCAGCGGCGACCTCGACGACACGCTGTTGCGGCTGAGCGCCGCGGGCGTGCCGGTCCACACCGTGGGCGTGGGGACGCCGCGGTTCGCGCGCGACGTCGGGATCGACGCGCTGCGGCTGCCGGACGATGCGCTGCTCGGCGGCGAGGCGCCCGGCGAGGTGGTGCTGCGCCTGCGCGGGGTCGGCGACGAGCGGCTGACGCTCAGCGTGGAGGCGGCCGGCCGACTCGTGGGCGTCGACACCATCCTGGCGCCGGCCGGTCGCGACCTGATGGTGGTGCCGATCCGGATCCCCTCGGTCGAGGCGGGTGCGGTTCCCGTCCGCGTGTCGCTCACCCCGCTTGACGGCGAGGTGACGACCCTCAACAACCAGGTCACCGGCGTGCTGCGGGTTCGCGACGGCCCGGAGAAGATTCTCCACGTCGAGGGGGAGCCGCGCCCAGAGCTGCCGTTCCTCCGTCGCGCCATCGCGGGCGACTCCGCGCTGCAGGTCGTCTCGCTCATCCGCACCGCGCCCGAGAAGCACCTGCGCCTCGGTGTCGATGATTCGCTCGAGCTCGCCCTCGGCTTCCCGACGCGGCGCGAGGAACTGTTCCGCTATCGCGCGATCGTGCTCGGCAGCATCGAGGCATCGTACTTCACCCCGGAACAGCTGCGATTGCTGCAGGAGTTCGTGAGCACCCGTGGCGGCGGCCTGCTGGCCCTCGGCGGCCGTCGCGCGCTGGCCGAGGGCGGCTACGCCGGAACGCCGGTGGACGAGCTGTTGCCGATCCAGCTCGATCCGTCACGCAGCGGGACCCGGATGGACGCGGTGCTCACGGTCCGGGTGACGCCGACCGCAGCGGGACGCGAGCATCCCGCGCTGGGCATCACCGGTCCCGATGTCTCGACGTGGGACTCGTTGCCCGAGCTGACGGTGGTGAACGACCCCGGCCGGACCCGACCGGGAGCGACAGTGCTGCTGGAGGGATCCGGCACTGCCGGCTCGATCCCGCTGCTCAGCGTGCAGCGCTATGGGCGCGGTAAGGCGGGTGCCTTTCTCGCCCAGGACGCCTGGCGCTGGCAGCTCACCGATCGGTTGCCCGACACCGATGCCACGCACGCCGCGTTCTGGCAGCGCGTGATGCGCTGGACCGTGAGCGGGGTGCCGGATCCGCTCGAGGTCGATGCGACCCCTGATCTCACCGCGCCGGGGGAGCCGGTCGAGCTCCGCGTCCGGGTGGTGGACTCCAGCTATGTGCCGCGCGACGACGCGCAGGTGCGCGCGATGATCGTGCCGCCCGACGCGCCGGCGTACCCGGTGATGCTGCCACCCGACCTCGGCAGTGCTGGTGAGTATGTCGGGCGGTTCACCCCCGGGTCGGCCGGCAACCACCGCGTCGAACTCGAGGCGATCGTCGGTGCCGACACCATGCGGACCACGGACCTGGTGATCGCCGACCACGCGCGCGGCGACCCGGGGTCGATGGAGCGCGATGACCGGGTGCTGCGCCGGATCGCCGATGCCACCGGAGGAAATGCCTACGACATCGCCGACCTCGAGCGGCTGCCTGAGGATGCGGAGCTCACCCGGAGCGGTGTGACGGCGCGCGCCTCGAGCGACCTCTGGGACGCGCCGCTGGTGTTCCTGCTCTTCCTCGGGCTGCTGGGTGTCGACTGGGCCTGGCGCCGCTGGCGGGGGTTGGCCTGAATGGGGAATCGCGCCGTCACCGCGAGGGGCTCCCACGCCGCGGACGCCCGTGGCGTACCCGGGAGGCCGTCCGCTGTCGCGCCGCGTGCGGCGCGACGGATTCCGACGTTCGGCGAAACCGTCGGGCTGCACGCAACCCGACTGCAGTGGTGGCTCATCCTGACCATGGGGCTCGCCATGGCGTCCCCCCTGGCCGCCCAGGACGGCCGGCTGCACGTGCTGGTCGTCACCGGGCTCTCGGGTGAGCCGTCGTTCGCCGCATCGTTCGCCACCGCGGGTGGTGCGTTGGTGGAGGCGGCGCGTGGGCCCTGGGGTGTGGCGGACGCCGACGTCACGTGGCTCGCGGAGGACGCCAGCCGCGACGCGGGGCGGATCACCGGACGCGCGACCGGTGCGGCGATCGACAGCGCACTCTCCCGACTGGCGGCCCGGAGTCAGCCCGGCGACGTGGTGGCGGTGATCCTGATCGGTCACGGCAGCGGCAGCGGGGTCGAGTCAAAGCTGTCGCTCCCCGGACCCGACCCGACCGCGGCCGACTACGGACGCTGGCTCGACCGGCTCGCAGGCCGCACGGTGGTGGCGGTGATCGCGGCGAGCGGCAGCGGCGACTTCCTGCCGGTGCTCTCGCGTCCCGGTCGGGTGGTGATCACCGCCACGCGCAGCTCGAGCGAGCGCAACGAATCGCTCTTCGGCTCGCGGTTCGCGCACGGCCTCGCCTCGCTCGACGCCGATGCCGACAAGGATGGCAGGGTGTCGGTGCTCGAGGCCTTCCAGTACGCCAGGCGCGAGGTGGAGTCGGCCTATCAGGCCGACAATCGGCTCGTCACCGAGCACGCCCAGCTCGACGACAATGGCGACGGCCGTGGGTCGGACACGCCGGGCATCGAGGCGTCCGGAGACGGCGCACTCAGCCGACGCGTGACCTTCGGGTCTGCGCCCGCGGTGAGTGATCCGCGCGTGAAGGCGCTGCTCGCCGAGCGCCGGCAGCTGGAATCACAGGTGGAGGCACTGCGTCGTCGCAAGGACGCCATGCCGGAGCGCACCTATCTCGCCGAGCTCGAGGAACTGCTGGTGGAAATCGCCGAACGCACGCGCGCGATCCGCGCCATCGGCGAAGGGAGCCGCTGATGGTGCGTCCCGCCTGGCCCCTCCTGCTGGCGCTGCTCGCCGCGCCGTGCACGGCACAGTCCTCGCCGGGGATCGAGGCGCTGATGGTCGCGGGACGGCTCGTCGAGGCCGAGCAGCTGGCGCGCGCCGGTGGCGACAGCACGGCGGTGCTGCTCGGCGATATCCTGGTGCAGCAGGGGAAGCTCGACGAGGCACGCGTCACCTACGACCGCATCCACAGGGCGCGCGGTCCGGGTTGGCGCTCGGCAATGGCCGGCCTGGCGGAGCTCGCGCATCGCCGCGGTGATCGTGATGAAGCCGTGCTGCTGGCCGGGGCGCTGGGCGGCGAGTGGCAGGTGGACCGCGTCGTCTGGTCGGCGTCCGATCACGTTGCCGCCGGCCGTGCGCTGCTCCTGCTCGCCGACGGCAATCCCGGTGCCGTGCGCGACGCGCTCGCCGCGTTCGACGCGGCGACGGCGGCCGATCCGGACGCGGTCGACGGCGCGCTGCGCGCGGCGGCCCTCTTCCTTGATCGCTACAACGCGCCCGACGCACGCGCGGGATACCGGGCCGTCCTGCAGCGGCGACCGAACGACCCCCGCGCGCTGGTGGGTCTGGCCCGGGCGGCGGCGTTCGATCGCCAAGGCGACCCGCTCGACCTGGTTCGGCAGGCGCTCGCGGTGAACCCCCGCTCGGTGCCGGCGCTGCTCCTCGCCGCACGGCTCCATCTCGAGGCCGAGCAGTACGACTCCTCGCGCGTCGCGGCGGACGCGGCACTGGCGGCCGACTCGTCGGATGCGGAGGCATGGGCAGCCGTCGGCGCGCTGGCGTGGCTGCGAGGCGACACCACGGCTTGGCGCGGAGCGGAGCGTGCCGTTGCACGGCTCAATCCGCGGCCTGCATCGTTCTACGCCGCGGTCGCCGAGGCGGCGGCGCGCCACCGGCGCTATGCCGAGGCGGGCGAGCTGGCGGGCATCGCCGTGGGGCACGACAGCGGCTCGGTCGCCGCGCTCGGCGCGCTCGGCAACAACCTCCTCCGGGTCGGGGCGATCGACGAGGGGCGCCGCCATCTCGAGCGCGCATTCGCGATCGACCCGTTCCACCTCTGGCACAAGAACACCCTCGACCTGCTCGACGAGCTGGCCACCTTTCGCACGGTTGCGCGCGGGCGTTTCGAGATCGTCGCACCGGCGGGTCATGCGGAGTTCCTGGCCGACCTGCTGGTCCCGCTGCTCGAGGAGGCGTACGACTCGCTCGCCGTCCGGTACGACCATCGACCGCCAACGCCGATCCGGGTCGCGCTCTACGATCGCCACGCCGACTTCTCGGTGCGGACCATCGGCCTCACCGGGCTCGGCGCCCTCGGCGTCGCGTTCGGCACGGTGCTGGTGCTCGACGCGCCCCAGGCGCGGCCGGGCGAGTTCAACCTGGGTTCCACCGCGTGGCACGAACTGGCGCACACCTTCACGCTCGGCGTCTCGGATCACCGGGTGCCGCGCTGGTTCTCGGAAGGACTGTCGGTGCTGGAGGAGCGCCGCGCGCGTGCCGGCTGGGGGGCGCACGCCTCGGTGGGCTTCGTCCAGGCGCTCGCCGCCGGCGACCTGCTGCCGATCGCGCGCCTCAACGACGGCTTCGTGCGTCCCGATCGGCCCGAGCGGATCGGGCTGAGCTACTACCAGTCCTCGCTGGTGGTGGAGTTCCTCGAGCGCGAGTTCGGCATGGCCGCGATCCGCGCGATGCTCCGCGGCTATGCCGATGGTGCCGACACGGAGGCGGTGGTGCGGCGCGCGACGCGGACCAGCATCGACTCGCTGCAGCGCGGGTTCGACCGCTGGATTGGCCAGCGATTCGCGACGGCCGTCGAGGCGATCCGGCAGGGGGACGCGGCGGTGTTTGCGACGCCGCTCGGGGAAGCACGGCAGGCGCTCGCGGTCGGGGATACCGCGCCGGCGGTCCGGATGCTGCGTGCCGCGCGCGATCGCTTTCCCGAGTACGGCGGGGCCGACGGGCCGCGCCTGCCGCTGGCCGAGGTGCTCTGGCGGCAGGGCGAGCGGGCCGCGGCGATCGAGGAGATCGCGATCGTGACCCGGGCCGACGAGACCGCCGGGATGGCGAACTTCATCGAGGCCACGTGGCGCCTGGAGCAGGGCGATTCGGCCGCTGCGCTGGCCGCGCTCGATCGCGCGACGTGGATCGCCCCCAACCAGGGCGACCTGTGGCGCGAGCTTGCCACGCTGGCGGCGGAGATGAACCGGCACCGCGAGGCGATCCGGGCCCGCCGGGCAGTGGTGGCGCTGCGACCCTCCGATCCGGTGGCGGCGCGCACCGACCTCGCCGAGGCGCTGTTGCGCGGTGGCGAGCCCACCGCTGCCCGGCGAGAACTGCTCACCGTGCTGGAACAGGCGCCGGCCTACGAGCGCGCGCAGGGGCTCCTCCTCGAGGCGCGTCGGAGCGGAGGAGGGACGCCGCGATGAGATCCCGCCACCCACCCCGACCCCGGTCCGCTGCCGCGCCGCGCGCGGCGCGGCTGGTCTCCGGAACGCGCATTGGCTGGTTCTCGACCTGCGCACCGACCGTCGCGCTGCGCGCAGCGCGACGGCTGGTGGTCGTCGCCTGCATCGTTGCGCCGGGACCGGTTTCGGCGCAGCGCGGGTTCCGGGGCGAGGGGTTCAACCGCGCGGAGATCCTGCTCGACGTGAATGTCCCGTACGATGGCGCGTTCGAGTTCGCCCGGATCCGCTACGCCTCCTCGCTCGGGATGCTCGGGCGCGGTCCGCTCTGGTCGCACGACTATGCCCGGGCGGAGGCCAACTTCAGCCGCATCCTGGCGGAGGTCAGCACCGTGCCCACGCGCACGCGGGCCAGCGCGGTGTTCGGCCTGGACGACCCGCTGCTGTTCCAGCACAGCGTGGCGTACATCGTGGAGGTCGGCTACTGGGTGCCGGAGGAGCCCGAGGTGCGGGCGCTGCGGACCTGGCTGCGGCGCGGCGGGTTCCTGATCGTCGACGACTTCCAGGAGAACGACTTCGTCAACTTCGAGCGCCAGATGAAGCGCGTGCTCCCCGATGCGGTGCTCCAGCCGGTGCCGCGGGAGCACCCGGTGTTCGACGCGTTCTATCGCTTCACCGACTTCGAGGCGGTGCGCCATCCGTACAGCGGCTACCGCACCCAGTACTGGGGGGTGTTCGAGGGCAACGATCCCACCGGTCGCCTCATGGTGATCGCCAACTACAACGGCGACATCGCCGAGTACTGGGAGTTCTCCGACCGCGGCTTCTTCCCGGTCGCCGAGTCGAACGAGGCCTACAAGCTGGGCGTCAACTACATCGTCTACGGGCTCACCCGTTGAGTGAAAGGATCCGCCGTGACCGCCGTTTCCCCGCCGCCTGACCTCGACCGCGTCGACGACGCCACGCTCGCCGACCGGATGCACGATGCCGGGCGGCGGATCACCGCCGAGCTGCGCAAGGTGATCGTCGGCCAGGAGCCGGTGGTCGACCTCGCGCTCACGGCGCTGTTCGCGGGCGGCAACTGCCTCCTCGTGGGCGTGCCCGGGCTGGCCAAGACGCTGCTGATCCAGTCGATGGCGCGCGCCCTCGACCTCAAGTTCGCGCGGATCCAGTTCACGCCGGACCTCATGCCGTCGGACGTGACCGGGACCGACGTCATCCAGGACGACCCGGCGACCGGGGCGCGCCGGTTGTCGTTCCTGCCGGGACCGATCTTCGCCAACGTGGTGCTGGCCGACGAGATCAACCGCACGCCGCCCAAGACCCAGTCGGCGCTGCTCGAGGCGATGCAGGAGCACCGGGTGACGGTGCAGGGCCGGACCTACGACCTCGACCCGCCATTCTTCGTGTTCGCCACCCAGAACCCGATCGAGCTCGAGGGCACCTATCCGCTCCCCGAGGCGCAGCTCGACCGGTTCCTGTTCGAGATCCTGCTCGAGTACTCGCCGGAGGACGACGAGATCGCGGTGGTGCAGGGGACCACCGCGATGCCGGGCGAGGCGATCCGCCCCGTGGTGTCGCGGGCGGAGATCCTCGCGTTCCAGGGGCTGGTGCGCCGCGTGCCGGTGGCGGACGAGGTGGTGCGCCACGCGGTGCAGCTGGTGCGGGCGACGCGCCCGGGACCCGACGCCCCCGACTTCGTGCGCGAGTACCTCGCCTACGGCGCCTCGGTGCGCGCCGCGCAGGCGCTCATCCTCGGCGGCAAGGCCCGTGCGCTGCTGCACGGCCGCAGCCACGTGGCGTTCGAGGACGTGCACGCGCTGGCCCGGCCGGTGATGCGGCACCGGCTGCTGCGCACCTTCCAGGCGCAATCCGACCGCGTCAGCCCGGACGACCTCATCGGGCGCCTGCTGGAGCGGGTGCGCCCGCCGCGGTCGGGGCTCTGAGGATGCCCGGCGTCGCGCCCGCCGCGATGCTCGATCCCGCCCTGCTGGCCGGGATCGGCGACCTCGAGCTGCTCGCGCGGACCGTGGTGGACGGCTTCCTCCACGGTGCGCATCGCTCGTCGCGCACCGGGTTGTCGGTCGACTTCGCCGAGCACCGGCCCTACCAGCCGGGCGACGACCTGCGCCGGATCGACTGGCGCGTGTACGCGCGCACCGACCGCTTCTACCTCAAGACCTACGAGGCGGAGACCAACGCCGACGTGCGGATCGCGCTGGACGTCTCGAAGTCGATGGACTTCGGCACCGGGGCACTCACCAAGTTCGCCTGGGCCCGCGCGATGCTCGCCGCGCTGGCGTGGCTGGCGCAGCGGCAGGGCGACCGCGTGGGATACGTTCCGCTCGGCCGCGAGGCGCGGGAGATCGTCCCGCCGTCGACGCGTCACCTGTCGCTGGTGCTGCAGGCGCTCGCGCGCACCGAGCCCGGCGGCGACCTGCCGCTCGGCGCCGCGCTCCAGCGCGCGGCCCGGCTGCGCGGCCGGGCGGGCGTGTTCGTGGTGGCGTCCGATTGCTACGATGACCCGGTGGCAATCCAGCACGGCCTGGGTGCGCTCCGCGCGCGCGGGCACGACGTGATCCTGTTCCACGTGATCGACCCGGCGGAACGCGACTTTCCGTACGAGGCCGCGGACACCTTCGCCGACCTGGAGACCGAGGCGCGCCTGGCGCTGCGCCCGGAGGAAGTCCGGGTGTCGTACCGCGAGGCGTTCCGGGAGCACGGCGCAAGGCTCCGGCGCCTCGCCGGTGCCGATGGCGCCGACTACCTCGTGGTGCACGGCGACGAGCCGCTCGACCGCGCGCTGCGCGCGTGGCTGGAGCATCGCCGCCGCCCGGAGCTCGGCCGCCGCTGATGCCGATCGCGTTCCTCGTCCCGGCATTCCTTGCCGGCCTCGCCGCCCTGGTCGTGCCGCTGGTCCTCCACCTCCGGCGCCGCGACCGGCGCAAGCCGCGCCCGTTCCCGTCGCTGATGTTCCTGGCCCGGCTGCCGATCAGTGTCGATGCGCGTCGGCGCGTGACCGACTGGCCGCTGCTGCTGCTCAGGGCGCTGGCGATCACGCTCCTCGTCGGCGCGTTCGCCAGGCCGTTCCTCACCAAGGGCGGCATCGCGGGCGTCGGCAGCACCGGATTGACGGTGCTCCTGCTGGACCGATCGGCGAGCATGGCGGCGGGCGGGATCGCCGATCGCTGGGAGGACAGTGCCCGCGCGGTGATCGATGCGCTTCCCGCCGGGCGGCGGGTGGCGGTGGTCGCCTTCGACGCGGAGGCGACCATCCTGCATGCCCCGAGCGACGATCACGGTGCGGCCCGCGCGGCCATCGGTGCCGCACCGCCGGCCGCTGGCGGCACGCGTCATGGCGCCGCGTTGCGGGCCGCCTCGCAGTTGCTGGCGCACGAACCGGTGCCCGGCGAAGTGGTGCTGGTGAGCGACCTGCAACGCGCCGGACTCGCGGCGAGCACGGCTCCTGCCCTGTCCGCAGGCACGGTGGTGCGCACGGTGGCCGTGCCGCCGGATTCCCGCGACAATGCCGGCATCACGGCCGTGGAGGTGGAGCTCCTGCCGTCGGCCACCGGCCGGCGGGGACTGGTGGCGGCCCGCATCGAGCGCCGCGGGGCCACCGCGCCGCGTCGAGTGACGGCCACGCTCGACATCGACGGTCGGGAGCAGGCGCGTCGCACGCTCGACCTCCCGGCCGAGGGGACCGCGCGGATTGCGTTCGACACCGTGGCGATGGCGCGCGGCGACGTGCGCATGACGGTGCGCATCGATCCCGATGGCCTGCCGGTCGACGACGCGTATCACGCGGTGGTTCCGGCCGATGCGGCCACGCGCGTGCTGCTGGTGGTGCCCAGCGACCTGCGCCCCGACGAGCGACGCTACCTCGAGCAGGCGCTCGCGATCGGGCGCGACCCGGTCTTCACCGTGGAGCGCGTGACCCGGGTGGAACCCGCCGCCCTCGACCGCAGCGCGGTGGTGGTGCTGCTCGACGTGGCGCCGCCCGGCGGTGCCACCGGCGAGGCGCTCGCGTCCTGGGTGCGCGATGGCGGCGGCGTGGTGGTCGTGCCGGGTGCGCGCGTCGCGGTCCGGCGATCCGAGCTCGCGATCGCCCCGGCGACCGTGCGGGGCAGCACCTCGCGCGACCGCGGTGCGCTGCTGGGTGATGCGGAGACGTCGCACCCCGCGCTGTCGGCGTTCCAGGGTGCGGCGGTGGACGGATTCGCCTCGGTGCGGGTCCGCGAGCATCCGCGCCTGGAGGCGGCACCCGAGGCCGCGGTGCTGCTGCGCTACGACGATGGCGAGCCCGCCCTGGTGGCCGGCACGCTCGGCAACGGCCGCAGCATGGTCGTGGCGATTCCGCTCGACGTGCGGCGCGGCGACTTCCCGTTGCAGCCGGCGTTCCTGCCGTTCCTGCGCGGCGTCGTGGCCTGGGCCTCGGGGGATGAGGCCCGCGCGACGCTCGCGCTGCAGAGCGGCGAGCCGTGGCCGATTCCCGCGAGCGTGCGCACGCCGGTGCTCCGAGGGCCGGATGGCGACCTCACTCGCATCGGCGAAGGCTCGCGACTCGTCGCGCTGCGCGAGTCCGGTATCCACCAGCTGCACGATGGCGGCGGCGGTGGCCTGCCAACCGCGTTGCTTGCGGTGAACACGCCCGCGGCCGAGGGCAACCTCGCCGCGATGGAGCCGGATGAGCTGCTGCTCGGCGTGGCCGAGGCTCCGCCGGTGTCGGCGATGACCGTTCCGGAGACGACTGCGGCACAGGAAGCGCGCCAGCGGGGCTGGCGCTGGGTCCTGCTCGCCCTCCTGTGCATCTTGGTGGTGGAGGCCCTCGTCGCGTCGCGTGGTTGGCGCGCCGTGGCGGTCCACGCGGCTGCCCCCGGCGGCCGGAAGGAGTCCGCATGAGCGACATGCCCGCCCCGACCCCGACGTGGGGTTCAGCCGACGCACCGCTCACCGCTGTGGTGCACCGCGCCCGCCGTGCCTGGCGGCGACGCGTCCTGCTGGAGGGTGCCGTCGCCGTCGCCGCCACGTCGCTCCTGCTCCTGGTCGCGCTTACCGCTGTCGGGTTGGTGTTCGGCGTCACCACGACCTCGTTCGGGTACCTGCGGATGGCGCTCGCCGGGGGCGTCGTCGCGGCCATCTGCTGGTGGCTGGTTCGTCCCGCGATGCGACGGGTCGATGCGTCGCGGATGGCGCTCTACCTCGAGGAACGCGAGCCCGGACTCGGGCAGCAGGTGCTCAGCGCGGTCGGTGCGATCGCCGTTGCGCCGGAGGCCCGCGTCTCGCCGGCGCTGTCGCGCCGGCTGGCGGTGCAGGCCACCGAGGCACTCGGGCGCCTCGATGACGGCGCCGCGGTGGTACGCCCGAGGGTGCGTCGCGCCGTGCAGGGATTGGTGGCCGTCTCCGCCGTGGCCGCGGCGCTCGCGGTGTTCGGTCCGCCCTCCTGGCGATCGCTCATGGCGGGCCTCGCCACGCCGTGGACGCCGGCCGAGTCGGTGATCCCGGCGCGCGCGGTGACCGTCGAGCCGGGCGACGTGACCCTGCCTCGGGGATCGTCGCTCGACGTCGCCGCGACGATGGTGGGATTCGCGCCGGCGGAGGCCGCCTTGCTGGTGCGGCGCGTGGGCGAGTCCGAGTGGGCGGTGATCCCGATGGGCGCCGACAGCGCGGGCCGGTTCAGCGCCCGGCTCTTCGATCTCGACTCCACCTCGGTGTATCGCATCGAGGCCGGCGACGTGGCGAGTCGCGAGCATCGGATCACCATCACCGAGTTGCCAGCCGTGCGCCGCGTCGCGGTGCAACTCGAGTTCCCGGGGTACACGGCGCTCCCCGACGAGCTGCTCGAGGGCGGTGGGGACATCGCAGCGGTGACGGGTACGGTCGCCGAGGTGCGCACGACCCTCACCATGCCGGTGCGCGCCGCGTCGCTGCGCTTCGATGACGGGACCCGCATCCCCCTCACCCTGGCGGACTCGGGCGCGCCGGTGGGACGGTTCCGCGTCCATCGCAGCGGGTTCTACACCATCGACCTGGTGGCGCCGGACGGGACCGAGATCGCGGGCACGGTGCGCTGGGCGGTCGATGCGCTCCCCGATCGCCCGCCGGTGGTCCGGGTCTTCGATCCGGGACGGGACACGCGCGCCACCAACGTGGAGGAAGTGTCCGTCGCCGTCGGGGCGGACGATGACTACGGCGTGACCGGGATGGTGCTGCGCTATGCCGTCAACGGTGGCGAGGAGCGGAGCGTCCGCATCGCCGACCGGCTGCCGCCCGGGACCCTGACGCCGCGCGGCGTGCACACGTTCTACCTCGAGGAGCTCGGCCTCTCCCCGGGCGACCTTGTCGCCTACCACGCCGCGGCGATCGACGGCGCAGGCAACGAGGCGCGCAGCGACCTCTACTTCGTGGAGATCCGGCCATTCTCGCGCAACTATCGCCAGTCGGAGCAGGGCGGCGGTGGCGGTGGCGGCGGCGGAGGCGGCGGCGAATCGCCGCAGCAGCTGTCCCGCCAGCAGCGCGAGCTGATCGTGGCGACCTACAACGTCAAGCGCGACAGTGCCGGCACGCCGGAGGAACGGTTCCGCGAGGACGTCGCAACCGTCGCGGTGGGGCAGGAACGGCTGCGCGGGGAGCTGCGGCGACTCGCCGGCCAGCTCGAGCAGCGCAACGCGGCGAGCGTCGACTCGTCGTTCCTCGAGATCAAGCAGGCACTCGACTCGGCGGCATCGGTGATGGACGACGCCGTCACCGCGCTCCGGAATCGCCGGCTGGACGACGCACTCCCCGCCCAGCAGCGCGCACTGCAGCAGGTCCAGCGCGCCGAGGCACTCTATCGTGACGTCGAGTTGCAGCTCAATCAGGGCGGCGGCGGCGGCGGTGGTGGCGGCGGGGGCGGGGCGCCCGAGGATCTCGCCGACCTGTTCGAGCTCGAGACCGACCGGTTGCGGAACCAGTACGAGGCGGTCCAGCGCGAAAGCGCCCAGGGCGCGCAGACCGCGCAGGAGGTCGACGAGGCGCGCGAACGGCTCCGCGACCTTGCCCGGAGACTGGAGCAGGAGAACGAGCGGCAACAGCGCATGGCCGAGGCGATGCAGCAGCGGCTCGCGCAGCAAGGTGGCGGCAGTGCATCGGGACAGCAGTCGGGCGGGGGCGGTGGCGGGAGCGGCGGTTCCGCGGCCGCGCGGCGCTTCGCCGACGAAGCCGAGGCCGAGGCGCGCCGCCTCGAGCGACTGGCGCGGGAACAGGGGAGTCCGGAGCTGGAGCAGGCCGCGCGTCAGGCGCGGCAGGCGGCGGATCAGCTTCGCCGCGCCGCGGGAGGACAGGCCGGGGCCGCCGGTGAGGCGGCAGAGTCACTGCGCGAGGCGGCCCGCGGAGTCGCCGATGGGCAGGAGTCCGCAGCGCGCCGCGCCGCCCAGGAGCTCGCGGGTCGCGCCGGCGAGTTGCAGCGCGACCAGGGCGAGTTCAGTCGTGAAGCGGCGGGGCTTCCGAGACCCGGCAGCGCCGACCGTGCCCGCGCCGCGCAGCAACTCGATCGCCAGGGTGAGCAGCTGCAACGCGATGCCGAGTCGCTGCTGCGCGACCTTGACCGGGTCGCCCGCGAGGTGCGCGGCACGGATCCGCGTGCCGCAGCCGCCCTGGGCGATGCTGCCGGACGGATGCGCGAGTACCAGGTGCCGGAACGGCTCGCCTACAGCAACCGGATGGCGACCGACGAGCGTGTCCCCCCCGAACAGATGCGCGGGTTCAACGACGAGCTCTCTCGCGTGCTCGGCGAGGTGCGCGACCGGATCGCGAACGCCGCAGGCGCAGTGGGTGCCGCACCGGAGCGGCAGCGCGACCGAGCCCTGGAGCAGGCGCGCGAGCTGGTGCGCGGCATGCAGGCGCTCGGCGACCGCACCACACGACCAGGAGGCGAGTCGGCGTCGCCCGGGCAGCAGGCCGGCGCGGTGGGGCAGCCTGGCGACCAGGGGCAAGCCGGGGCGGGGCAGCCGGGAGGCAGTCCGGTGGGGCAGCAGCCCGGAGGCGGGGATGCTCGCCAGTTGCGCGGCGAAGTGCAGACGCGGCTGCGCGAGGCGCAAGGGCTGCGCGACGACCTCCGTGCGCTGGGGCTCACCAGTGCTCCCCTCGACGACGCCATCGCCACCATGCAGCGGCTGCTCCGCGACGGCGTGCTCGGCGATCCGCTCGAACTCGCCACCCTGCAGGCTCAGGCACTCGACGAGCTGATGCGGGCCGAGTTCGATCTCTGGCAGCGAATCGGGGGCGGAGCATCGGGTCGGCCCGCGGTCGGCGACCCCACGCGCGTCCCGCCGCGCTATCGCCAGCTGGTCGAGGAGTACTACCGGGCGATCGCGCGCGATCGGCCCTGAGCCGACTCCTCGTCGCGGGCTGGCGAACCGCGGCGCCCCCCGGCCCGGCCCACCGCGCGATTCCTGGTCGGCGCCCGGGTGGCGGCCATCCTCGAATGCCCATCACGACCCCGGTGACCGGTTGCCACCTTCACGGCCGGGTCGGGGCACGCCGACACCGACGTCCTCCGGCGCTCCCGCCCAAACCCACGCCCCCACTGGCCTTTGCGCCATCGCCATGGGCGTGGTCGCCCCGCCACAGCGCCTGTCAGGACGGTGCCGGACCGGCGGGACACCGTCCTGCTCCGGGGGACGTGGCGGTGATGCCACGCTCGCGGCACGATGGCTGGACGCGATCTTGCATGCCTCGCCTGTCCCAACACTCGACACGATTCGGCCATGCAGACGACGACCACGACCACCGACGCCCTCTGGCAGCGCTGGCGCGGCGAGGGCGACCTCGCGGCGAGGCGGGAACTGCTTTCGCGCTACATCGGACTGGTGCACCATGCCGCCCGTGAAGTGGCGCCACGCGTCCGCGATGCGGTGCCCCTCGACGAGCTCTTTTCGGCGGGTTCGCTCGGGTTGCTCCAGGCGATGGAGGGATTCGACCCGGATCGTGGGCTGGCGTTCTCCACGTTCGCCATGCGACGCATCCGCGGTGCGATCCTCGACGAGCTGCGCTCGCGCGATCCGCTCTCGCGGTCCGACCGCTCGCAGGTTCGCCGCATGGATGCCGCCGTCGCCGAGCTCGAGCAGCGGCTCGGCCGTGCCCCCTCGAGCGGTGAGATCGCGGGATTCCTCGGCATCGATCACGAAGCGGTGGCCCGGTTGCGCCAGCGCACCGCGGCCGTCGGTCCGGTGTCGCTCGAGGGCGAGCCCGGCGGGCGGACCCTCGCCGACCGGATCGGTGACGAGGGCGACCAGGTCATCCATGCCGAGCTTGAAGCGACGGAGCGCGCCGGGGCGATCCAGGCAGCGCTCGATGCCCTCCCGCCCCGGGAACGCCTGATCCTGGCCCGGTCGTACTTCGAGGAGCTCCCGCTCCGGCAGATCGCCGCCGAACTCGGCGTGACGGAGTCCCGGGTCTGCCAGCTGCGCGCCCAGGCGCTGGCTCGCCTGCGGAAGATGCCCGACCTCGCCGCCGTGGCCATCGCCTAGCCCGCATCGCAACCCGTTGTGCCCGCAGCTGTTGAGGCTGCGATGATCGCCTGCCGTTAGATTGCTCGGCGTTCACCGTCCCGTCCCCCGGGGGGTTGCCGATGCAGTCCGTGTTCAACGCCATCGTCGACTACGCTGGCCTCTTCCCCCCGGCCTCGCTGGGGATGGATGAGGCCGTCGCCAACTTTGCGGCCTACCGGCAGGGCGAGGACCGCTGGATGCTCGGGCGGTACGTGGTTGCCGGCAGCCGGCTCGGCGAACTGGGGGAGAGCATCGCGTCGCAGGGGATCGTCATCGATCCGGCGATGCCCTGGGGACTCTCGGTCGTCATCGGCGTGCACCTGCCGCAGGAACTCGGGCGGATCGACGCGTTCGCGGAGTCGCCGGCGTCGGATGGACTCCGCGTCGAGGCGATCGAGGCCAGGGTCGGCTCGCCGGGCGAGGCCGAAGTGGTGGGTGGCGCCCTCGAGGGGCGCGGAGAGCGCTACGTCGAGGTGCCGCACCAGACCGCCGATGGCGACCTCACGCGCGCGCTCGCGGGG
>CALGOK010000094.1 GCA_937961295.1 uncultured Gemmatimonadota bacterium
GTGACCATGAGCGTGAGCGGATGGCGCGCCTCGTCGAGCCCCAAAGCCTCGACGTAGGGCCACGGCAGGATGTTGGAGCGCTGCCCCGGCATCTGCGCCGGGTCGTGCAGCGTGGTGAACTCCACGAACCGCGCGCTGCCGAGCGGTTCCAGCCGGTCGACCAGGTCGCGCAGCTGCACCCCGTTCCACGGGATCACCATCGACCACGCCTCGACGCAGCGCATCCGGTAGACGCGCTCGTGGCGTGCGAGCCCCTTGAGGAGGTCCTCCACCCCGTAGCGTCCCGGTCGCCGCACCAGCCCACTGACCTCGACGGTCCACGGCTCGGTGCGCAGCGACCTCGCGTTGCGCGACGGGTCCTCCTTGCCGGTCCCGAACTCGTAGTAGTTGTTGTAGGTCGTCGCCTTGTCGTAGGGGGTGATCTCGTCGTCGATCGACGTGAAGGCCCGGGCGTCGCGGGTGCAGGCTGCCAGCACGGACGGGGAGAGCGCCGCGAGGGTAACCCCGGCCCGTGCCAGCCACTCCCGGCGGCCCAGGTAGGCGGCCTCGGGGGTGATCTCGCGGCTGGGGATGTCGTCGGGTCGTCGGATCAGCATCGCGGCCTCGGTGGGTGACTCCAATAGCTACGACGAGCGAGCCGGAACGGTTCCCACCAGCACGGAGGGCGGTGGACGGAGGGTGGAGGACGGAGGATGGAGGGTGGAGGACGGCGGGAAGCCGCCCCGGGTTCCGTCGCCCGGGTGGGTCTCTCCGTCGCTGTGTACTTCGTCGCTCCTCCCTCCATCCTCCATCCTCCATCCTCCGCGCCGGGATGACGGCCGCCCGCGATGTGGCTAGGTTCCTCCCCCCGGGACAGGTGGCCGAGTGGTTTAAGGCACCACGTTGGAAGCGTGGCGTGCGGGCAACCGTACCGAGGGTTCGAATCCCTCCCTGTCCGCTCCCCCGCCCGGTCCCGGGCGGTCCGACCCCCGGAGACCCGGTGTCATCCTCCCTGCGACTCCTCCCGCTCCTCGCCGCCATCGCCGCCGTGCCACTTGCCGCCCAGCAGGGTGCGCCACGCTGCCCTGCCCCCGCGGCGATCGATTCCACGACCATGCTGCGGGACCTGTACCGGCTGGCCCACGACAGCATGACGGGCCGCCTGATCGGCACACCCGGCAACCTCAAGGCGCGCGACTTCCTTGCGGCCCGGTTCGACGCGCTGGGCCTCGAAGCACCGGCGACCGGTCGGCTGCAGCGGGTTCCGGTGAGCTCCGCCCGGCTCCCCGGCGTCCAGGCGGCGTGGAATGTCCTCGGCATCGTGCGCGGCACCGTCTCCCCGGAGCGCTGGATCGTGGTGACGGCGCACTTCGACCATGTCGGGATCGGCCGGCCGGTGGCGGGCGACTCGATCTACAACGGCGCCGACGACAACGCCTCGGGCGCTGCGGCGCTCGCGGTCCTGGCACAACACTTCCAGCGCCACCCGATCGGGCACTCGCTGCTGTTCGCCGCGGTCGACGGTGAGGAACGCGGGATGTGGGGGAGCCGGGCGCTGGTGGAATCGCCGGTGGTGCCACTCGATGCCGTGGTGCTGAACGTCAACCTCGACATGATCTCGCGGAACACGCGCAACGAGCTCTACCTCGCGGGGCCCGGCCGCTACCCGGCGCTGGTGCCCGCGGCGGAGGCCGCCGTCGCCTGCTCGCCACTCACGCTCCGGCTGGGCCACGACACCGACGCCGCGGGTCCGGGCAACGACTGGACCAGCCAGTCCGACCACGCGGCGTTCCACCGCGCGGGAATCCCGTTCGCGTACTTCGGCGTGGAGGACCACCCGGACTACCATCGTCCGGGTGACCATGCCGAGGCGATCATGCCCGGGTTCTACGTGAACGCGGTGCGGACGGTGGCCGGATTCCTCGAGATCTTTGATCGGCACTAATGCGACAGGCGCGCAGGCGCGACCCTTGGGGCGCGCGATGTCGGCACAGCGCACCGCAAGCGGTGCGCCTGCGGATACCTAGCGTTTCCGGCTCTTCTCGTACACCGCGATGAATTCGTCCGGCGAGAGCATCGCGATCGCCTCGCCCACCGACTCCGCCGCCAGGTCCTCGAACTTGCGGAACCGCACGCAGCATTTTCCCATGTCGAGCTTCTTCCCGGCCTTCCTGAAGCCGTCCTTGAGCGCCTTCTCCGCCGCCGACCTGGTGTAGGCGCTCATCAGGTACAGCGTGTTGTAGTTCTTCTGCGCCGCGAGGGCCACGTAGCCCAGCGGCTGCTTGTTGTAGGTGTCGGGATAGCGCGTGAGCGGGATGTACCAGCCGATCATCCCGTACTGCATCCCCTCCTCGTATCCCTTCGGCAGGTGCTTCCGCACCAGCTTGTAGGCCTTGCTGATCGGCTCGCGACGTTCGTCGGGCAGTTCGGCGAGGTACTGCTTGACGGAGGTGGCAGCGGACGAAACCATCGAGGCCTCCCTGGCGGGGATCGAACGATCGGCGAGGCTACCCCGGTAGGCTGCAGCGCGGGGCCCGACCGCGCAACCCGTTTCCGCCTGCGTTTACCGGACTCTCGCGTGACCGCCACCGATGCCGGTGGATATCGCCCGGACCAATTCGGCCGTAGCTTCGCGACATGACCCAGTCACCGCGGCCCCGCCTCCGGGGGCTCCTCGCAGGCCTCGCCGGACTCGCTGCCGGATTCGTCCTCGCCGGCCTCGGCGCGCGCCAGCTGGTGCGCGACCCTGGCGACCTCGCCGATGCCGCCACGGTCGCGGTGAGCGCCGTGGCCATCGGCGTGGTTTGCGGGCTGCTGGCATTCCGCTGGGGATACCGCACGGCGCGGCCGGTGATCCTCCCTGCGCTGGTGCTGCTTGCCGCGGCGACCGGCGTGCTGGTGGTGCGCCTCCGATCCGGTCCCGATCGCCTCGCCATGCTCACCCAGGAGCGACCGGTCGCGTCCATGGACTCGGTCACGACCTCCGCCCCGATCCGTGTCGGTGGTGATTCGTTGCTCGGGCTGATGCGCCTCGGCGTCGACGCCGACGGCAGCGGGCTCCTCCCGGCGGCGCTCGACCTGCGCGGCGGTCCCGGAGAGTCGGCCGGGGTGCTGGTGACGGTCACCCGCTGGAGCGACCTGCTGGTGGAGGAGATCGGCTACGAGGAACCGGCGGTGGCGGTGTTCCGGGTGGCGAACCCGTGGTTCCTCGTGGGCACGCGCGACTCGATCTTCGGCTGGGTGCGCCTGCCACCGGGGGCGAGCGTGGTGCCGCTCGTGGAACTGCTTCCGGACCGGCTCAGCTATCTCACCCCGGCGTGGAACGGCACCCTCCATGCCGAACCGGAAAGCAGCGTCGCCAACAAGGTGACCGGCATCGTCCGCGATCACGGTGAGGCCAGCGTCGAGGTGCTGGAGGCCAGGCAGGTGGGCGATGCGCTGTGGCTGCGGGTGCGCGTCCACCGCGAGTCGCCGTGCGAGACCGCCGGCGAGGTCGAGGTGGTGGCCGAGGGCTGGGTCCCCGCCTGGACGGCGGCAAAACCGACGGTGTGGTACTACAGCCGGGGGTGCTGACTGGGGCGACACGCGGAGCCTGCCCCAGCGAGGCGAGGGGAGCGTGTCACCAGCAACCGCCCCCTCGCTTCGCTCGGGGCAAGCCTCGCCCTTCGCCCTGTCGCTATCTGCTGAGGCTGTGCGTCCCGCCCTTGGTCGACGACACGGTCACGGTGAACGGCCCGTTGCCGCGCACGATCCACTTCACCCGCTCCACTTCGCGGCCGGCGATGTTCCGGAGCTCGAGCCGGGCGGGGTTGCGCTCCTGCTCGACGCTCTGCCCAGTCCGCTCATTGACGATGCGGTACCCCGCGACCACGCTGCCGCCGGTGAGCGAGACGTAGTCCGGCGGCGAGATGTTGTTTTCGAGGTCCTGCTGCGTGTGGGTCGGCACCAGCCGACGGTTGGCGACGATCGCCGTGACCTCGGTGAGGCCGTTGCCGAGTGAGCGCACCGCGACCGAGTCCACCTCGACCTTGGGCAGCTCCCAGGTCTGGTAGAGCGTGAACGCCATGTTTCGGTGCGCCTCCGCCTGGAGCAGGAAGCCCGGCTCCGCCCGTCCGAACGTCTTCTTGAAGCCGCCCACCTCGATCGGGCCGTACTGCGGGTGGTTGAACGGCTTCCAGTCGACGAACGCATCGCGGAAGAGCAGCAGCCGGTCGAACTCGTACTCGGGGCGGTCGTAGCGGTTGTTCGGGCGCTCGCTGGTCTCGAAGAGCTTGAAGTCGGTCCACAGCTCGTTCGAGAAGGTGATGATCCCGCGGCCGCCGTAGAACCAGTCGAGCTCGCCGCCCCAGACGATGTAAAGGTCCTTCCACACCACCATGTAGCGGTAGCCGGGGAGGATCCGCTCGCCGGTGCGGCCCAGCTCGTCGAACACCCGCACGTCCTGGGGGCGGAACTCGTCCTGCGGCACGCCGGGCCCGCGCAGGATCATCCCGCCGCTGTTGTGGTAGCTCTGCGCGCCGGCGATGTTGGGATGCGCGATCACGAAGTTCACCACCGCCTGCGTCTCGGGCAGCGACGTGGGATAGAAGTCGGAGCCGCCCTGCACGTACTGGGGCTGCCAGCGCCACGGCCAGTTGCGGTTCGGGTCGTAGCCGCCCACGCCGTCCTCGTTGACGCTGCCGTCGCCGTCGTTGTCGATCCCCTCGCTGCCGAGCAGCTCCCACTCGCCCTGGCTCCCGGGCGGGGCCGCCACCATCAGCCGCGGCTCCTCGGGACTCTGGATGAACCGGCCGTACGGCGACCGGCGGCGCATCTGGGTCACGTGTCCGTCGCCATCGATGTCGTCGTAGGTGTCCTCGTCGATCACCCCGTCGCCGTCGTTGTCGCGCGGCACCATCCCGGTGCGGGGGCTCGACGCGTTGTTGGCCGCCTTGAGGTAGTTCTCGCGCCCGTCGGGGTTGATGGTCGGGACGATGTACAGCGTCCGCTCGGCCAGCAGCGAGTCGATCCACGGGTTCTGGCCCCGCATCTCGCAGAGGTACCAGGCCGTGTAGAGCGAGAACTCGGTGCCCTGGATCTCGTTGCTGTGGATGTTGCCGTCGATGTACATCGCCGGCTTGGCGTCCGCCTCGCCCACGGTGAAGTCGGTGACGGTGATCAGCCAGAGGTCGCGACCCTCATGGCTCTTGCCGATCGACGACAGCCGGCAGGTGTTGGGGTGGGCCTGCTGCAGGCGGCGGCCAATCTCGCCCACGGCGGCGTGGTCGTAGTAGCGGTCCCACATCACCTGCACCTTGGGCGCGCGCGGCGACCCGGCCGCGGCGAGGTTGCCGAGCGGCGCGGCGGTCTCCTGGGCAGCCAGCGCTGCGGCCAGCGAGGCCGCGACGAAGAAGCACGCGAAGACGTTGCGCATCGTTGGCCTCAGCGAAGGGTGATGGTCTGGGAGGCGGTGCCGGTCACCGGCGAGCCCGCGGTCACGGTGAGCGTGCTGCCGGCCCGTGCGGCGACGGTCCACTCGATGGTGGTCGAGCGGCCGCCGCCATCGATCGAACCGAGCAGCTGGATCGCCTCGCCCGAGAGGAGCGTGGCGCCGCCGAGGGCGAGGTCGAGCCGCACCCGGCGCGGCTGCCGGAGTCGCGCGGCAAGGTCGGTGTGGGTCGGCAGCGTGCCGATGTTCGCCACCTCGACGCTCACCCGGTACACGCCGTCCCCGACCCGCTCGCTGCGCGCGTCACGGAGCTCGAGACGCGGCAGCATGCCGGCGAGCGCGACGATGAAGCGCCCCTGACGTGCCATGGTGCTGTCGAACTGCTCGCCCGCCGGCGGATTGAGCAGCACGCCCGGACGGAAGCCGCCCGCTTCCGCCGCGCGGCGCTCCCCGGCCACCGTCACCGCGGTCCATGGCGCGAAGGCGTCAATCCCCTGCGACTCGAACCACCTGAGGGCATTGCGCTCGTCGGCGAGCGGATCGCTGCCGCCGCCGCTGCCGCCACTGCCGCTGCGCGCCCCGTTGCCGCGGGCAGTGGTGTCGCGCGCTGCGTCGGGCGCCCACCAAGCGCGCGAGCCGAACGCCCAGCGACCGAAGTGGAAGTAGGCCCACGACAGCACGTCGCCGCCGAGGGCGGCGCTGGCCGGCCCCTTCTCCAGCCCGGTGATCTCCTGGAAGCGGCGGCCCATGTCGGCAAACGTCGGCTGGTCACCGCGCAGGATGCTGTTGAGCGGCCCGCCCTGCGAGGTGCCCTCCTGCGCCCGCTCACGGGTCTGCGGATTCATGATCCCGGCGTTGGCGCGGTTCTCCCACGGCTTGAGCAGGTTGTCCTGCGGCCCGAGGACGTAGATCGCCGCGATCTCGTCGTGCGCCATCAGGAACTCGGCCAGGCCGCGCGCCTCGGGCGACGAGAACGGGATCAATCCTGCCTCGCGGCCGTGTGCCGGATAGTCGTAGGAGAAGTTGCGGTTGACGTCGGTGCCGCCCGCGGGATCCTCGTTGTAGCGCTCGTCACCGTCGTCGTCGCGACCCTCGCTCACCACGGTCCAGCGACCGACCTCGCCCTTGGCCACGTCGGCGCGTCGCAGCAGCCGCGGCTCGGCGCTGTCGGCCAGCCAGGCCCCGTTGGGGTCGAGCAGGCGGAGCTGGGTGATCGCGCCGTCGCCGTCGAGATCGTCGAATCCGTCTTCCTCGGACCGCTGGTCGTGATCGTCGTCGGTGGCCAGGCCGTTGCCGGTCCGCGCCCAGCGCACGCTCCCGAACATCGCCTCGGCGGCATCGGGATTGAGGCGCGGGATGATCCACACGGTGCTGCTGTCGTGCACCCGCTCGGCGACAATTCGGGCAGCAGCCGTCATCGCGATGGTCGACCCGACCAGGTGCGGTCCGTGCGCGTTGGCGATCACCAGCAGCGCGGGACGATCGGCGGCGCCAAGGCGAAGGGCCTGCACGGCGCGTCCCGCGGGTGAGGTCGCAATGGTCACCAGCTCGGCCTGGGCCCCGGCCCGACCGGCGAGGTTGCGCAGCGCGACCGTCAGATCACCATGGTTGAGGTACTGGGCCGACACGGGCGGGACACACAGCAGTACGGCGATCGCGAGCGCAGCGAGTCGTGCGGGCGCGGGGTGAGCGCGCATCGAGGCCTCGGGCGGTGGAAGGATGGGAGCGCGGAACGAGATAACATAATGCCGGCCCGGAGCGTCAGGATCCGGGCCGGCATGTGGTACGCACGAGGATCGGCTAGGGTTGCAGCTCGACCGTGGTGCTGGTGCGCCCCGCCCGCACGTGCAGGAGCAGGGACACGGTGCCGGAGTCGGGATCGCGGAACCAACGATCGCCCTGCGACGCGGCGAACTCCGCCTCGCTGGCCGCCTGCGGCAGCGGCGTTCCAGACTGGAAGTCCCGGATCACCCGCGAGGGGACCCCGGCGAACGGCAGGTCCACCCGCACCGCGTCACCGGGGAGCGCCCGCGAGAGCGTCACCCGCGGCCGGGTGGGGACCGTGGCCTGCCACGCCACCGCGTAGCGGCTTCCCGGCAGGGTGCTCATGAATGCCCGCGTGGGCGCGTTCGGAATCCCGGCCATGACGGTGGGATGCGCGCCGTCTCTCGACAGCACGAACGGGGCGATCACCTCGGCCGCCTCGCTCCGCACCTGCAGCTGGTTGTAGCGGTGCGGACAGTCCCAGCTGTTCCACGCCGGGAGGTAGCTGCACGCGGGGGTGACGAGGATCGGCGAGTTTGCCACCACGGCGTTCCCGGGCGTGCCCGTCACGCTGCCGTCGCCGTCGCGGAAAAGTGCCGCCTTGTCGCCGTCCTTGTCGGCCTTCGGATTCTCGAGGTACACCGCGTTGGCGTTCACCAGCGTGATCTGCTCGCCAAGGTTGTCGGTCGAGATGGCGAAGCCGTTGTTGCGGTTGTAGCCGAGCGCTGACGCAGGCCGTGCACCGTTGGGGAGGAAGTTGACGAACGTCACGCGTCGGGCGCCGACGGTCCCGTCGTAGAACTCGTAGCCGCGGATCGGGAACGACGGGTTCGGCACCGCGGTGAGGTTCGCCGTCTCGCCCACCACCAGGGCATCCTCGAGCCACGTGTCGTTGGAGGCGAACGTCGCGCCGATCATGTTGTCGGCCAGGACCGCGTCGCGCAGCCGGTGGCCGGTACCCCGCAGCCACGCGGCCCGGGTGCGGTGCTTGTACCCGGTGAAGCCGCTGAACACCGCCGGGACGATCGCGCCGCTGGGCACCGCGCCGGCCCGCGGGACGTAGCTGGTGGTCTCCGTGGTCCCGTCGGGGCGCGGCCCGTCGTCGACCTGCAGACCCGCCTGGCGGTTGGAGTGCGCCACGTTGTCGCGGAACTCCCCCAGCGGCGTGATGCGCGGACGGTCGGGTTCCCCGGTGGAGAGGCCGGTGGGCTCGGCAGGCAGTGCGTACCAGAATCCGAAGCCGGTGGAACCGGCAGCCGCGTTCCCTGTCACCTTGTTGTCCGGATGGGTGATCCAGAACGTGGCCGGATTGGCGTCGCTGGCCAGCAGGCGCACGTTCGCGGCTTGCACCCGGGAGACCAGGCGCAGGTTGCCGTGCAGGTGATTGCGCGACTGGGCACCGTCCTCGAGGAAGTAGCCGTGCCCC
>CALGOK010000095.1 GCA_937961295.1 uncultured Gemmatimonadota bacterium
CAGGGCGCGCGCCCCGCGCACCAGCCGCTCGGGGTCGGGGCCGTCGGCGCGCGCCGCGAGCGGCGCCAGCTCGGCGAGGTACTCCGTCGCCTCCAGCGCGAAGAACTCGGCCCGGCGGTTGGCGCCGGTCATCGGCGAGCCTCGTCGATCACGGTGCGCATCTCGCCGTCGATGATGTCGTCGAGGCGGGACTGCGCGCCGGCCTCTCCGCGCCACCGCCGCGACGTTGCGCACGGTGAGGCCGTGACCGGCATGCACGGCAAGTCCGAGGCCGCTGGCGTGGCGGGCGGCCCGGGCGAGCTGGTCGAGCGCCGCGGGGCCCTCGGTCCAGGCAAGGGAGTATCGGCCGGTGTGCAGCTCGATCGCCGGCACGCCAAGGTCGCGGGCCCGGTCGATACTCTCCAGGTCGGGGTCGATGAACAGCGCGACCCGGATCCCGGCTGCCGTGAGCGATGCGATCGCCTCGATCAGGTCGCGATCGCCGCGGCCGAGGTCGAGTCCACCCTCGGTGGTCACCTCCTCGCGCCGCTCGGGGACCAGGGTGGCCTGGTAGGGGCGGAGCTCGACCGCCAGCGCCACGATGTCGGCCCGGGCGGCCAGCTCGAAGTTGGCCACCGTCGTCACGGTGCGGACGATGGCCCGCGCATCGTCATCCTGCACGTGGCGGCGGTCCTCGCGCAGGTGGAAGGTGATCCCGTCCGCCCCGTGCCGCTCCGCCTCGAGCGCGGCAGCCGTCGGGTCCGGCTCGTCGGTGCGCCGGGCCTGTCGGACCGTCGCGACATGGTCGATGTTGACGTAGAGGCGCACCGTTCGCGTCCCCGAGTTCCGCGTGGTTACGTTTCCCGCAGGTCCGCTCCAGCCCGGAGGAACGCCGTGCCGAAGACCCCGATTCACCGGTTCCTGCTGACCGCGACGCTGCTCGCGGCTGCCCCCCCGCTCCTCGCCCAGGAGCGCGCCGAGTCCGCCAAGTCGGCCTCGGTGGCCGTGGAGGAGTTTATGCGCGCGGCGGCGGACAGCAACCTCACCCGGATGGCGCAGCTCTTCGGCACCGACAAGGGCTCGGCGGCGCGCGCCGGCACCGTCAAGGACTACGCCCAGCGGATGGTGGTTGCCCAGGGGGTGCTCTCGGGCAGCGTGGTCAAGGCGATCGCCGAGACCCAGATGGGCAAGAAGGACCACACCCTCGTCACCACCGAGATTGCCAAGGGCGGCTGCAAGGTGACCGTCCCGGTCACCGCCGTGAAGTCGAAGGAAGGCTGGTTGGTGCGCGAGTTCGACCTCTCGGCCGTCTGGGACGGGATCAACCGTCCGTGCGAGGCCACCGGCCGGACGGGGAACACCGGGGGCTGATCAGGCGTTCATTCGCCGACGGGCGGTTCCTCGGTGAGCTCGATCAGGATGCCGTCGGTCGCCTTCGGATGGACGAAGGCGATGCGACACCCGCCGGCCCCGATTCGGGGCCGTTCGTCGATCAGGGTGTAGCCGTGGGCGCGGCACGCGTCGAGGGCCGCATCCAGGTCGGCCACCCGGTAGCAGACGTGGTGGATCCCGGGGCCGCGCCTGGCAAGGAAGCGGGCGATCGGGGAGTCGGGCTCGGCCGGTTCGAGGAGCTCGACCTCCGAGCCGCCGAAGTCGAGATGGACGATGGTGGCGCCGTCGGCGGTCTCCGGGCCGCGCGCCGGCACGCCGAGCACGTCACGATAGAACCGGAGCGCGGCCTCGACACTCTCGACCGCGATCCCGAGATGAGCGATGGTGGGCTTCATGCCCGATATATCTAACCTGAAGGCGCAAAGAGTGGAGACGAGATGAGTGGATCGACGGTCAACGTGACCGATGCGACGTGGACCGACGAGGTCGAGCAGGCCAAGGGCCTCGTGCTGGTGGACTTCTGGGCCGCCTGGTGCGGGCCCTGCCGGCTGATCGCCCCGACGCTGGATGCCCTCGCGACGGAGTATGCGGGCAAGGCGAAGATTGCCAAGCTCGATGTCGACGCGAACCAGCAGAGCGCGATCAAGTTCAACGTGCGCTCGATTCCGGCCGTGCTGTTCTTCAAGGATGGCAAGCACGTGGACACGATCATCGGCGCCGTGCCGCGCGCCGCGTTCGAGCAGAAGATCCAGGCGCATCTCGCCGCCTGACGGCGGCGGAGGCATCCGCGGGCGCGCCCCTCGGGGCGCGCGATGCCGGCATCGCGCGCCGTGAACGGCGCGCCT
>CALGOK010000096.1 GCA_937961295.1 uncultured Gemmatimonadota bacterium
TCCCCTGACCGCCCGCGGGGCCGGCCACCTCGCGATGACCGACCCCGGGGCGTGCCGCCGTGCCATGCTACTGCGGCGGCAACACCTGCGTCGGCACGAGCCGATCATTGAAGGTTCCGTCACCCAGCGCGCCGGTGTCGTTGGCACCCCAGCAGTAGGCCAGGCCGGTGCCGGTCAGGCCGCACGCGTGCTGGAAGCCGACGGCCACCGTCACCATGCCGCGGCCACCAGTCACCTGCGTCGGCACGAGGCGATCGGTCGTGGTGCCATCGCCGACGTCGCCGCGCGCGTTCCATCCCCAGCAGAAGTTGTTGCCCGGGGAGACGGTGCCGCAGTTCAGGTAGCCCATGGTGCCACCGCGGGTGAAGATCCGGTTGCCACCGACTGCAGTGGGGATGGTCCGATCGGTGGTGGTGCCATCGCCGATCTCGCCATGCGTGTTGGCGCCCCAGCAATGCGCCGCACCCGCGGGCGTCCAGCCACAGCTGTGCAGCTGCCCGCCGTCGACCGTGGCGAACGCGAGGCCACCGCTCACCGCAACCGGACCGGCGGACGCGTGCGTGGTGGTGCCGTCACCGACCTGGCCGCGATTGTTGCGACCCCAGCAGTGCGCCACGCCGGTGGTGGGCACGCCGCAGGTGTGGTAGCTGCCGGCGCCGAGACTCGCGAAGGTGAGCCCGCCGGTCACCAGGACCGGCACGCCGCTCGAGGCGGTCGACCCGTCACCGAGCTGGCCGAAGAGGTTGTAGCCCCAGCACCACGCCTGCCCGCCCATGGTCAGTCCGCAGGCATGACTTCCGCCGGCGGTGAGCGCGGTGAAGGCCTGGCCGCCGGCCACCTGGTTCGGCTTGGTGGCGAAGTCCGCCGCGACGCCGATGCCGAGCTCGCCGGAGGTGTTGTTGCCCCAGCACCAGGCGCTTCCGGCGGTGTCGAGTCCGCAGACGAAGTCGAAGCCGGCCACCAGCTGGGTGAACTCGTGGTTGTCCGCGACGGCGGTGGGCGCCAGCTTCGGGCCGAATCCGCCCATCCCCACCTCGCCGGAACCGTTCGCGCCCCAGCAGTAGGCCTTGCCGTCCTGGTCGAGTCCGCAGCTCACCGTCTGGCCGGTCACGATCTGGCTGAACGGCATGAACACGGTGAGGGTGGCCACACCGGACTTCCCTTCACTGGTCGCGGAGATGGTGGCGACCCCGGCACTCACCGCCGTGACGGTCCCGGTGACATCGACGGTCGCCACCGCCGGGTTGGAGCTCGACCAGGTGACGGTCCGTCCGGTGAGCACCTCGCCGCCGGCCGCCTTGGTCTCGGCGGTGAAGGCGGTGGTGGCTCCGATCCCGATCGTCGACGTGGCGGGCGAGACGGTCACCACCGCCACCGGTGCCGGGCCGACCGTGATGGCCGCCGTGCCCGACTTCCCCTCGCTGGCGGCGGTGATCGTGGCACTGCCCTGCGAGACTGCCGTCACCAGGCCGTTCGACGAGACCGTGGCCACCGCGGCATTCGATGTCGTCCAGCTGACGTCGCGACCGGCCAGGGTGTTGCCCGCGGCGTCGCGCACCGCGGCGCTGAGGACCGCCGTGCCACCGCTCACCAGCGTGGCGGCATCCGGTGTCACCACCACCTCGGCCACCGCGGGGGGATCGTTGCTTCCGGTCGGGTTCTTGGCGTTCGAGCAGGCCGCCGCGAATACGGCGACGCAGAGCGTGAGTGTCTTCATGTGCGTGCGCATGGCTCTCCTCCAGTCACACCGCGGCGCCCCGACCGCGCGATCGCGGCCGGGACGCGCGCAGGTCAGCGCAGGATGACGTATCCGTTGCGGCGATTGCCGTTGGCATCGTCGGTGATGCCGCAGCGCAGGTGCTGGTCGGGCGCTGTCTCGCCCACCTTGCCCACGGCGGAGATCACGGTCGCGGCCGTCGGAGTGCCCGTGTTGTAGAAGTTGATGGTGTTGGTCGGCCCGATCGGGAACGAGTTCACCAGCAGCTCACCCTGGAACTTCAGGTTGAGCTTGCCGGTCCCGGCCAGGTCGGGAAGCGGCGTGCCATCCTCCGCGTACCGGGCGATCAACGCCAGGTCGGCCGGACCGTTCACATGGTCGAATGCCACCTGGTTGGGCCCGATCCGGAAGAAGGCGCGGGGCGAGCTGGTGAACGCCAGGCAGACGTGCTTCAGGTTGCCGTTGGGCCAGCCGTCCGACAGGAACACCCCGCCGGTGCCGGCGATGTGGATGTTGCCGTCGTCGTCGATCGAGAACGGAGGCAAGAAGACGACACCCTGCTGCTGGCCATTGGCAACGAGGCCGCGCACCAGTTGCGCCATGGTGCCCGCGCTCGTGGTGTTGGCGAACGCCACGGCCGGAGCGTCGGCCGCGGAAGTGTCGGGTGTGGTGACCCCCTCGCTGCAGGCGATCACGGCGAAGGGAATCAGGATCGGAGTGAAGCGTCGCATGGCATGGTCCTCCTGGTGGGTGACACGCCGCACCGCCGGAGGGACCCGGGCCGGACGGCGGTCAGGTGCTCCACCAAGCTCCGCCGCGGAGGCTCGCGGCGATTGAACGCATTCACCGGATCCTTGCCATTTCTCGTCACGGTCCCGCTGCACCGGCGCGGAGCGTGTTGCCGGGTCGGCGGCGGGCGTTAGACTAGGCAGTCCCGGCGGGATCCCCTCCGCCCAACACCGATCCGACCCCCGGAGGCACCCTGAGCGCCTGGCCATGGTCCGGCCCCAGCGACGATCGCACCCGGGAGCTGGAGGGTGAGCTGGAGCGGCGCGAGGCGATTGATGCCGCTCGCGTCCGATTCTTCGCCAACATCGCGCACGAGCTCCGCACGCCGCTCAACGTGGTCCTCGTGCAGCTTGAAGCGGCGCTCACCGAGTCCGATGTCGAGCACCGCAGTCATCAGCTGCGGGTGGCGGCACGCAACGCGCGGCGGCTGCAGCGGCTGGCTGACCAGGCGATCGAGCTCACCCGCCTCGATGCGGGCACGCTCAGCGCGCGCACCCGCCTGATCGAGGTGGTCGCCTACCTCGAGTCGCTGGTGCTGTCGTTCGGCGAGCTCGCGGAGCGGAAGGGAATCCTGCTCGAGTTCATCGCCTCGCCGCGATCGATCCGGTGCGAGGTCGATCCCGACCAGCTCACCACCATCGTGACCAACCTGCTGTCGAACGCGCTCAAGTACACGCCGGCCGGCGGTCGCATCGGCGTGGCGGTGGAGGCGCGACGCGGTGCCGGCACGGACCGGTTGCTGGTGACCGTGGCGGATACTGGGCCGGGGGTCGCCCCCGAGCAGCAGGAACTGATCTTCGAGCGCTTCGCCCGCGGCGCCGAGGCCGATGCGCAGCATCCCGGAGGAGCGGGCATCGGGCTCGCGCTCTCCCGCGAGCTGGCCCGAATCCATGGCGGCACCATCGTGGTCGAGAGCGAACCCGGTCGTGGCGCCCGGTTCATCGTCGAGCTGCCGCTCGGTCACGCCGCCGCCGACGCGCCGGCGGCGGCCCCGTTGCTCCTCGGTGGCGACGATCGCCCGCCGATCACCGACGAGATCCTCCACCGCACCACCGGGACCGGCGGCATGGACGCCGGCGGCGCCTTGCCCGAGCGCGCCACGCTGCTCGTGGTCGAGGACCACGCCGACCTCCGCGAGCTGTTCGCCGCGGCGCTTGCCGACGAAGGCGAGGTCGTGCCGGTGGCGGACGGCAGTGCCGCGCTGGAGCAGGCGCGCGAGCTGGTCCCCGACCTGATCGTTGCCGACGTCCGAATCCCCGGCATCGACGGGATCGAGCTCTGCCGTCGGCTTCGCGCCGACGAGCGCACCAGCCACATCCCGCTGGTGCTCGTCAGCGCCCACGCGTCCGTCGACCGGCGGGTGGAGGGGCTCGAGGCGGGCGCGGACGCCTTCCTCGCCAAACCGGTCGACCCCCGCGAGCTGCGCGCCAGGGTGGGCGCCCTGCTCGCCTCACGGCGGGAGTTGCGCGAGCGGTTCCGGGAGCAGGTCGTCATCCGGCCCTCCGACGTCACGGCAGAGCCAGCCGACCAGCTGTTCCTCGAGAAGCTGGTGGGCACGGTCGAGGAGGAGATCGGCAGTTCGTCATTCAGCGTTGGCGAGCTGGCGCGCGAGCTGGCCATGAGCGTCTCCCAGCTCTCGCGCAAGCTCTCGGCGCTCATCGGTCAGACACCGGGACAGTTCATCCGCACGATGCGACTCGAGCGCGCCGCCACCCTGGTCGCCGCCGGCGCCGGCACGCTCTCGGAGATCGCCTACACGGTTGGCTTCGCGGACCAGGCCCACTTCTCCCGGAGCTTCAAGAAGCACTTCGGCCAGACGCCGTCGGAGTACCGCCGCGCCGCCGCAGGGGACTGACCCCGCAACCATCGCCTCCGCGCCCGCATCTCATCCGATTGGCACCATCGCCCCGTGATCCGCGTACATTGCCTTGGGTGAACGACCGGCCCGCTCGCGGGCCGGCTCGCCTGCCATGATCCGACGCCAGATCCAGACAGGAGCAGCAATGCGCCGTGCAGTCCTCCCCGCCCTCTTCGCCCTCGGCCTGGCCGCCCCGCTCGCGGCACAGGAGCCCAACTTCGGCCGTGCGCTCGCCACCACCGAGCGCGAGATCCTCGTCGGCCAGCCGGTCAACTGGTACGGTCCCGGCGCGGTGTACGTCTTCCGCGCCGGCACCAACGACACCTGGGTGGAGCGCCAGCGCCTGATCGCGTCCGACTCGATGCGCATGGACGACTTCGGCCGCGCACTCGCCGTCGACGGCAACACGCTGGTGGTCGGCGCCCCGCGCAAGCGCGACGGCCGCGGCGTGGCCTATGTGTTCACCCGCAGCGGTGCCACCACCGCGTGGCAGCAGTCGGCGATCCTCGAGGCGCCGGCCGGCGGCGAGTTCGGCTCCGCCATCGCACTCGCAGGCGACGAACTGCTGATCGGGGCCCCCGACGCCGAGGGTGGCGGTGCGGTGCACCGCTATGTGCGGAGCGGTGGCAACTGGCAGGAGGCCAGCGCCATCCGCGCGATGCCCGGCATGGCCGGCGGCTTCGGTGCCACCATCACGCGCCAGGGCGACTGGCTCCTGATCGGCGCACCAGCCACCGACTCGATGCTCGGCTCGGTGTTCTTCAGCAAGCGCGGCAGTGACGGGAGCTGGGGTGATCCGGTCCGCATCCAGCCGCCGCGCGCGATCCTCGGCCCGCGCGCGCAGGTGGGCGCGAGCGTGCTGCTCGACGGCGACCGCGCCTATATCGGCGCGCCCGGCGCCGCCACGGTGTTCGTGCTCGACCGCAACGGCGAGCGCTGGTCGCCCACCGGCACCCTCACCCCGTACGACGGCGGTCGCGGCACCGGCTTTGGCATGTCGCTCGCGACGGTGGCCGGAGAGCTGTGGGTCGGCGCCCCCGCGTTCAACCGCGGCAATGGCCGCGTGTACCGCTTCCTCAGGAACGGCGAGAACTGGTCGGGCGCGCTGGCGTTCGAGGCCGACTCCGCCGATGGCACGCACTGGCCGTTCGCGTTCGGCTATGCCGTCGGCTCGATCGGTGGACAGGGGCTGGTGAGCATGCCGTCGCGCGACTTCGGCGAAGGCCGCGTGCTCGTCGCATTCCCGGCCGGTGCCGGATGGACCCAGCGCCAGCTGCTCACCGGCGAGATCTACCAGCTCGGCGGCAAGCCCGCCGAGCCGGGGCGCTGCGCCGACGGCCGGCACGGCGTGTTCACCTGCAACAACGTCGAGGTGGTGGCACACCTCCCCACCTCGGCGCTGGGCGGCGCGCGCGGCGCCTGGGTCAACGACGTGTGGGGCTGGACCGATCCGGCAAGCCAGCGTGACTACGCACTGGTGGCGCGGCGCGACGGCGCGTCGTTCGTCGACGTGACCGACCCGGCCAATCCCCGGCTGATCGGCGACCTGCCACGCACCCAGGGCTCTCCGCCTTCGGTGTGGCGCGACATCAAGGTCATCGGCAACCACGCCTACATCGTGGCCGACGGCGCCGGGGCCCACGGCGTGCAGGTGTTCGACCTCACCCGGCTCCGCGGCGTCCGCGGCGCGCCGCAGGTCTTCGCACCCGACACCACCTACCGTGAGGTCTTCTCCGCCCACAACATCGTGGCCGACACCGCATCGAAGTTCCTCTACGTGGTCGGCGCCAACAGCGGGGGCGAAACCTGCGGCGGCGGGCTCCACATGATCGACGCCCGCGACCCCGAGTCGCTGCGCTTCATGGGGTGCTACAACGACCGGGCCGGCAGCAACCCGCGCGGCTACACCCACGACGCGCAGTGCGTGGTGTACCAGGGTCCCGACGTCGAGCACCGCGGCAAGCAGATCTGCGTGGGAAGCAACGAGCGCGAGATCAACATCGCCGACGTGACCGACAAGGCGGACCCGAAGGTCATCGGCCGGAATTCGTATCCCAACGTGTCGTATGCGCACCAGGGATGGTTCGACGCCGAGCAGCGGTACTTCTACATGAACGACGAGGGCGATGAGCTGGCCGGCGTGGTCGACGGCACTCGCACCATCGTGTGGGACCTCACCGACCTCGACGACCCGGTGGTGGCCAACATGTACATCGCCGCCGTGAAGTCGTCCGACCACAACTTGTTCGTGGTCGGCAACCGGGTGTACGCCTCGAACTACGGCAGCGGCCTGCGGGTGCTCGACATCGCCGATCGCGCCAACCCGCGCGAGGTGGCCTACTTCGACTCGGCGCCGATGAACGACGACGGTCCTGGCCACTCGTCGAGCCAGAGCGGAGCGTGGAGCAACTATCCGTTCTTCAAGAGCGGCGTGGTGGTGTTCACCAGCGTGCGCGAGGGATTGTTCATCGTGCGCGTGAATCCCGAGCCGGTGCCGTAGCGCTCCTGCCACGGGGTTGCCTCATCTCCGATACGGCCTCACCTTCGCTGGGTGGGGCCGTGTCGCATCCGGCCGCCCCGCGCCTTCTTCCCGTCGCTACGGCAGGTGTGCGATGCGCGATGCATGGCGAGCCGCGATACTCCTCTGCATGGTCGGTCTCCTCCCCGCGGTGGCGGTGGCGCAGGACAACGCGCTCCGGCCGGCACTGGCACCCACCGACACGCTGAAGAGCGGGGCGAAGTGGACGCTCGTCCCCGCCGAGCGGGTTGCGGACGTCCGCGAGTTCGACCTCGACGAGGGCGCCCGCGCGGTCGGCGAGGCGATGGCGCAGTCGACCGACACCGAGGCCACGCGCACCCTGTTCGGGACGCTGTCGTTCCACGAGGTCGACGTGCTGGTCAAGGCCGGCCGCGTGCCGGCCGACGCCTCGGACCGCTTCGCGCGCGGGCGCCGCGAGATGATGCGGCAGGCGATCGAGGCCACGCTGCGCGAGGTCGACCCCAACGGCACCTTCACCGTGGGCGTGCTCGACTCCGGCAACAAGAACAGCGGCATCGGCAGCGACATCGACCAGACGCTGGTGCTGCTCCCCACCGATCCCACCCGCCCGCTGTCGATGTCGGAGGCGGACTTCATCACGGCACTCGAGCGGCGCTTCGAGGCCATGCACGGCTTCGCCCCCGCCCGCATGGAGGTGGAGTCGATCGACGGGCGGGACTTCTTCCCCGATTGGCGCGCGGAGCACCAGACCCTGGAGGCATTCGTCGCCGAGGCGAAGCGAGTCGTGGAAGCGAAGCGCCCCAACAACGCGCTCTACCGCTCCGAGGCAGAGCTCAAGGTCAATGCCGAGGGTCGCGGCTATGCCGAGCTCGCCCGGCACTTTGCGGCCGTGCGCGGCCTCGACCAGCGCCGCGAGGCCCTGCTCGCGAGCGGCCGGACTCCCGCCGAGCTCTCCGCCGATCTCGACCGGCTCGACGCCGAACTCGATCAGCTCCGCGCCGAGGCGCCCTGGACCGAGTACCGGCTCGACCCATCGACCGGCGAGATCCGGGTGGACCACGAGAGCGACCCGCGCGAGCGCGGCTTCCTCCCCAACCAGCCCGAGGTGGTGCGCCGATTCGCCTTCGGCGGGGCGTACGACAACTGGTTCATGTTCGAGAGCCATCCCGACAACCAGCCCAAGTACGTCTTGCGTTCGGTGGCCGAGGGCCCAGGCCTCCTGACGCTGGTGCGGGCCGACGACGGCCGCTTCGACCTCGACCGCGGCTGGAACGCGCGTCCGTTTGAGTACGAGCAGGTCTACCGTCGCGGTGCCGAAGGCCGGCCGGTCCTCGACGCCTTCATCGCCGACATCTACGGTGGCCTCGATGCCACTGCCGGTGGCCTCACCACCGGGCGCATCCGCCTGGTGCTCGATGCGGCGGCACGCGCCCGGCTCCGCCACAAGCGCATTGCGCCGTTCGCCTCGATGACCGATCGCGAGATCTACGCCGACTTCCTCCCCGAGGTGCGCCATGAAGGGAGCGCCGCTGACTGGCGTCTCCTCCCCGAGGCGAGTCGGGTCGAGGCGGCTCGGCTGGCGTGGCAGCTTGACGCCCGCGAGCTGATGGTCGAGAACCTGCTCCGCACCGTGCGGGCACCGGCCGAGCTCCTCACCGGACCGCTTGACCCGGAGGAGTGGGCGGCCATCCGGCAGGAGTATCCCGCGGCCTCACCGACCAAGCTCCGCAAGGCTGCGTGGCTGCAGCTCTTCCATGGCTTCCGCGACCTGATGACCGTCGAACACGCCCGCGAGATCCTCGCCGATCTCGAGCGCGGCACCCGGCCGTTCGACGCCGAGACCGAGCTGCGGACCCGCACCCGCACCACCGACCTGGTCGACCGGCTGGTGACCGAGCTTCGGCAGATGCCCACCAGCGAGCGCGAGGTGCTCCTCGCCGAGATGGAGCAGGTGCTCATCGATGCGGCGGGCTCGCGGATGGAACTGCACCGCATCGCCGAGCCCACCGCTGCGCAGGAGATCCGGACCAGGCTGGTGGAGGCGTGGCAGCAGCGTCTCGACGCCGCAGGCGCGTGGCGCGCGGAGTTCCAGCGGGCGCGCGCCGACCTGGAGGGAGGCCGTTACGCCGATGTCGGGCAGCGCGCCCTCGACAACATGGTGCGCCGGATGGCGGCAGCGCACGGCGACGTGCTCAATACGCTCGGATTCCGCGGCGAAGTGCTAATCTGGTCGGACGACCCCGCCAGGATCCCCGAGATCGTCTTCACCCCCGGTCCGGACGGCCGGGGGGCGTGGGATGTCCGCCGCGCGGCGCGCAACATGGCCGACGCCGGGAATGCCGAGGCGATGCTGTCGGTGATCCAGGCGTACCAGCAGGGCGGCGCCTCGGCGGCGGCGCGCACCGCGCTGCAGGAACTCGCGATGAACCTCCCCGGCGTGAGCACCTCCGCGACGCTGTACGGCGGCCTGATCGAGGACCGCTGGCGCGACGTGTTCCAGCTCGGCGTGGGGTTGGCGATTCCCGTGGTGGGCCAGGGCTACGTCCTCGCCAACGTGGCGACCGGGCTGGTGTCGGTCATCGGTCACGCCGTGCTGCAACCGCTCCGCGACGACCGCATGGACATGGCCTATCAGGGATTCCTCGGCGCCGAGAGCGGATTGCGACGGGACCAGCGGAGCCAGCGCGGCAGCGTGCTCGCGCCGGTGCCGATCCGGGTGGTGCCGCTCAACGAGGCGGCACCGGACGGCGGCATGGTCACCCGACACGTGTTCGCCGAGTACAGCGACGACGAGGCCATGGCCTTGCTGGTCAAGTACGCCCGCAGCGAGGGCCGCGAGTTCGCCGTGACCGATGCCGAAGTGGCGCTCGCGCGCTCCGCCGGGCTCCTCGGCGGCGGGGCGGAGTTCGCGGCGGCCCGCGCGGCGGTCGCCGATCCGGTGACCAACCCGCGCGGCAGCTTCCTGGCCCGGCGCGCGTCGCTCTGGTTCCACTATGGCGATCGGGTCGAGACGTTCCTCCGCGAGCAGGGCATCGCCGACATGGAGATGCTGCTCGTCGAGCGGCTGCCGAGCGAGGCCATCGAGACCCTGCGGCCGTTCTTCACCGCGCAGGTGGCCGACTGGGCCTACGGTCGCGGGGAGTACGCCGCGATCGTCGGGGGCGAGAACGAGCTGATCCTGCCGCAGGTCGCGACCGAGCGGCAGGAGTTCCTGTTCGGCATCGGTCGGCGGATGGCGGCGGACTTCCTGGCCAGCCACCGGACCATCGTGTTCCATGCCGTGCGGGTCGGCGACGAGCTCGTCAACGCGTCGATCGAGGGCCAGCTGATCCAGCAGTGGTGGCAACTGGTCAAGCGCGAGCGCGGCCGGCAGGCCCTCCAGCTCGCCGCGGCAGTCGAGGACGGCTACCAGGCGGCGCGCGACGCCGAGCTGGCCGACGCGATGCACGACGCGTTCGCGGCACGGCGCGATGCGGCACGCGTGGCCGCGCCCAGGGTGCACGTCTCGCCGCGGATCGCCGCCGGAAACGAGGTGCAGTTCCTCGTCTCCGTGGTGGCCGACCCTGATTCGCTTCCCGGTCCGTATCGCACCGAGGTGGCCTGGCGGTACACGCTGCGCGGCGACTCGACCGACCTGCACGCCACCGTCCGCATCCGGAGCGCCAACGGCCGCCAGGTTGGCGAGCCCGCGGAGTTCGACATCGGCACGGTGATCGAGACGCCTCCGGAGGAGCCCGCGCCACCGGCGCCAGATCCGCAGGTCGAGCTCTGCAGCTTCCACCGCCCGGCGGAGTCGGGTCCGGTGACCCTCGCAGGCCTCGATCCCGCGTGCGAGGACGGTCCGCCGCTGATCTACGACAACCTGGTGCTCTATCTCACCCCGGCGCGCGACACGCAGCAGGTGTTCGCCTGGCGCGTGGTCAAGGACGACGGCACCGAGGCAGCGACCGGGATCTCGGACACCATGATCGATCGCCGCATGGTGCGCGCGGGAGCGGGCGCTCCGGGCCGCTACGCGGTGCCGATCTTCCTCTGGACGCAGGGTGACGGCACCACGCTGGTCACCCACGATCGCGGCACGCGTCCCGGCGCTGGTCGCTACACCGTGCAGACCTGCCGCCCACAGATCGAGACCGGGCTGTTCGGCACCGCCGGCAGCTGGAACGGTTGCCTCGACGACTGGCAGGACGAAGGAAGCTTCGAGGTCGAGGCACGCGCCCTGCACTTTCGCGGCTTCATCGCCGAGCAGGGGAAGATCCTCCCGGGCAACGAGGGCGAACTCGGCCTCGAGCTCGAGCGAAACGGCACCGCCGTCGAGTTGGTGGGGGTGCTGACGGCCTTGCCCCAGTACGGTGGCGGCGAGTACCGTGGCACGCTGACCATGACGTTCCCGGAGCGCCTCGACCTGCAGCAGCAGGTCCTCGGCGTGCTGCCCGTCGCCCTTCGCTCCTCGGATCCGCAGGTAAAGTGGACCGTGCGCATCTCTCCCCCCATCGCTGCGGCGGGGGAGCCGCCCACCCGAGCCATGAGTGGCGACCTGACCGCGGCACTCGGCGTGGTGCACGCGCCGGTGCGGGATCCGATGCGGTTTGCCGACGCCGACGACTTCGCGTCGCGCGGATGGACCAATGAGGGCAGCAGCCCCCGTGCCGAACTCCACTTCCACTTCCCGATGCGCAACGCGCCGATGGGAGTGCCGAGCGACCGGTTTGCCCGGCTGATCCGTGACGCGTCGCGCAACTGGTACGTGCCCGTCGCGATCGGTGGCCCGCGAGAGCAGGATCGGCTGTTCGGCTATGCCATCTACGGCGTGACCAATGAGCCGTACACCGGACCGTCACCCCAGGCGCCGCCAACGGTCAAGCCGATGCAGGTTGCCGCGGTGCGCACCTCGGCGTTCGACGCGCCCGACCTCGCCGGCCTGCGGCTCGAGGCTGCCCGGTCGGTTCTCGACTCGCTCGGAGTGTTCATGCTGGTGGGAACGGGACGCGCTGCCGAATCACCCGCGGACGAAGGGATCGTCCAGGACCAGCACCCGCTCAACGATTCAACGCTGGCGGTCGTGATACCCCGCCCGTTCGGCACCACCACCACGGTGCCGCACGTCGTCGGCCTCTCCGAGGAGGCAGCCACCGAACGGATCTTCGCGGCTGAGCTCTCGGTCACCACCGTCCGGGGCGACCCGGCTCCCAGCCGCCCGCTCGCCGGCACGGTGGCCCAGCAGGACCGGACCGAAGGCGACACGGTGCCCGCCGGGGCATCCCTGACGATCACCGTGTACCAAGCCTTCGATGAGCGCGCCGCGGCACGCGCCGAGGAGGCGGCGGCGGAGCGGGAACGGATCCGGACCGATTGCCGGACGTGGGCCGAGTCGGGGATCAGTGCCAGGCGCCGGGGGGCACTGGTCGAGGCACTGACATGGTTCCGCCGCGCCCAGGGTGCCGGTTGCGCCAACCACGGGGTGACCGGACTCGAAACTTCGATCCCGGACCTCGAGGAGCGGATTGCCGCCGAAGAGCGCGCCGACGCGGCGCGGCGGGCCGAGGAGTGCCGGCGCTGGACCACGGCCGCCGTCGGTGCCCGCGATCGCGGCAACTTTGCCTCGGCCGAGACCTGGTTCCGTCGTGCCTTCGCGCGCAACTGCAGTTCGCAGGTGGGAATCGACCTCCGTCAGGCCGCGAACGACATGGCGAGCCGGGTCCGGGAACAGGAGGCGGCGGCGGCACGCGAGCGCGAGCGCATCGCCGCTGCCGAACGTGAAGCCGAGGCCGCACGGCAGCGCGAACGCGAACGCGATGCCCGCCAGGCGGAAGACTGCCGCACCTGGGTGGACGAGGGCACCGCCGCGCGGTCGCGGGGAGACCTGCGCGGCGCGCGCGCGTGGTGGGTCCGGGCACGCAGTGCGGGGTGTGCCGCGCACGGGGTCCAGGGCCTCGATCCGGCGATCGTCGAACTGGACGATCGCATCCGCCAGCAGGAGACCAGGCGCGATCCGATCCCGCCGCCCCCACCGCGGCGCCAGCTCGACGACGTCGACCAGCAGCTCGCTGACATCGTGGTGCGCGAAGCGCGCACGATCCTGCAGGTGTGGGATCATCAGTCCGAGGACGGAGACATCGTGTCCATTGCGGTCAACGGCGTGGTGGTGCGAAGCCGGTTGATGATCCGAAATGCTCGCGAACGCATCCCGATCACCCTCAACCCGTATGGCGAGAACATCATCGAGATCTTCGCCCACAACGAGGGCCGCAGCTCGCCCAACACCGCCTCGATTCGAGTCGAAGGAGCCCGGCGCGGTGGCAACCAGCAGTGGAACCTCAAGACCAACGAGCGGGCGGCGGCCAGGGTGGTCGTGCAGCCGTAGCGCGGCGTGACCCGCCCCTGGGGTCGCCTCGACCCGGCGGACTACCGCGCCCTCCCGCTCCGCGCCCACGCGCTGCTCGGCGACGTGCCGCTGCACGATGCCTGGCGCGTGGCGCTTCCCGGCGACCCGGCGCGGCGCACCGTGCCGGAGGTCCGCCGGGTCGCGGCATCGCTGCACGAGCAGGGCGGCCGCGGCGGCGCGGTCGGGGCGCTGTTCGGGTTGCGCCGCCGCCTGGGCACCCTTCTCGGCTGGGATGCCGCCCCGACGCCCGGCGCGGCAGCCGACCTCCTCGACCGGATCCCCGCGGCGCTGCGCGCGCAGTCCCTCGTCCCGCCCGGCACCATGGACGGGCCGTTCCACGTGGCCTACGTGCTCGAGCTCGAGGCACTGAGTGCGATCCGCAATGCCACCGTCGAGGCCTGGCTGGTCGTCGCGACCCGGACCACCGCGCAGGGGGGCGAACTCGTCTGGGGCATCCACCTCCGCGCGGTCGGGTGGCTCACGCGCCCCTACATGGCGATCATTGACCCGTTCCGGCGGTGGCTGGTGTACCCCAGACTGCTGCGCGACTTCCACGCGGCGTGGATCCGGACGGACCCGGAGCGCCCGCACGACGATGCCCACCCTGACGAGATGATCCCATGAGGGTCGAGCGACTCGGCGCATCCGATGCCGACGGCGTCACCGAGGTGCTCACCGAGTCGTTCCGCGACTATCCGGTGATGCGCCACGTCATCAGCGCGCACCCGGACTACGATGCGCGCCTGCAGGCACTGGTCCGCTTCTTCGTGGCGGTGCGCGAGCACCGCGACGAGATCCTGCTCGGCATCCGCGACGGGAGGGCGCTGGTCGCGGCGGCGCTCGTCTCCTATCCGCACCGCGGACCGTCGCCGGCGGCTGTCGAGCCGATCCGTGACGCCACGTGGGCGCGGCTCGGCGCCGACGCGCGGGCGCGCTACGAGCGCTTCGGTGCTGCCACGGCCCCGCTCATCGCCGACGACCCCCACCTGCACCTCAACATGATCGGCGTGCGGCGAGCCGCGCAGGGCACCGGCCTCGGCGGCCGGCTGCTCGACGCGGTGCACGCGCTCTCCGCTGCGGATGAAACCTCGTCCGGCGTGTCGCTCACCACCGAGCACGAACCCAACGTGGCGCTCTACCGACGCCACGGCTACGAGCTGGTCGGCACCGCGACCGTCGATGACGCGTTCACCACCTGGTCGATGTTCCGCAGCGATGGCTGACGCCCTGCCGCGGTTCCGCCTCGCCGTCCGCGAGGACCTGGGACCGATCGTCGCAATGCTCGCCGACGACCCACTCGGTGCCGCGCGCGAGCGCTCCGAGGACCCGCTGCCGGCCGCGTACCACGACGCCTTCGATGCCATCGCGCGCGACGCCAACCAGGAGCTGATCGTGGCGGAGCTCGACGGCCGCGTGGTGGGCACGCTGCAGCTGAGCTTCCTTCCCGGCATCTCGCGCCAGGGGATGTGGCGCGGCCTGATCGAGGGGGTGCGGATCGCCGCCAGCGCGCGTGACCACGGACTGGGGCGGCAGATGGTGGAGTGGGCCATCGAGCGCGCGCGGGCCCGCGGCTGCGCGATGGTCCAGCTCACCTCCGACAAGTCGCGCCGCGACGCGATCCGGTTCTACCAGTCGCTCGGCTTCGAGGCCACCCATGAGGGGATGAAGCGGCTGCTGTGATCGCTTCCCCGCCCTCGGGCTTCAGCCCGAGCGGCGGGGCCTCCGAACCGGCGACCAGCCCGGCGTGCGCTGCCGGGATCTACAGGCGCCCGCCCGGGCACGGCAGGATCACGTCGGCTCGGAGCCTGACCGCGGCGCCATCGGCCTGACGACGCCCGCAAGCCCCATTCGCTGCAGCAGGTCGCCGAAGCGGGGGTCCCCGCGGATTGCATCGAAGCCGTGGGTCACGGCCAGCACCGACATGAACGAGCCGCGCTCATGGAATGCCGCCTCGAGCCACCGAAACGCCTCGTCCGCCTCGCCCAGTCCCGCGTGCGCCATCGCCACGTGGAATCCCAGCATGGCCGCGCGATCCGGTTCGGACACCACGGATTCCAGCAGCCCGCGCGCCGTGTCGGTGTTGCCGATCACCGCGTGGATGTACGCCAACTGCGCCGTGTCGCGCGGCCCGCTCAGCGTAGCGGCATGCTCCATGGCGGCGATCGCCTCTCGATGATTCCCCAGCAGCAGGTGCGCATGTCCCAGGAGCTGGTAGGCAACGTCGCGCCGGGGATCGAGCGCCACCTCCTCCCCGAGGACCTTCAGTGCGGCAGCTGGCTGGCCGCGATCCACGAAGATCCGACCCGCCAGCATCCCGGTTGGCACGAGCGGATCGGTCAGGCGAGCCGCCTCGAGCTGCTCCAGGGCCTCGCTCGGGCGCCCGGTGGCGTGCAGGTACGACGCGTAGTTCAGTCGAAGCGGCGGGAATCGCGGGTCGAGCGCGAGGGCACGGCCGAAAGCCTCCTCCGCGGCTGCCCAGTCCCAGGCGAAGACGGTGAGTGCATGGGCGATCACCGTGTGGGCCTCGACGAGATCCGGATCGAGGGCCAAGGCGCGCTGGGCAGATGCGAGGGCACGCTGATGGGCATCCTGGGGTCTGGCGAGGCCAAAGATCCCCTGCATGACGTGCACGTCGGCGATGCCGGCGTGGGCCCGAGCGAAGCTGGGGTCGAGCGCTGCGGCCGACTCGTAGTGATCCAGGGACAGCTGCAGGCAGTCTCGCTGACGGGTGTTGTTGAGGAACCTGCCCTTGACGTAGTGCTCCGCCGCGTCGGCGCTGACCGTCCCGAGTTCCACGCCACTCGTCCGGACGCGCCGCGACGGCGTCCGCGGAGCGGCCGCTCCGTCGTCAAGGGAGGCGCCGTCGATCGCCTGCAACACCTCCACCGCGTCGAATGGCCGATGCTCGGGTCGCTTCTCGAGCAGGCGATGAATCAACGAGACGAGACTGGAAGGTGCATCCGGGCGCCGCTCGGCCAGCGGCGGCGGCGGTTCGGTGAGATGGGCCGCGAGCAGCTCGTGTGACCGCCGCCCGGTGAAGGGCGGGGTTCCGCTCAGCATCTCGAAGCCCACCACGCCCAGCGCATAGAGATCGGCTCGGTGGTCGACGTGGTCGCGATCGCCGAGCTGCTCGGGAGCCACGTAGGCCGGGGTGCCGACAAGGAACCCGAGGTCGGTCTGCGTCACTTCAGGCGCCGTGTCGCCATCGGCAACGGCGGCGAGGGCCTTGGCTATGCCGAAGTCGGCCACCAGGGCGTCGCCCTCGGCCGTCAGGAGGATGTTGCCCGGCTTGATGTCCCGGTGGACGATGCCGTGCGCATGCGCGTGCGCCAGGGCGCGTGTCACGTCGCGCATCACCCGCACGGCCTCCGTGACCGACAGCCTGCCCTCGCGGCGCAGGCGCTCCCGCAAACTCTCGCGCTGGGCGAACGGCGTGACATAGTACAGGCACTCGGCCGCCATGCCTGAGTCGTACAACGGCAGGATGTTCGGGTGGGACAGTCGGGCCACGAACCCGATCTCGCGGGTGAACCGTGAAGCGCGACGCGACACCCCGCCGTCGCCGAGGTGATCGGTGTGCAGGACCTTCAGCGCCACCGGTCGACCATGCCGCTCGTCGGTCGCAAGGTAGACCACCGCCATGCCGCCACGGCCGATCTCTCGCTCGATGGCGTAGCGGCCGGCGAGTGCGGTGCGCAGCGCCGCCAGCTCCTCCTCGCCTCCGGGACGCGGTTCCACCAGCAGCGGGGCGGCAAACGTCGAGGCCACCTCCTCGAGGAAGGCTCCGCGGGAGGCGGCCTCGCTGGCATGGAGCAACTGGAGCACCCGGCCCCGCAGCTCGGGATCGGGGCAGTGCCGTCCCAGCAGCGCATCACGTTCGGCCGGCGCGGCAGCGAGTGCGTCAGCCAGCAGTTCCTTGATGCGCGGCCAGTCGGCGTCAGCCGACGTCATCGTGCAGTTCCTTCCAGAGCCAGGCCCGGGCGGCGGTCCACTCGCGCGTGACGGTTCGCCGAGAGACGCCAAGGGCCTCCGCGGTCTCCGCTTCGGTCAGGCCCCCGAAGAATCGACACTCGACCACCCGGGCCATCTGGGGGTCGAGGTCGGCCATGCGATCCAGCGCCTCGTCGAGCGCCAGCAACGCCGCCGCCCGCTCCGCCACCGGCAGGTCGACTCGGTCAAGCGGAACCGGCGGTGGCCGTCGCCCTCCGCGCCGGGCCGCCCCATGCCGCCGCGCGTGGTCGATCAGGACCCGGCGCATTGCCTGCGCCGCGATCGCGAAGAAGTGCGATCGGCCCTGCCATCGCGATCGGTCATGCCCGGCGAGCCGCAGGAAGGCCTCATGCACCAAGGCGGTCGTCTCGAGGGTGTGGCCCGCGGCCTCGCCAAGGAGCTGGCGGTGGGCCACCCGGCGGAGCTGATCGTAGACCAGAGGCATCAACCGCTCGATCGCGGCGGGATCCCCGCCCTCCCAGGCCCGCAGGGCGTCGGTGATGTCGGGGTTCGTCCGTGGTTCCATGACGGCCCTCCCCCGGTTGGCGCATCGAGCCGGCGACCTGCGCGTTTACCCAATGGGATGGCCGGCCGAGCCCCCCCGGCCGGCCGTCGGTCTGCGGTATCCGGGACCGCTCGGAGTATAGGCCCGGGACAGAAGGCACCGCCAGCGATGAGGGGTCCCGCCTCGATGCGTCGTCGAGGAATTCCGTCATTCCCTGTCGTACCCCGTGCGATCGCCCCGATCGAGGTCACCCGTGCAACGGAATCGTCAGTTCCTGTCACCCCAGAATCCCGGTGCCCGGGATCTTCAACGGACCCGCTTCGGACCCTTGCTGCTCCTGCTCACCGCCTGCGGCGGGGAGTCCGGCGTGCCGACCCACCCCACGCCAGGCTCCGGAGCCATCGCCGTCTCCGTCGTCTCGGGCAACAAGCAGTCGGGGGAGGTCGGCCTGCCACTCGCCCAGGTGCTGACGGTTCGCGTGACCCGAGACGGCGTTCCGCTCGGATCGGTACCGCTCACCTGGGCGGCGCTGGAGTCAGGGACGATCGTCGGCGACACGATCACCGATGCGTCCGGCAACGCCACGGCTCGGTGGACCCTGCCCCCCACGGCTGGCCCGGCGCGCGCGCGCGCTGTCCTCCGGAGGGATGCGACCGTCGCGCCAGCTGCCTTCGAGGCCACGGCACTTCCCGGACCCCCAGCCGAGATTCGGCACGACATCCCTTCCTTCAGCACGACCGACACCCTCAAGCTGATCCTTGGCGTCTACGATCGGTTCGGCAACGGCGTCCCGGGTTCCGACGTCGTGCTCACCCTGATCCGGGACGGCGTGACGCTCCACGAGCAATCGCGACGCACCGCGTCGAGTGGAACCGCGGGCGGACCATTCCCCCTCGGGGACGCCTCGCAGGCCGCACGATTCGGCGGCTTCCGGGTGCAGCTGTCCACCGCGGGCCTCCCCACGGTCGAACTGGCGATCGCGCGAGTGCACACGGTGAGAGGAATGGGCTGGCCGTGCTGCTTCCCTGGTGTGCCGCACATCGTCTGGGGTCCCAACACCGTCACGGTCCCTGCCGGGTCGACGGTCTACTGGGGATTCACCACCGCCGGGCATCCGATCGAGGTCGTCGGTGCTGGGCAGTTGCCCGGCGGCGCTCCCGAGATCGGTGACATCCGCACCCTCGGTTTCGACCTGCCGGGCACCTACCGCTTCCGATGCACCATCCACCCGAACGCATTCGACGAATCGGGAACCATCATCGTCACGCCTTGAATGCGGAATCCGGCCCACCGGTCGGAGAGGAGTACGCGGCAATGAACATCGCATCACGTCGGCGCCGAGCCATGGTCGGGCTCGCAACCATGGCCCCTGCAGCCGCCT
>CALGOK010000097.1 GCA_937961295.1 uncultured Gemmatimonadota bacterium
ATGCCGAAGACCGTCGCGCCCACCACCGCAAGGGTGCCGCGGCCGGTGGCCGCGTGCACCAGCACCGGCAGCGCCGCCACGATGGCGAGGAAGCCGATCGCGTGGCTCACGCTGTTGGCAATCTCCTCGCCGGCGCTCTGTGGGCGCTCTCCCACGACGGTTCCCTGCATCACGGCCTCGCGAATCCGGTCTCGTGCTTCCTCACCGGAAGGTATCGGTATTGACCCTGGGGCGTTGATTGCGGGTCGCGTTGGGCGACGGCGCTTCCGGGCGCGTGGCCCACCACGCCCACCAGATCAGGGCCAGTTGCAGCGGCAACCTGAGGTAGAGCGCCAACGGCGGAATGTCGGCGAAGCGGGTCGGGTTGAGGGCCATGTGCAGGTTGGCCGGGAAGATCGCGATCAGCAGCACCACGAGTCCCCAGCCCGCGGTGCTCCGCCATCGCGGCACCAGGACCGCCGCGCCACCGACCACCTCCGCCACGCCGCTCAGCCAGACCAGCTCGGCGTGCGCGGGGAGCCATGGCGGCATGATGCGGAGGTAGAACTCAGGGTTGAGGAAGTGGTTGATGCCGGCCGCGATCCAGAACGCCGAGAGCAGCAGGAGGGCTGCGCGGCGCGGGCCGGCTGGTGGGAGGCCGAACATGGTGTGCTCCGGTGCGCGGGTCTCGACGAAAGATGGCTATTGGATGGTCGCGCCGGCCTGTACTGATCGAAACTTCCGGATCATCGCGGCAATCCGGGTCGGGCGGGATCCGGCGCGCCATGGCGGGGTTACATTGAAGGGGTTCCCCCCCGCCGCACCACCCCCGTGTCGTCGCCCAATCTCCTCCCCGGTGGCGCCACGCGAGTTCCGCGGCCCGTCCGGAGGTTCGACACATGACCGCCAACCAGGATCTCCTCGCGCGCCGCGCCGCCGTCGTGCCGCGCGGCGTCCCACGGGTCACCGCCGCCACGGTGGCGCGGGCCAGCGGGGCCACGCTGATCGACGCCGAGGGCCGCGAGCTGATTGACTTTGCCGGCGGGATCGGGGTGGTCAACGCCGGCCACTGTGACCCGCACGTGGTGGAGGCGATCCGTGCGCAGGCGGGGCAGCTGATCCACACCTGCATTCACGTCGCCACCTACGAACCCTACGTGGCACTCTGCGAGCGACTCGCGACGCTGTTTCCCCATGGCGACGCCACCAAGGTGCTGCTGCTCAACAGCGGAGCCGAGGCAGTGGAGAATGCGGTGAAGATCGCGCGCCAGGCCACCGGGCGGTCGGCGCTGTTGTGCTTCACCGGTGCCTTCCACGGCCGGACGCTGCTGGGGATGACGCTGTCGTCCAAGGTCGGCTACAAGACCGGCTGCGGCCCGTTTGCGCCGGAGGTGTACCGGCTGGGGTTCCCGAACCGGTTCCTCGACGGGGCGGGGCTCGACGAGGACGCGTTCGTGGACCGCGAGCTGGCGCGGCTCGATCACGCCTTCCACACGCTGGTGGCACCGGAGGACCTCGCGGCGGTGCTGGTCGAACCGGTGCAGGGCGAGGGCGGGTTCCTGCCGGCGCCGAGGCGCTGGATCGCCGGGCTGCGCGAGCGCGCCGACCGGCACGGCTTCCTGCTGGTGTTCGACGAGGTGCAGTCGGGGTTCTGCCGCACCGGTGCGTGGGCGGCGTACGAGCATTACGGCGTCGTTCCCGACCTCTCCACGTGGGCCAAGTCGCTCGGCGCCGGGCTGCCGATCGCGGCGGTGATCGGTCGCGCCGAGGTGATGGACGCGGCGCAGCCCGGGACGATCGGCGGGACGTACGGCGGGAACCCGGTGGCCTGTGCGGCCGCGCTCGCCGCCATCGACGTGATGGAGCAGCGCGACCTCAACGCCCGGGCCCGGGCGATCGGCGAGCGGATCCGGGCGCGGTTCACGGCGCTGCAGGAGCGCTGCGACGCGATCGGCGAGGTGCGCGGCATCGGCGCGATGATCGGCATCGAGCTGGTGCACGATGGCGACCCGCTGCGACCGGCGAGCGCCGAGGTGAAGGAGATCGTCGGGCGGTGCGTGGAGCGCGGCCTGCTGGTGATCCCGTCGGGGTATCACGGCAACGTGCTGCGGATCCTCTCCCCGCTGGTGATCGAGGACGAGCAGCTGGAGCAGGGGCTCGACATCATGGAGGAGGAGATCCTCCGCACCTGGCCGGCCGCCGCCGGCGCCAACGCGAGCGCCGCCGGCGCGCGCTGACCTGAAGGGACGGGCGCCACGAAACCGTTCGCCATCGCCGGCCTGCAGCTCGCGCTGTCGGGGCACGGCCACAACCTGCCCCGCATGCGGGAGCGGCTGAACTACCTGATGCACGTCTTCCCCTGGGTGCAGATGGTGGTGTTCAGCGAGCTGGCCGCGTGCGGGCCGTCGACGGCCACGGCCGAGCCGCTGCCCGGGCCGGCGGAGGACGAGTTCCGCGAGCTGGCGCTGCGCCACCGGCTGTGGCTGGTCAACGGCTCGCACTACGAGCGGCGCGACGACCGCGTGTACAACACGGCGTCGGTCATCGGCCCCGACGGCGAGGTGGTGGGGCGGTACCGCAAGGTCTTCCCGTTCCTGCCCTACGAGACCGGCGTGGAACCTGGCGCCGATTTCCTGGTATTTGATGTTCCCGACGTCGGCCGGTTCGGCGTGAGCATCTGCTACGACATGTGGTTCCCCGAGACGTCGCGCACGCTCACCGCCATGGGCGCCGAGGTGATCCTGCACCCGACGCTCACGACGACCATCGACCGGGATGTGGAGCTCGCCATCTGCCGGGCCACCGCAGCGTCGTTCCAGTGCTTCATGGTGGACATCAACGGCGCGGGCGACATGGGCAACGGTCGCTCGATCATCTGCGGTCCGGCAGGTGACGTGCTTCACCAGGCCGGCTCGAGCGAGGAACTGATCCCGCTCGAGATCGACCTCGAACGGGTGCACCGCAGCCGCGAGATCGGGCTGCGCGGGCTCGGTCAGCCGCTGAAGAGCTTCCGGGACTCGACGGTTCCGCTCGACATCTACCACCACGAGGCGCGGCGGACGCCGTACCTCTCGAGCCTCGGGCCGCTGGTGCGGCACGACCGCAATGGCACGATGCGACCCGTCGTGCCCGGAGGCGAGGGCAGCCACACCATCCCGTGATCGGCAGGACCGGAGCGTGACATGAGCGATGCCACCACTCGACCGCAGGAAGGACGCCCCCGCGAGGCGCTGTACAACGTGGGGCGCAGCCGGACCGACGCGTGGCATCGGCTGCGCGACGCGGCGCGCCGGCTGGCGCGAGGCGGCGCCGAGGACCCGGAGCAGGCGCCGCGGCTGCGCCAGCAGTGCCGCGCCGCGCTCGAGGCGCTGACGCCGCTCGAAGCCTACTTCGCGTTCCCGGGCCATCGCGCGGTGGCGCAGGTGGCCGGGCTCGTCGCGAACGAGGACTGGCCGACGCTCTCGCTCCAGGTCACCCGCCTGGTCCGGCTGCTGACCACGGGGATCTACCGCCGCCTCGACCTGCAGCACCTCGAGATCACCAGCTTCGCCGACCTGCTCTCGCTCCGGGAGATCAGCGCGGAACTGCAGAAGAAGGTGCTGCGCGAGCAGCGGCCGTACTTCGAGGTGCTGGTGGTCGACGACATCACCGATGCCGAGGAGGCGGCGCTCCAGCTGCGGCTGCGGCAGATGCGGCGACGGGACGACGCCTTCATCTACGAGGTGGTGGTGGTCCGCCGGTTCGAGGACGCGGTGATGGCGTCCCTCGCCAACCCCACCCTCCAGTCGGTGGTGGTCCGGTTCACGTTCCCGTTCCGCGAGGGCGAGCCGATCCCGGCGCTCGAGGGAGTCTACCGGATGCTCGGCGTCGACCGCGAGGCGCTCGAGCGGCGGATGCCCGCCGACCGCTCGCTGCAGCTGGGCAGGATGCTCAAGTCGCTGCGGGCCGAGCTCGACCTCTTCCTGGTGTCGGACGCACCGGTCGAGGAGGTCGCCGGCGAGCGGAGCCGCGGCTACCGCCGGGTGTTCTACCAGGCGGAGGATCTCCAGGACCTCCATCTCGGCATCCTGAAGGGCGTGCACGAGCGCTACGAGACGCCGTTCTTCTCGGCGCTGCGCAAGTACTCGCTCAAGCCGACCGGGGTGTTCCACGCGCTGCCGATCGCGCGGGGCAAGTCGATCTCCCGCTCCAACTGGATCGGCGATCTCGAGGAGTTCTACGGGCCGCAGATCTTCCAGGCCGAGACGTCGGCGACCACCGGCGGCCTGGATTCGCTGCTCCAGCCGGTGGGGACCATCAAGCGCGCACAGGAACTCGCGGCGCGGGCGTTCGGGTCGCGGAACACGTACTTCGTCACCAACGGGACCAGCACCGCCAACAAGATCGTGATGCAGGCGCTGATGCAGCCCGGGGACATCGTGCTGCTCTCGCACGATTGCCACAAGTCGCATCCGTACGCGGTGATCCTGGCCGGGGCGCATCCGGTGTACCTCGACGCGTACCCGCTCTCGCGCTACTCGATCTACGGCGGGGTGCCGCTGCACGAGATCAAGCGGCAGCTGCTGGCGCTCCGGCGCGAGGGGAAGCTCGACCGGGTCAAGCTGCTGCTGCTCACCAGCATCACCTTCGACGGGATCTGCTACCACCCGCTGCGGGTGATGGAGGAGATCCTGGCGATCAAGCCTGACATCGTCTTCCTGTGGGACGAGGCGTGGTTCGCCTACGGCCGGTTCGCCCCGGTGCTCCGGCGGCGCACGGCGATGGAGGCGGCGAACCTCCTGCGCGAGCGGCTGCGCAGCCCGGAGTATGCCGAGGCGTACGCGAAGTGGCAGGCCGACTTCGCCGCGCGCGCCGGCGACGAGGCGGCGTGGCTGGGGGAGCGGCTGATGCCCGACCCGGCCACGGCGCGGGTGCGGGTGTACGCGACGCAGTCCACCCACAAGACGCTCACGGCGATGCGCCAGGGCTCGATGATCCACGTGAACGACCAGGACTTCGAGCACGGGGTGCGGGCGATCTTCAACGAGGCGTACATGACCCACACCTCGACGTCGCCCAACTACCAGATCCTGGCCACGCTCGACAGCGGGCGGCGGCAGGTGGAGCTCGAGGGGTACGACCTGGTCGGCCGGAGCATCCAGCTGGCGATGACGCTGCGCGAGCGGATCCGCGAGGACCCGATGCTCAAGAAGTACTTCCGGGTGCTGGGCCCCGAGGAGATGGTTCCCGACGCCCACCGGCCCTCCGGGCTGCGCAAGTACTACGACCCGGAGGCGGGCTGGGCCGACCTCGAGCCGGCGTGGGGGGGCGACGAGTTCACCCTCGACCCGACCCGCATCACGCTCGACATCGGCCGCACCGGGATGGACGGGAACACGTTCAAGCAGCTGCTCATGGACCGCTACGACATCCAGATCAACAAGACGTCGCGGAACACCGTGCTGTTCATGATCCACATCGGGATGTCGCGCGGGATGGGGGCGCACCTGATCACCGTGCTCACCCAGATCGCCCGCGACCTCGACGAGGCGCGCGAGAACGAGAACGCCGTGGAGCGCGAGATCCGCGAGCGCCACGTGCGGGCGCTGGTGGACGAGCTGCCGCCGCTGCCGAACTTCTCCCGGTTCCACGACGCGTTCCGCCCCGACCCCGGCGGCACGACGATCGAGGGCCAAATGCGGGAGGCGTTCTTCCTGTCCTACGACGATGCCGCCTGCACCTACGTCCCGCTCGCCGAGGCCCACCGGCAGGTGGTGGAACAGGGCCAGGAGCTGGTCTCGGCGGCGTTCGTGACGCCGTATCCGCCCGGCTTCCCGATCCTGATGCCCGGCCAGGTGATGACCGACGAGATCCTCACCTACCTGACGGCGCTCGACGTCAAGGAGATCCACGGCTACGAGGCGGAATTCGGCCTGCGCACCTTCCGGCCCGAGGCGCTCGCGCGCCTGCCGGCCGGCGGGCTGCGCCCACTCAGCAAGGGAGCCCCGGCATGACGGCCAACCCCGCATCCCCGCGCCGCCGCCGCCACCGGCGTCGGCTGCGCGGCATCTCCGACATCCGGCGGTTCTTCCACCGCAACGAGGAGCCGGTCTACTTCATCAGCGCGACACCGTTCAACCTCCTCGGGATGGATGAGTGGGTCCGCAACTTCCACTTCATCAACTACATCGACTGCTTCGAGGGCCACCATCCCCACGTGTTCGTGCCGCGGGAAGCGCCGCACCGGCCGTTCACCAGCATCGAGGACATCAACAACTACCTCCTGTCGCACAAGGAGGTGGTGGACTACATCCGCGCGCGCGGCCCCGGCGGCAAGGCGGTGTTCCTCTTCTTCGACGAGCAGACCGAGGCGCTCTGCGAGGAGCTGGGCCTCGAGCTCTGCTTCCCCGCCGCGTCGCTGCGGCAGATGGTGGACAACAAGGTCGAGGCCACCCGGATCGCCGACGAGGCCGGGGTGCCGTCGGTGCCCAACGTGCTCGCGCCGGTGCGCAGCTGGGACGAGCTGCGCCGGGTGGCGAAGAAGCTGGGCGACGACCTGGTGATCCAGACGGCGTTCGGCGACTCGGGCCACACCACGTTCTTCATCGCGTCGGAGAAGGACTGGGAGCGCCACGCCGAGGAGATCAGCGCCGAGCCCGAGGTGAAGGTGATGAAGCGGGTGAACGTGCGCGGCGCGGCGCTCGAGGCGTGCGTGACGCGCAAGGGCACCATTGTCGGGCCGCTGATGACCGAGCTGGTGGGGTTCAAGTCGCTCACGCCGTACCGCGGCGGCTGGTGCGGCAACGAGGTGCACGCCGCGGCGTTCCCGCGCGCGCTCCGCGAGCGCGCCCGCGAGGCGACCTTTGCGTTCGGCGAGGCGCTGCGCAAGCGGGGGTACCGGGGCTACTTCGAGCTCGACTTCCTGATCGACCGCGACACCGGCGAGGTGTATCTCGGCGAGGTGAACCCGCGGATCACCGGCGCGAGCGCGATGACCAACCTCGCGGCGTTCGCGCACGCCGACGCGCCGCTGTTCCTGTTCCACCTGCTCGAGTGGTGCAACGTGGGGTTCGAGCTCGACGTGCAGGCGCTCAACGCCCGCTGGGCCGATCCCGCCAACATCGACTCGTGGGGCCAGCTGGTGATCAAGCACACCGCCGACACCACCGAACGGATCCTCGAGGCGCCGCGCTCGGGGGTGTGGCGCATGGACGACGACGGCAACGTGGAGTTCGTGCGGGTGCAGACGCACCGGCGCACGGTGGAGAGCGAGCAGGAGGCGTTCTTCCTGCGGATCGCCGGCCCGGGCGACTACAAGTACGAGGGCGCCGACCTGGGCATCCTGATCACCCCGGGACGGCTGATGACCAAGGCGCACCGGCTCACGCCGCGCGCCAAGGCGTGGACCGAGGCGATCGTGTCGCAGTTCCGCGGCGAGCCGCTCGCGGCGCCGCAGCCCGTGGCGGCCATCACACCGGCCGAAGTCGGCAGCTTCAAGCTCTTGTAGGAGCGCCATGTCCCAGGTGCTGTCGGCGGTGCGGGAGGACGAACCCGGCGCCAAGTGGCAGGCCCTCGAGCAGCGGCTGGCCGAGGGGTACGCGCGGTGGTTCCTCCGCGAAGGCGACGCGGCCCGCCCGTCGTACCTGGAGTGTCGCCGTGCGCTGGAGACCCACCTCCCCGAGCTGATTCCCACCTGGGAGCGGCTGGTGGAGCTGGCCGGCGGCGGCGACCGTGCGGCCCGGCTGCTCTCGCTGTGGCGGCCGACGCCGTACCTCACCGGTTGCTCGCAGGCGGTCTGGCGCCGTCGCCGCGCGCTGCTGGTGCGCAACTACGACTACTCGCCCCGGCTCTGGGACGGCGTGCTGCTCCGCTCCGCCTGGATGGGCCGGCCAGTGCTCGCCATGAGCGACTCGCTCTGGGGCGCGCTGGACGGCGTCAACGCCGACGGGTTGGTGGTCTCGCTCGCCTTCGGGGGGCGCAAGGCCGTGGGCGAGGGCTTCGGGATGCCGCTGATCCTGCGCTACGTCCTCGAGACGTGCCGCACCACCCGCGAGGCAACGGCAGTGCTCACGCGGGTGCCGAGCCACATGTCGTACAACGTGACGGTGCTCGATACGCGCGGCCACCATGTCACGGTGTACGTGGCCCCCGACCGCGCGGCGGTGGTGTCGCCGCGCGAGTACGCGGTGAACCACCAGCGGGTGGTGGAATGGGAGGCCTTCGTGCATGCGACCTCCTCGCTCGACCGCGAGCGGATGCTGGCCTCCCGGCTGCACGATCCCGACGAGGGCGAGGAGCGGTTCGTCGCCCGCTTCCTCGAGCCTCCGCTCTTCTCCACCCGGTTTGACCACGGCTGGGGGACGCTCTACACCGCGGTGTACGACCCGGTCGAGCGGGCCGCCTCGTTCCGCTGGCCGGGCGCGCGCTTCGACCAGTCCGTCGACCGGTTCGAGGAGGCGACGGTGACGCTGGACTATCCCGGGCGCTGATCCGCACCCGGTTCCACTCGACACGCCACGCGGCACGAGGCCGCGGGAGGACATCCGATGTTCATCGCCACCAACCCGCACACCGGCGACCAGGTCTCCACCCACCCGCACATGGACAACGCGGAGGTGCGGCGCATCATCCGCGAGGTCGACAAGACGTGGGAGGCGTGGCAGCGCACCACGATCGCCGAGCGCGCGGTACCGATGCGCCGCGCGGCCGAGCTGCTGCGCGACCGGGCGGGCAAGCTCGCCCACCTCATGGCGCTCGAGATGGGGAAGCCGGTGGCCCAGGGACGCGCCGAGACCGAGAAGTGCGCCTGGGTGTGCGACTACTACGCCGAGCACGCGGAGCGCTTCCTGGCCGACGAGCCGGCTGCCACCGATGCCACCCGGAGCTACGTGGCCCACCGGCCGCTCGGGACGGTGCTTGCCGTGATGCCGTGGAACTTCCCGCTCTGGCAGGTCTTCCGGTTCGCGGCGCCGGCACTGATGGCCGGCAACACGGGGCTGCTCAAGCACGCCGCCAACGTGCCGGGCTGCGCCCTGGCGATCGAGTCGATCCTGCGCGAGGCGGGGTTCCCGGAGCACGCCTTCCGCACCCTGCTGATCGACAGCGCCCAGGTGCGCGCCGTGATCCGCCACAAGGCGGTCGCGGCGGTGACGCTCACCGGCAGCACCGGCGCCGGGCGCGCGGTGGGGAAGCAGGCCGGCGATCGCCTCAAGCCGTCGGTGCTCGAGCTCGGCGGCAGCGATCCGTACCTGATCCTCGCCGACGCCGACCTCGACCGCGCGGTGGAAAGTTGTGTCGCGTCGCGGCTGATCAACAGCGGGCAGAGCTGCATCGCGGCCAAGCGGTTCATCGTGGTGGAGAAGGTGCGCGAGGAGTTCGAGGAGCGCTTCGTGGCACGGATGCGCCGGGCGCGCACCGGGGACCCGATGCAGGAGACCACCGACGTGGGCCCGATGGCCCGGCGCGACCTGCGCGACGAGCTGCACGACCAGGTCCGCCGCAGCATCGACGCCGGAGCGCGCTGCCTCCTGGGCGGCGAGCGCCCCGACGGCCCCGGCGCCCACTACCCGCCCACGGTGCTCACCGACGTGACGCGCAAGAGCCCGGCACACAAGGAGGAGCTGTTCGGCCCGGTGGCGGCGATCATGCCGGTGAAGACCGAGAAGGCGGCGATCAAGGCCGCCAACGACAGCGTCTTCGGGCTGGGTGCGGCGGTGTTCACGCGCGACGTGGAGCGCGGTGAGCGGATCGCCCGCGACGAGCTGCAGGCCGGGGCCTGCTTCGTGAACGCGTTCGTGAAGTCCGACCCGCGGCTGCCGTTCGGCGGGATCAAGGAGAGCGGCTATGGTCGCGAACTCTCCCACCACGGCATCCGCGAGTTCGTCAACGTCAAGACGGTGTACGTCGCGTAGGACCTGAGGCGTGAGTCCTGAGACATGGGGGGACGGTGCCACTCCCCCCCACGTCTCAGGATTCACGCCTCACTTCTCCCGCATCCCTCGCCAAGCCTCCCCGACCCTGCCAGCTTCCAATCGTGAACTGGGTCCTCCTCGCCCTCCTCGGCTACCTCGTCCTCCAGCTGGGCATCGGTGCCTGGCTGGCGCCGAGGATCCACACCGAGGACGACTACCTCGTCGCCGGGCGCCGGCTCGGCTACCCGCTGACCATCTTCTCGTTCTTCGCGACGTGGTTCGGGGCGGAGACGTGCATCGCGTCGGCCGGCCGGGCGTACCGCGAGGGATTCTCGCTCACCAGTGCCGAGCCGTTCGCCTACGGCGTGACGCTGATCGCGCTCGGCGTGGTGTTCGCGGTGCCGCTCTGGCGGCGGAAGCTCACCACGCTCGCCGACCTGTTCCGGCAGCGCTACGGTCCCGGCGTGGAGAAGCTCGCTGCGGTCGTGCTGATCCCCGGCGGCGTCCTCTGGGCCGCGGCCCAGCTGCGCGGGTTCTGCCAGGTGCTGGTGACGGTCACCGACCTCGACCTGCACTACGCCATCGCGGCCGCGGCCGGCTTCTGCGTGCTCTACACCATGCTCGGCGGCCTGCTGGCCGACGCGATCACCGACCTGATCCAGGGAATCCTGCTGGTGGTCGGCCTGATGGTGCTCACCGTCGTCGTGGTGATGCAGCACGGCGGCCTCGCCGCGGCGGTGGGCGCGATCGATGCGACGCGGATCGCCGTGGTGGGCCCCGACGTGACCCCCACCTTCCTCGGCATGCTCGAGGAGTGGGCGATCCCGATCGCGGGGTCGGTCGTCGCGGTGGAGTTGGTGAGCCGGGTGATCGCCGCGCGCTCCTCGGACGTGGCGCGCAATGGGGCGGTGCTCGCCGGCGGCCTCTACATCCTCGTGGGCATCGTGCCGGTGTTCCTCGGCCTGGCGGCCGGCGCGCTGATTCCCGCGGTGGTCGACAGCGAGCAGTTCCTGCCGCTGCTGGCGCGCGAGCTCCTTCCGGCGGCGGGATACGTGGTGTTCGCGGGAGCGCTCATCTCCGCGATCCTCTCCACGGTGGACACCATCCTGCTGGTCGGCTCTGGCCTGGTGACGCACAACATCATCGCACCGGCGTTCGGCATCGCCAGCGACCGGACCCGGCTGCGCCTGGCCCGCGCCGGCGTGCCGGTGATGGGCGCGATCGCGCTGTGGCTGGCGATCGGTGCCACGGGCGTGGCGGAGCTGGTGGAGGAGGCGTCGTCGGTCGGCAGTGCCGGGGTGCTGGTGGTGGTGTCGTTCGCGCTGTTCACCCGGATCGGTGGTGCGCTCGCCGCGACGGCCTCCCTGGTCGGCGGCGTGGCCAGTTACGCGATCGGCAGCGCGGCGTCATTGCCGTACCCGTTCCTCACCTCGCTGGTGGTGGCGACCTTCGCCTACCTCCTCGGCGCGATCACGACGCGGCGCGCCGCCGTCGCAGCAGGATGACGCCCACGATGCCGACCGCCACCAGCAGCGCCAGCGGCGGCAGCCAGCGCCTGAGTGCCCGGAACCAAGTCTCACGCACGGCCTCGGCATAGCTGGAACGAAACTCGCTGACGAGGTCGCCGCCGGCGTGCAGCACGCCGCCCTTGATCACGTACACCACGTGGGTCGTGGCACCCGGCGTGGCCAGCGGGTCGACCTCGTGGACCACCAGGTCGGCGACGCTGCCTGGCACGATGGTGCCGAGGTCTTCGCGACCGATGGCGAGCGCCGCGTTCCTGGTGGCGGCGAGGAGCCCCGTCATCGGGTCGCCGGTGGCCTCGGCGATAAGGCGGATTTCTTCGTGCAGGTCGAGTCCCGCGTCGACTCCGTCGGAACCGGTGACGAGCATCCCGCCCCGCTCCGCGAAGGTCCGCACGAACGCCTGCTGGCGATCGAAGGTGTCGGGGTAGCGCGGTTCCCGGCTCGCGGTGCTCGCCCGCCGGAGCGGCAGGACATCACTCAGGCGAGCGGGAGGGTCGAGGAAGCGCAGGTGCTCGTGTCGCGGGAGACTCCTGCCCCAGTGGTACTCGTGGGCAAGGGTCGGCTCGATCCACACGCCGGCCCGCACCAGGTCGCCGATGAGCCGATCCATCGCCGCGGTGTCGATCGTGGTCCACAGGCTGCGCAGCCACGCCCACGCCTCTGCCTCCGTGCCCGCCGGGATGGTCAGGTCGGTGCCCGGCGGCTGCATCTCCATCACCAGGCCCAGCAGGTGCGAGACGCCGGAGAGTCCGGCCGCTGCCGCCTCCCGCGCGAACGGCCCGCGCGGCGGTTCGGCCCAGGTGTGCCCGAACACCGGGACGTCGGCTTCACGCGCGGCGCGGATTTCGCCGAGCCAGATGTCGTCGCCGAATGGCGGCTTCAGTTTGATGGCATCGACCCCGAGCGCAATGAGGTGACGCGCCAACGATTCACCAACCGGAACGCCGAACCTCTCGGCATTCTCGATCGACACTCGCGCCGCCACGCTCAGCCGCGGAACCGGGAGGTTTGCGTCGGCAGCGGTGTCGCGCAGGGCCAGCAGCCGGGTGACGGCAGGCGAACCCGCATCGCGCGTGGTGGTGATCCCGAGCGCAAAGCGCAGCCGCTGAGCACGGGCAAGCACGGCGTCGTCGGCGTCGCCGTAGAGCAAGTGGATGTGCGTGTCGATCAGGCCGGGGGTGACCCACCGCCCGGCCAGCCGGAGGACCTGATCGCCGGGGCGGGGATCGCAGCCGCCGGGTCCCGACACACAGGTGAATCGTCCGTCCTCGATGACGATGCGCGCATCGGGGAGCGGGGCCGCGCCGGTGCCGTCGATCAGCGTGGCACCCGCCAGGATCAGGCGGCCCTGGGCGGGGGCCGTGCCGGCGGGAATGCCGCCGAGGGCCAGCACTCCCGTCGCGAGGACCGACCAGGCCCGCCGTGGACTGGTGATGGACGCGATCATGGGGGATCCGTGGCGCACGAATCGTTCCACGAGTCGCCCTCCGTCGGGCTACCGGGTCGCGAGCACCTGGGCCGTGCTGCGGATGGTCGCGAACTCCTCGTGCAGCGAGGCCAGTGCCAGCTGGTGCATCGCCTCGGCGCTGTGGTGCACCCCGTCCGGGCCGATGCGTTCGTGCGTGGCGGTCGCGTCCGACACCAGCGTGACCGCGAAGCCGAGGTTGGCCGCCATGCGCGCGGTGGTGGAGACGCAGTGGTCGGTGGTGTGGCCGGTGACCACCAGCGCGTCGATGCCGTGCTCGCGCAGGTGCTGCTCGAGCGGCGTGCCGATGAACGCGCTGTTGACGTGCTTGGCGAAGACCGTCTCGCCGGGGAGCGGGGCCACCTCGCGCTTGATGGCGTTGCCCGGGAGTCCCGGTCGGAGGACCGACTCGGGGTCGACCGAGTCGTGGCGGATGTGGACCACCGGCCGTCCCGCCGCGCGCCAGGCCGCCAGCAGCCGCGCGATGTTCGCCTCGGCGCCGGGGTTGTTGCGCTGCCCGTGTCGCGGGTCGTCGATTCCCTCCTGCACGTCGATCACCAGCAAGGCCGCGGCATCATTCATGGTCGGGAGTCCTCGGGCCAGATCACGGGCACACCGTACATCTTTCGCATCATCGCCACGTACTCTGCCATGGGCGGCAGCCCCACCTCGGCCCGGCGCGCCTCCAGGCCGGACAAGTCGCCGATCGGATCGGCCACTAGCCGGCCGTCGAGCATCGAGAACGACGACCCGTAGCGCTGCGGTTCCCCGCGGCGCACCAGCACCCGGTCGGTGAGCATGGCCACGTCGGCCCGTGACACGTCGCCGGCTGCGGCGGCGTCCCAGAGCCGGGGCAGCATCGCCTCCTGGAAGGCCGTGTCATCGCCGTGCTGCAGGATGAGCCACGCGGCGCGGGCGCCTTCCTCGCCCACGAGGGCCCGGCCCGGCCAGCCGTGGGCCGCGACGATCTCGCGGAGCCGCGCCGTCCGGGCCGAGTCGCCGGCCATCATCCGCTTGAGGAACAGCGTGTCGTTCGCCGCGGCTGCGGCGGCGATTCCCTCCCGGCCGGCCTGGTCTTCGCGGCCGAGCCGCTCGAGCTCGGTGCGGAGGTCGGCCCGGGGTGCGGTGGGTTCCTGGGCCCCGAGTGGAGTCGCGGCGGCGAGGGCGAGCGCGAGGAGAGAGGCGCGGGTCATGGTCGTGGCAAATCCTTGCGGGGACTCGGACTGACGCTACCCGCCCGGCCGCGATTGCGACAGTGAGGGTCACGAGGCAGCGACGGGAATTGCCGGTCGTCGAGGCGCACCGTAGAATCTTCTCCCACTTCCATCCAGGTGATTCCATGCCCCCGACTCGCGACGCTGCCACCCAGGCGGCCCTCGATACCCTCCTCGTCTCGAACGGCCTCACCGCCGACACGGTGCTGTACCGTCACGCCGAGCGAGATGCGCTGGAGGACAGCGACCAGCCCGGACGGTGCCGACTGGCGGCGAACCCGTTGCCGATGGAGACGGTGGTCGACGTCTATCGCGCCGGTCATGTGGTCCCGGCCGAGCAGGTGGGGGCCGGCCTCGCGTTCGCCGAGCAGCCGGCCCGCGACTGGCAACACACCATGGAGATGCAGGCTGCCTGGGCCGGCGGAATGGAGGGACTCGATCGCGTCGGGGTGAAGGTCACGGTGGCCGAACTGCTCGCGCAGGGTGGCCTGCTCTATCCGGTCGAATCGGTGGCCGTGGAGAAGGCCTGGTACTGCACCCTGCCGGGCGGGTGGGTCGACGTCAGGGAGTTGGGGGCGTAGCAGGCTCCGGCACACCACGTCACGGCGTTGCTGCGTCGGGTCCCTCGAGCGTCACCCGTCCCGCTGGACACTCCATCGTCAGGCGCATCGTGCGGCCGGTCGCGGCGGCGACCGTCACGTGCAGATCGAGCTGTGTCAGGTGCTGGCGCAACGAATCGGGCGCTGGCGTGGCGAGTGTCATTCCCGCCAGCGTGCATCCGGTTGGCGTGGTGGTCGCCGGATGCGGCGTTGGCACCACCCACTCGATGAAGAACGGCAGCAGCCACTCCTCGGCCAGTGCCGGCGGTGCGAAGGTGACCCAGCGCAGCGTATCGCCGGTGGTGGTGGCGCGCGATCCCGGCCGGAGCTCGCTGAGTGCCGTGCCACGCGCCGAGATGTCGCCGTGCAGCGCTGTGGCGTTCGGCGTGTAAACCGCCCAGCCGCTCGGGGTCAGGTCGCGGAATCGCGCCATCGCCTCCACCATCGCCGGACCGGCGGAATCGGCCGGATTGGGCGCCAGCAGCTCGAGGTACGTGGTGGGCCCGAGCGACAGGAGCGCGTTGCGGGTGCCACGCCCGGGGTGCACGCCGCCCATCGCCGGGGCCACGCCGGTGAGCTGTTCGAGCATCGCCATGCCGCGCTCGAGCGAGTCGATCGAGACGATCACGTGGTCGACCACCGCGATGCCGGCGGTGTCGGCGATCGCAGCCGCGTCGGCGGTGGCCTCGTCGCCGGCCGAGCTGCAGCCGGCGATGAAGGCCACAATGGTCAACATCAGGGCGAGTTGCCGTCTCACGAGTGCACGCTCCCGGGTCGGGCCGCCACCGGCATGGCGAGCCCCACCCGCTTGAGCAGGGCGTCGAATTCGGGCTCGCCGTGCGCGGGAGCCCAGAGATACTCGCCGAGGAATCCCATCGCGAACGGATCGCGCTGGTCAAGGGCGAGATGCATCCAGCGATAGAATGCTGGTCGGTCGCCGAGGTGCAGGTGCAGCGTGGCAATCGCCGGTGCACAGATGGTGGGGTCGGTCTCGCGCCGCTCCTCGAGCTCGGCGAGCAGCGCGCGCGCCTCGTCGTGGCGACCAAGGCCGATCAGCGCCGTCCCGTACTTCGCCACCTGCCAGCTTGCCCGGTGGCTCAGTTCCACGGCCTTGGCGAGCAGCTCGGCGGCCTCCGCGTACTCGCCCCTTCCGAGGTGGATGTAGCCGCCGATATGGTAGCCCTCGGGGAACTGCGGGTCGAGCTCGATCGGGCGCATCGCCAGGGTCAGCGCGTCGTCGAAGTTGCCAGCATAGGCGAGCATCACCGCTTCGCTCATGTATCCCATGAACGAGAGCGGGTCGAGCTGCCGGCCACGGCGCGCCGCCTCGACACCGGCCTGCTTGTGCCCAGCGAAGGCGAGGAAGAAGGCGTGCAGGAAGTGGTCGAAGCCGGCCCCCGGCTCGAGTTCGCGGGCGCGGTCGTAGAGCCGTTCTGCCTCGGCCCAGTTCCAGTCCCGGAAGATCGTGACCGCGGCCAGCAGTTCATGCGCGGGACCCGAGCGGGGGTTCGCCCTCAGGGCCTTGTCGGCGAGCTCCTGGAGCCGGGCCCAGGCGGAGAGCGGCTCGACGTACCCGAAGAATGCACAGATCACCAGCGGCGTCCCGAGTGCGGTGTAGGCTGGGGCGAAGTGAGGGTCGCGCTCCATCACTCGCTCGAGCAGCGGCGTGGCCTCGGGAAGTCGCATCAGTGACTGGCCGAGCATGTGCTTGGCCCGCAGGTACAGCTCGTAGGTCTCCGCGTCGGTCGATGGTCCGCTGCGGACCACCTGCTCCTCGTCGGTCAGGTGCGTCCGGAGCTCCTTGACGATGCAGCCCGAGATCCGTTCCTGCATCTCGAACACCTCGTCGATGCTCCCGCCGAACTTGTCGGCCCAGAGGTGGGCATCGGTGGTGCCGTCGATCAGCTGGGCGGTGATCCGCAGCTGCTTGCCGGCGCGCCGGACACTGCCCTCCAGCAGGTAGCGCACGTCGAGCAGCCGGGCGATCTCCTTGAGGTCGCCGGTGCGCTGGCGAGCAGCCGTGGCCGAGTTCCTGGCGATGACGCGCAGCCCGTTGAGCCGCCCGAGGTCGGCGGTGATCTCCTCGGTGAGGCCATCGGCCAGATAGGCGTCGTTGGCATCGGGCGAGAGATTGTCGAAGGGCAGCACCACGATCGACCGCGCGCCAGCAATGTCGGCCCGGGCGCGGCCATTGGTGCTGGAGTCGAGCAGGGCGGCGGCGAACTCGCCAGCGGTGGCGAACCGGTTTGCCGGGTCGCGCTCGAGTGCGCGCGCGATTGCGGCATCGCAGTGCGCGGGGGCATCCGGGCGCATCGACGCGAGTCGCGGCGGGTCGGGGGTGAAGCGCTTGACAAGAATCGACTGGAAGCTGGATCCGGTGAACGGCGGTTCGCCGGTGAGCAGCTCGAACAGGATGCAGCCGAGCGCGTAGACATCCGAGGCGGGGCCGATGTCGCTTTCGCCAGACGCGAGCTCGGGCGACATGTATGCCGCGGTGCCCAGCGCGGTGCCGGCCTGGGTGAGCGCGGTGTCGGCGGCGCTGCCGGCGACCTTGGCGATGCCGAAGTCGGCGAGCATCGCGTGTCCGCGGGAGACCAGGATGTTCTCGGGCTTGAGGTCGCGGTGAATCACGCCCTCGGCGTGGGCATACTCCAGTGCGTCGGCCACTTCGCGGATCAGCCGGATCGCCTCGGCGGGGTCGAGTCGCTTCTCGCGCACGAGCACGTCGCGCAGCGATTCACCCTCGATCAGCGGCATCACGAAGAAGAGCTGCCCCTCGCTCTCGCCGGAGTCGAACACCGGGACGATGTGGGGATGCTGCAGCCGGGCCGCCGTCTCGATCTCGCGCAGGAACCGTTCGGCACCCACCGACTCGGCGATCGCGGGGAGCATCACCTTCACCGCCACGTCGCGGCCGTGCCGCAGGTCGCGCCCGCGATGGACCACCGCCATGCCGCCGCGGCCGAGCTCGTGGGTCAGGGTGTAGCGATCAGTGGAGAGGGGCACCCTGCAAAGGTACCCCGACCGGCGACGTGGGCAATCCGACTATGGCGTGACCACGATCGTGAAGCCCTCACCCCAGCCGGGGTGCGAGGTGCAGTGCCTGCGATAGGTGCAGGGGTGGAATCGTTGCCGTGGCCGCTGAGCGACAAGCACCCAGCGCCGGAGACTGGCGACAGCACGGCCCGCGAGAAGGTCGCGGTGATGGGGAGCATGGGACGGCTCCCCAGTGGAGAGTCGCAGGACGAGGTGCTGTCACGGGAGGACCGTCACGATGAAGGTGATCGTCAACTGAGGTCCGAGGGTGCAGTAGCCGACATAGGTACCGGACGTCTCGAACAGTTGCTCGACAATGTGGCTCGGGCCGACCATGAGTGGACCGATCTCCCGAATGTACCGGGGTGCCCTCGGGTCAGACACGTCCTCGACACGGTAGACGCAATCGGAGGAGACCTCGGAGTAGAGGCGGATCGGTGTGCCGGCCGTGCCCACTACGTGATTGGGGTTCCAGTAGAACCACCCCCAACCCTGATCCAGCAGGCCCAAGTCGTAGACCCGGAACTGGGCCGTGCTCGGGACCAGGTCGCTGGCCGAGCCGATCACGACGAAGTCGTCCCGACTCGCCGCTGTGTCGATCGGGATGTTGAGCCGGGCATGACCAAGGCTGTCGGTGGTGCCGGTGACGGGGTCGCGGGCTCCGGAGGTTGCCTGCACCCGTGCCGAGACCGGTGTGCCGGCGATCGGGTTGCCGTGTGCGTCGCTGACCCGCAGCAGCAACGCGGGGGATCCGGATTTGCCACGTTGCCATGCGCGGACCATGGTCTCGCCCGGACTCACCTGGAACCAGTGCACAACCGCCGCCGGACCCGCGACCGCCAGTGCCTGGACGACCGCAATCCGTCCATCAGGCCGGAGGCCGCGCAGGTAGAAGGACCCATACTGCACTCCGGCGCGGGAGCTCAGCTGCCACCTGCCGCGCACCAGACCGTTCGCGTCGGTGACCGAGTCGGTCAGCGACAGTCCACCACTCCCTGCCACCGGCTCCCCGCTGACCGGCGCACCTTGCCACGTGACCCGGGCGACGAGCAGCTCGGGGAGCATGCTGGCCACCACTCCCTGCTGTTCGTTGCCGGAGACGAGCGTGATCTCCGGGTGGCTCGCGGTTGCGGTGAAGGTGACGGCCGACGCGGGCGCGTCGGACAGGACCGCCTGAGCGGCGATCTCCACGCCGGGTGTCGTGGGCAGGATCCAGGTGGCCGAGGCAATGCCGCGTGCGTCCGACGGCCCATATCCAGCTATCGAGCCGTGCATGGTTCGCCACTCGACCCGTGCCCCGGGCACCGGCCTTCCGTCGCGCGTCACCAGCACGCGCAGCGAGTCACCCAAGGCGCGACCCGTCATGCCGTGTTGCTGGTCGCCGGACCGGGCGGCATGGGCCAGCGCCAGCGTCGCCTCCTCATCGATCGTCGATGCGCCATCCGCGCACCCGTGCAGCAGGGCGATTGCGGCCAGCATGACCAACGGCCGGCTCGCGGGGCCGGTCGGCCTGCCCGATCGGCGATCGGACGGGAGCAGCAGGTTCCGGCTCACGGCGTCACCTCCACGGTGAGAATGTCGGACGTCGCATCCTGGTTGTCGCAGACGAAGCGGTAGCCGCCCGGGGTGTCGAACCGGCGTTCGAGCACGCCATTGGCGCTCGATGCCAGTGAGCCCGCCATCCCCAGGTGACGGATCTCGCCCGAGGGGAGCACCTCCTCGAGCCGGAACGGGCAGGCGTACCACGTGGGGCCACCCAGTCGCACCGTGGTCCCGGCTCGGACGGTGGTGCGTACCTGGTCCCAGTAGTAGCCGAACCCATGCCAATCATTCAGGCGGAAGTCGAAGATCCGGTAGTCGATGCCGAGGTCTGGCAGGCTCGGCGTCGACGCGCCGACGGAGAAGTCGTCCGCTGCGTCTGCCCCGGACAACGTGAACGATCGTTGCAGCACGCCGCTGATGTCGGTCGTACCGGCGAGGGTGCGCACGGTCGTGCCGCGCTCGGCTCGCAGGGTCAGAGTGACCGGCACGTGCGGAACGCCGTTGCCGAACGCGTCGAGCAGGGTGGCAGAGACCGGGAGTGGTGCTGCGTTGCCCCGACGCCATTGCAGAAACGCGGCGACGTTTTGCCAGGCATGCGTCCACTGCAGCTTCACCGCGGGACCGGGGAGCGCGATGGCGTAGAAGCTCGCCTGGGGACCGTCGGGAGCCCAGGCGCGGGGCCGGGCGACCACCGACTGCAGTCCTGCGGCCTCACCGAGCTGCCAGGTGGCGGTGATCTCCCCCGCAGCGTCCGTCTCGTCCGCCGACGGTGTGACCGTGCCCCCCAGCCACTCGATGGGCTCTCCCGCCATCGCTCTCCCCTGCCAGGTGAGGCGCGCCCTCAGCGGGACGGGAACCACGCTGCCTACCTGGACCTCGTGCTGATTGTGTCCGATGACCGTGAACACCGGTTCGATCACCGTCGCGACGAAGTCGACGGGGGGAGACGCGCGATCCGCGAGCGCTGCGCGGGCCCGCTGAGTGCCCGCTCCGCCCCGCCCCAGCCTCCAGGTCGCGGTGGCCTCCCCACTCGCATCAGTCGGTCCGTCGGCGGTGATCTCGCCGTACTGGGTACTCCAGACGATCGCGACACCGGAGACCGGCGCCCCGTTGCGGGTCACCACCACCCGCAACGGTGCGGACAGGGCACGTCCGGGCATCCCATCCTGGCGATTGCCGGCGTCGCGTGCGTGGCTCAGCGCCAGGTGGGCCTGCGGGGGCGGCGGGGGAACCGGCGTTCCCGGACCGGCGGGATCGCCGCTGCAGGCGGCGGCGAGGAGCACAGTGGCCAGGCCGACCAGGGATTGATGCCGACGTGTTCCGCCGTTCATTGTCATGGGTCGCTCCTCGGCCATTTGTCTGGGCTGCACGATCACGGCGTGACGACGACGGTCAGCCACTCTTCCCAGTACATGTGCGACTCGCAGCCGATCACATAGGTGCCCGGCGTGTCGAATCGATACTGGAGCATTGCAGTCTGATGTGGCTCGACGGAGCCCACGGTGCCGATGATGGTCGCGTTCCATGCCTCATCGAGGGTGACGAAGCGGAGCGGATGGCTTCGGCTGGTGCGGGTCGCCCACTGGACCGTCGTGCCGGCGGGCACGCTGACCGTGCTCGTCTCCCAGTTGTCGCCCCACGGTCCGTTCACGGCCACGAAGTCTGCAACACGGACGGCGGTCCCGAACTGGTTGCCGCCCTGGAGAGCGGCCAGCACGGTGAAGTCCTGACCCGCGCTGACGCCATTGATGTGGAGCACGCCCCGGCTGACTCCCAATGCATCGCTCGCGACGGCCACCGGGCCGATGGTCACTCCTCCCGCGGCGCTGATCGACCAGGAAATGGTCGCGTCGGGAACCTCGTTGCCGAATGCGTCCGTCACCCGTCCGCCGACCACCACCTCGCCGGCCCGGCCCCGGGTCCAGAAGCGCGTCGTCGTGCCCCAAGGCTCCACCCTGGTGGCGGGTCCCGGTGCCGCCGAACCATGGAAGCTCGCAGACGGTCCATTGGCACCAAGGCGCCGGAGCCGCAGGGCGACGCTGGCCTGACCGGCCCGAGTGCCCAAGCGCCAGGTGCCTCGCACGAAGCCGTTGGCATCGCTGACGGCGTCACCGGCAACCTGCCCCCCAACCCACTCCACCGGCTCACCGACGATCGGCGTACCGCGCCAGGTCACCCGGGCCAGCAGGTCGCTGTCCACCACTGTCCCGACCACGCCGTGTTGCCCGCTGCCGGCGACGATCTCGATGTCCGGATGACTGGCATTGACGTCGAACGCCACCCCCTCGTCGAGGCGATCCTGCAGGTAGGCCCATGCCCACCGGGCGCCCCCGATGCGGGACGGCAGGGTCCAGGTCGCTGTCGCGATTCCGTGTTGATCGGATGGACCATTGCCGACGACGGTGCCGTACTCGGTCGTCCAGAAGACCTCGACTCCCGCCGCGGGTCGCCCCTGGCGGGTGACCACCACCCGCAACGGTTTGTCGAGCGCCCGGCCCGTCATCCCGGCTTGGTTGTTGCCGGACTCCGTGGCATGTCGGATCGTCAGGGGGGCTTCGGTCCCGGCGGTCGACGGTTCGCCGGCACATCCCGACAGGATGCCAATCGCGCCGAACAGTGCCAGCGACCGCGCGATGCGGGATGCCGTCACCCCGGAGCGGCGATCGATCCGGTCATGCGTGGCAGCTCGGGCGTGACTCATGGGGTGACCTCCACGGTGAGGACATGGGGCGGAGCCGATGGTTCGTTGCACGTGAGGCGAAAGCTGCCGGGAGTGTCGAAGGGCAGCTCGAGGTATGGTGCCGGTGCGCCGACGTCGCCCAGGTCCCGGACGGCTCCGTCGGCCAGCACTTCGCTCAACCGAAACGGACACGGCGGCGGCCGGTGGCGAATGAGGCGCACGGTGGTGCCCGCTCGGACGGTGGTCGTGGTTGTCGGCCACCAGAAGTACTGGTTCAGTCCGTCGTCGAGTTTGGTGTACAGGAAGTCGTACATCAGGTAGTCGAACGAGATGGATGGCAGGCCGTCCGCCGATCCGGTCATCACGATGTCCTCGCTGGCCCCGGGCACGATGAGGGCAGGGACCCATCGCGCAACCCCCGCCGCATCGGTGTGGCCAGGAACCGTCAGATCAACGGTTCCGCGAGCGGTGCGGAGCATCAGGCTGACCGGAGTCCCCGCGACGGCGTTGCCGAATCGGTCGGTCGCGCGGATCGCGTACTCGATCGTGACCTCCGACCCCCTACTCCTGCGACTGATCGCCTGGTGGACTGGGGTGCCCGTGGATGCCCAGATCCACTGGAGCGATGCTGCTTGACCGGGACGCACCGTGGCATGGAAGGTCGCCACCGGGCCGTTGAACGACCCGTCGCGTGGCTTGGCGCCCACGGCCTGGAGCCCGGCGGTCTCGCCGACCTGCCAGGTGGCGAAGATCTCCCCGGCGGCGTCGGTCGCATCGGCGACGGGGGTGACCATTCCTCCCAGCCAGTCGATCGGCTCGCCGGCCATCGGCTCGCCCCGCCAGGTCAGCCGAGCCCGCAGGGGAACCGGAATCACGCTGCCCACCTCAACCTCGTGATGGTCGGCTCCGATGACCGCGAACACGGGGTTGATGGCGGTGGCCAGGAACTCCACCGTTGACGATGGGTTCGCGACGAGTGATGCGCGGGCACTCCTGACTCCTGTGGTAGGGCCACCCAGCGTCCACCGCGCCATCGCAACGCCGTTCGCGTCCGTCGGACCATCGCCCACGATTGAGCCGGAGCTCGTGGTCCACGAGAGCGCGACACCCGGGAGGGGACTCCCATCCTGGCGCACCACCACGCGCAACGGCTCACCGAGAGGGCGACCGGGGATGCCATCCTGCCCGGTGCCGGAGTTCGCAGCGAGGGCGAGGGTGATTTCGCTGCCCGCTGGCGGTGGCGGGACCGACGGCGGCGGGGGAACCGGCGTTCCCGGACCGGCGGGATCGCCGCTGCAGGCGGCGG
>CALGOK010000098.1 GCA_937961295.1 uncultured Gemmatimonadota bacterium
GCGGCTCGCCGGCGGCGTCGGGGTCGTAGTGGGCCCCGCCCAGCGGCTCGGGGATCACCTCGTCGACGAGGCCGAGGCGCAGCAGGTCGTCGGCGGTGAGCTTGAGCGCCTCGGCGGCGCGCTCGCGCTGGGTGGCGTCCTTCCAGAGGATCGCCGCGCAGCCCTCGGGCGAGATCACCGAGTACACCGAATTCTCGAACATCAGGATCCGGTCGGCGACGCCGAGCGCGAGCGCTCCACCGGAGCCGCCCTCGCCGATCACCACCGAGATGATCGGGGTGGGGAGCGCACTCATCTCGAGGATGTTGCGCGCCAGCGCCTCCGACTGGCCGCGTTCCTCGGCGCCCAGGCCGGGGTACGCGCCGGGCGTGTCGATCAGCGTGATGATCGGCGCCTCGAACCGCGCGGCGAGCTGCATCAGGCGCAGCGCCTTCCGGTACCCCTCGGGGTGCGGCATCCCGAAGTTGCGCTTGAGGTTCTCCTTGGTGTCGCGACCCTTCTGGTGGCCGATCACCATCACGCTCTTGCCGCCGAGGCGCGCCCATCCGCCGACGATCGCGGGATCGTCGCGGAACAGCCGGTCGCCGTGCAGCTCGATGAAGTCGGTGAAGATCGACGAGAGGTAGTCGAGCGTGTACGGCCGGCGCGGGTGCCGCGCGACCATCACCCGCTGCATCGGGGTGAGTCCCTTGTAGATCTCCTGGCGCCGGGCCACGAGCTTCTGTTCCAGCGCCTTGAGTTCGGCGCCGGCGTGGAGGCGCCGCTAGTCGCGCATGAGCTGCAGCTCGTCGATCTGGCGCTCCAGCTCGACCAGCGGCTTCTCGAACTCGAGGGCGTGGTTCAACGCCATGGGCTCACTCCGAGCGGACGTAGGAGACGGCGTCGGCGCCGAACAGCTCGCGCAGGGCGCGCAGCGTGTCGTCGCGGGGCTCGACCCGCAGGCGGCGGGAGACCAGCCGCACCGTGGTGCCGTTGCCGTCGGACCAGTCAATATAGAGCGGCGCGGGACCCGGATGGGACGCGGCCACCCGGGCCGCCGCCCGGGCCACCCCGGCCTCCGGGGCCCCCGGCGCCGCCCAGCGGATGGCCACCCCCAGCAGCCCCGACGCCTCCAGCTCGGCCAGCGGCCGGGCGCTCTCCACGATGAACGGGGCCACGTCCTCGCTGCGATCGCGGGCCGAGTGGCCACCGGTCAGGAGGAGGGCGGCGTCGACCGCGACCACCTGGTTGAGCTTGGCCCATGCGTCGGGGAAGACGATCGCCTCGGCGGTGCCGTGGAAGTCCTCCAGCACCACCCTGGCGTACTCCTTCCCGGTCTTCCGGGAGATCTGCCGCTTCACCGCCGTCACCACCGTGGCGATGGTCACCGGGTGCTCGCTCCACTCGCCCAGCGTCTGGGTGGTGCGGGTCCCGAAGAGCTCCACCAGGGCGCGGTAGCGCTCGAGCGGGTGGCCCGAGATGAAGAAGCCGAGGATCTCCTTCTCGCGGGCGAGCCGCTCGCCCTCGGTCCACGCCTCGACCTCGGGAAGCACCTGGCGCACCGGGACGGCCTCGGCGGCGTCGCCGAACAGCGATGCCTGGCCGGCGGCCTGGTCCTCCTGCGCCAGCTGCGCCTCGCCGAGCGCGTGCTCCAGCGCCGCGACCTGCTGGGCGCGGTTGCCGGCGAGCGAGTCGGTGGCCCCCGCCGCGACCAGCGACTCGAGCACCCGCTTGTTGCAGAGCCGCACGTCGATCCGCCGCACGAAGTCGAACAGGTCGGCGAACCGCCCGTCGGCGCGCGCGGCGATGATCGACTCGATCGCGCCGGCGCCGACGTTGCGCACCGCGCCCAGCCCGAAGCGGATCCGGCGCTCGCCGGTGACGGTGAACTTGAACCCCGACTCATGCACGTCGGGCGGCAGCACGTCGAGCCCCAGCTCGCGCGCCTCGTTGATGTACTGCACCACCTTGTCGGTGCTGCCGATTTCCGACGACAGCAGCGCGGCCATGAACTCGGCGGGGTGGTGCGCCTTGAGCCAGGCCGTCTGGAACGACAGCAGCGAGTAGGCCACCGAGTGCGACTTGTTGAAGCCGTAGCGGCCGAACGTCTCGATCTGCGCGGCCAGCTCGGTGGCGAGCGACCGGGGATGCCCCTGGGCGATCGCGCGCTCGACGAACTTGCCGAGCTCCTTCTTGATCAGGTCGGCGTCCTTCTTCCCCACCGCCTTGCGGAGCACGTCGGCTTCGGCGAGCGAGAACCCTGCCAGCACGTTGGCGATCCGCATCACCTGTTCCTGGTAGGTGATGACGCCGTACGTGGGCTCGAGGATCTCGTGCAGCGACTCGTGCGGGTAGCTCACCGGTTCCAGGCCGAGCTTGCGGCGGATGAACACCGTGTGCATCCCGGCGTCGAGCGGGCCGGGGCGGAGCAGCGCGTTGCTGGCCACGAGGTCGTCGAAGCGGTCGCACTTCATCGCGCGCAGCGTGTCGGTCGCGAGCGCAGACTCGAACTGGAACACCCCGGCGGTGCGGCCCCGGCGCAGCATCGCGTAGACGGCGGGATCGTCGAGCGGCAGCGCCTCGACGTCGATCCGCTCGCCGGTGCGCGCCTCGATCATCCGGACCGCGTCGTGGATCACCGTCAGCGTCTTGAGGCCGAGGATGTCCATCTTGAGCATCCCGACCTTCTCGAGCGGCCCCATCTCGTACTGGCAGATGATGGCGTCCTCGCCCATCGCCGCGCCGGCGCCCTTGCTGGGCGCGGTGCACACCGGCACGTAGTCGGCCAGCGGGCCGGGCGCGATGACCACGCCGGCGGCGTGGACCGAGGCGTGCCGCGAGAGCCCCTCGATCCGCGCGGCGTAGTCGAACACCCGGCGGTACAGCTCGTTCTCGCGCAGCAGCACCCTCAGCTCGTCGACCTCGCGGGCCGCCTGTGCGACGGTCATGGCGAACGCGGGCCCCGAGGGGATCAGCTTGGTGAGCTTGTCGGCCTCGCCCGGCGGCACGCCGAGGGTGCGCGCCACGTCCTTGACGGCGGCGCGCGCCTTCATGGTGCCGAAGGTGATGATCTGTCCCACCGAGTCGCGGCCGTAGCGCTCGCGCACGTACTCGATCACCTCGCCGCGGCGCTCGAAGCAGAAGTCGACGTCGATGTCGGGCATCGACACGCGCTCGGGATTGAGGAACCGCTCGAAGAGCAGGTCGAACGCCAGCGGGTCGACGTTGGTGATGCCGAGGCCGTAGGCCACGATCGAGCCGGCCGCCGAGCCGCGCCCCGGTCCCACCGGGATGCCGCGCCGGCGGGCCGCCGCGATGAAGTCCTGCACGATCAGGAAGTAGCCGGCGTACCCCGCGTCGGCGATCACGCCGAGCTCGTAGTCGCGCCGCGCCGTCACGGCGTCGGGCAGCGGCGTGCCGTAGCGCGCCTCGAGCCCGCGGGTGGTGAGGTCGCCGAGCAGCGCGTCGTCGGTGGCGAACTCCTCCGGCCGCGGGAACGACGGGACGAAGTAGCGGTTCTCGAAGTCGAACTCGCAGCGGTCGGCCACCGCCTGGGTCAGGTCGATCGTCTCGGTGCAGTCCGCGAAGAGCGTGCGCATCTCCGCCTCGCTCTTGACGTACGACTCGGTGCCGGTGAAGCGGAACCGCTTGGGATCGTCGAGGTCGGCGCCGGTGCCGATCGCCAGCAGCACGTCGTGCGCCTCGGCGTCCTCGCGCCGCAGGTAGTGGGCGTCGTTGGTGGCCACCACCCCGAGGCCCAGCTCGCGCCCCAGCCGGAGCATCCCCTCCTTGACCGGGTGCTCCTCACTGATGCCGTGGTCCTGGATCTCCAGGAAGAAGCGCTCGGGCCCGAACAGGTCGGCAAACCAGCGGGCGGTCTCGCGGGCGCGGTCGTAGTTCTGCTGGCGCAGCCACAGTGCCACTTCGCCGCTCAGGCACGCCGCCAGGCAGACGATCCCCTCGCTGTGCGCCTCGAGGACCTCGCGGTCGATTCGCGGCCGCCGATAGAATCCCTCGAGGTAGCCGATCGACGACAGCTTGACGAGGTTGCGGTATCCGGTGCGGTTCTGCGCCAGCAGGACGAGGTGCGAGTAGTTGGCCGGCGCCCAGTTTGGGCGGGCCTGCGCCTGCCGGGGACCGAAGGCCATGTAGGCCTCGAACCCGAGGATCGGGCGGATCCCCTGCCGCCGGGCCTCGTCGTAGAACGACCAGGCGGCGTGAAGGTTGCCGTGGTCGGTGACCGCGAGGGAGTCCATGCCCAGCTCGCGGACGTGCCGAACCAGCTCGGGGAGCCGGTTGGCGCCGTCGAGCAGCGAGTATTCGCTGTGGGTGTGCAGGTGGACGAACCCCATGGCTCGGCGAATCGTATCCCGGTTGGCCGAGATTGTCAAAAGTCCTTGTCCTGTATAGGCTTAGGCCAATCGGGTCGGGCCCGCCACGCAAAGGGATTTCATGCATCGTTCTCGACGCGCGCCATGGTTGCTGGCGCTGGCTGCGGCGGCCTGCGGAGGCGGCTCCACCGGTCCCTCGCCCACGCCCCAGTGCGGCACTCCCCTGGAAGTGAGCCTGCCGCTCGGCGGGTCGCGCCTTGTCGATCCGGCCACCGAGAACCGCTGTCTTCGGCTTCCGGGTGGGCCCGACGTCCACGAGTACCTGGTGGTGGCGTACGCCGGCACGGGGAGCGAGGCCGCCAACGGGGTGCAGGGGCCGTTCCAGCTCCGCGCCGATCGTGGGATAGCGAAGCGCGCCGCCGGGTCGGTGGCCCGTTCGCATCAGGTAGGTCGCCCGGCTGTGGTCGCCTTCGCTGGTGCTGAGACCGCGGAGCACGGCCAGCCGGTGGCCCCATTTGGCGAGTTCCGGCAAGTGCTCGCTGATCTTCAATCCCGGCGCCGACGT
>CALGOK010000099.1 GCA_937961295.1 uncultured Gemmatimonadota bacterium
TCGGGGTGACAGGCGGCCGGGGGCCAGAAACGTGTACGCGCCGACAGCCGGCGGGGTTGCGCCCTACCGCCTGGCGGCCTGCACCGCCGCCTTGAGCTCGTCGTAGGCCGTCGGGTCGATCTCCCGGAACGGCCGCATCACGGTCGTGACCCGGCCCTCGGCGTCGAGCACGAAGAGCACCCGGTCCTCGGAGCTCCGGCCCTCGCGGAGCGTGCCGTAGAGCCGGCCGGCCACGCCGTCCACGTCGGCAGCGAACCGGAACGGGAAGCCGGCGTCAGCAGCCCAGCTGGCCAGGACCGAGGCCGAGTCATTGGAGATCGCGATCAGGGCGACGTCCTTCCCGAACAGTTCATCGAACCGGTCGCGGTAGGTCTCCATCTGGATGGTGCAGCCGCGGGTGCGGGCCCGGGGGAAGAAGGCGATCACCACCGGCTGGCCCCGGAGGGACGACAGGGTCAGCGGCTGGGCCGCCACCCCCTCGCGGCTCGCCACGGTGAGGGTCCAGTCGGGGGCCATCGCGCCGACGGCGGGGCCCTGCCCGGCGAGGAGGCAGGTCGGTGCGATGGCAAGTGCGACAGTGAGGGCGACTCTCATGCGATGCTCGTGCTCGTGGCGAGGGGCGGAGGGCGGAGGGCGGAGGGCGAAGGGCGAAGGGCGAAAGCTAACCACCGCGCCTCGCCCTTCGCCCCTCGCGCTGTCGCGCCTACTGCAGGTCCGCCGGCAACCGCGGCGTGGCCAGCAGCCGAGTGAACGGCGCCCAGCGGTCGCCGCCGTGCCGAGCGGCCTCGCGCTCGACCCACGCCTCGGCCAGGTCGCGGCCGAGGTTGTAGTTGATGACATACGCGCGGTACTGCTCGATGAAGCGCAGCGTCTTGGCCGCGGCGTCGGGCGCCTGCAGCCAGTAGCGCTCCATCGCCGCGACGGCGGCGGCGGAGTCGATGGCGCCGTCGAGGTAGCGGCGCGCCACCTCGTTGCGGGCGTGGTTGAGGGCTGTCATCACCTCGCGCACGGCAGCGTTCTGCCCGGCGAGCGCGGGGTCGAGCCCGGCGAGCGGGAAGAGCGAATCCCGCTCGAACGCCGTCCGCTCCGCCCCCGGGAACGCCATGTCGATCCCGAAGTTGGCGGTCCCCTCGGCGATCAGCGACTGGGGCGAGAAGAGCGGATAGACCGAGACCTCCACCCAGCCCCGGTCATTCACCAGGTGCTGCTCGAGCGAGGCGTTGTACACGTGGTGCCCCGGGTACCCCTCGTGGCACGCGAGGTCCACGGCGCGATCGACCGCGATCGGGAAGTCCAGGTTCACCTGGATCAGCGAGTGGTAGTTGCCCTGGTACCAGTTGTAGGCGTTCCAGCTGGTGCCGGTGACGTACTCGAGCTCGAACGACTCGCCGGGCGGCAACGTCATCTGCGCTGCCGTGCGGGCGCGACACGCGGCGATCGCCATCCTGAATACGGTGTCGACCAGCGCCGCCGGAATCTCGACCTGCGACCGGAACGCGCGATACCGCTCCGCGAGTGGACCGGGCCCCGGCACCAGCGCATCGAGCCTCGCGAGCAGCGAGTCGAAGTGGGCATCGGGCAGCGTTGGTGGCTCGACGCCATAGAGTGCCTGCGCCTCCTGATCGAAGGAGAAGCGCTCGCCGCCGAGCACTCGCGCCTTCGACACCATCGCGCCGAGTTGGGTGCGGAGGTAACGATGGCGCATCACCAGCAGCGAGTCGCCGTACGCCGGATCCTCGGCGCCGAGGCGCTCGAGCAGCGTGTCCGCGGCAGCCCGGATGGCCTCGAGCGGGAGCGAGTCCCGGTCGGCGAGCGCCTCGAGCGAGTCGGGGCCGTAGTAGGCATCGACGTATCCCGGATCGTGGTGCCCCATCTGCAATGAAAGCACCACGTAGCGGTGCGCCACCTCGTCGAGCACCGCGGGGTCGGGGGCGGTGCTGCACGATACCAGGACCAGCACTGCTGCAGTTCGGAACGCGATGCGCATGGACGGCCTCCGTAAGGACACCTGTATGCTAGACCAGACCCGAGCAACTGTCACCCCGAGCGCAGCGTGGGGGCGGTGCTGGCCCAACCCTCCGCCCCCTCGCTGCGCTCGGGGTGACAATCGCCTTCCGCCGGGTGATAGCCCGCCTCGACCCGTGCCAGTCCCCTCCGGAGATCCTCCACCAGGTCCTCGATCCCCTCGATCCCGACCGACAGCCTGAGCAGCGACTCCGAGATGCCGGCGCGCTCTCGCGCGGCCTCGTCCATCGATGCGTGGGTCATCGTGGCGGGGTGCGCCACCAGCGACTCGACGCCGCCGAGCGATTCAGCGAGGGTGAAGCAATCCAGCCCATCAACGAACCGCTCGACCGCGGCAAACCCGCCACGCAGTTCGAACGAGACCATCGCGCCGTACCCCGCCTGCTGTCGCCGGGCGACTTCGTGCCCGGGATGATCGGGAAGTCCCGGGTACCACACTCGCCGCACCGCCTCGTGCGGGGAGAGTGACTCGACCACCGCCGCCGCGTTCTCCGCATGCGCGCGCAACCGAACATCGAGCGTACGGATCCCGCGCATGGTGAGGAAGGCGTCGAACGGCGCACCGGTGAGGCCCAGGCAGTTGGCCCACCACGCCAGTTCCTCGCCCAGTGCCGCGTCGCGCGCCACCACCGCCCCGCCCACCACGTCGCTGTGGCCGTTGAGGTACTTGGTGGTGGAGTGCACCACGATGTCGGCCCCGAGGCCGAGCGGTTGCTGCCAGCCGGGCGACAGGAAAGTGTTGTCGGCCACCACCAGTGCACCGACCTCATGCGCCCACTCCGACACCGCCGCGATGTCGGTGATGCGGAGGAGCGGATTCGAAGGTGTCTCGAGCCAAACCAGGCGGGGCGACACGCGAGGCGCGTGGAGCGAAGAACGGTTGCCCTCGCTCTTCGCCCCTCGCTCCTCGCCTGTCGCGGAGAGATCCACAAACTCCACTCGGAACGCACCCCGCTTCGCCAGGGCGGTGAGCAACCGGTGGGTCCCCCCATAGCAATCGTGCGTCGCCACCACCAGGTCGCCGGGCTTGACCAGCTGAAGCACCAGCGTGATCGCCGCCATCCCGCTCGACGTGATCACGCCGCTGGTGCCGCCCTCCAGTTCGGTGATTGCCTCGGCCAAGATGTCGCGGGTGGGGTTCCCCGAGCGCGAATAGTCGTACGCCGGCTTGAGGCCCAGGCGGGGGAACGCGAAGGTGCTGCTCAGATGGATCGGTGGCACCACGGCGCCGTGGTGGCGGTCGGTGGCCAGTCCGGCGCGCACCGCTGCGGTGGTGCGGGAGCGATCACGCGGCATGGAGCCTCCGGGGATCAAGGCTCTCGCGCAGGAAATCACCCACCGGCTTGATCGCCTTGAGGAAGGCGTCATGCCCGTAACTCGACGTGATCTCCACGAGCCGTGACGGTCCGCCGAGCCGTCTCGCGAGCTCGCGCACCTGCCAGGGCGGAGCGATGGCGTCGCCGTACACCGCGAACAGCTCGGTGGGTGTCCGGATCGCTTCCGGGTCGACGCGGTGGCGGTCGATCGACTCGCTGAGCGCGAGGTACCGCTCCGGCGAACAGCGCTCGGCGTACCGCGACCCGCCGTGGTCGAGGTATCCCTCCACCGGGAAGCGAAGCGCCCCATCGTGTTCGATGGGCGGCTCGGCGAACCGCTCTGCGAACTCCGCTGCCGTGCGGTACGTGGTGATCCCGAGCGCGCGCGCCAGCGCCACGCCGTCGCTTGGCGTGCCGGCCGCGAGGCCGAGCCGGATGATCCGGCGCTGGATCACGCGATGGGCGGTGGCCATCGGGTGCGGTTCGTGCGCGGCACACAGCACCGACAGTCTCCCCACGCGCTCGGGGAAGCGCTCCGCGAATGCCAGGGCCACCATCCCGCCATATGACGCGCCGACAATCGCGGACAGGTGGCTCAGGTGCAGGTGATCGAGCACCCGCGCGAGCAGCGCAGCCTGGTGGTGCGTATCGATGCCGCCCTCTTCCGGCGCGTGCCAGTCGACGCCGAGGACGCGGTAGTCGTCGGTGTCGATGGCGCGACCGGGGCCCACGAGCTCCTGCCACCAGCCAGCCGACGGATCGGCCGCGTTGGCGGTGACGTGGCGACCGGCGGAGATCCCGCCGAGGACGGCGATCACGGGCCGGTCGTGGCGACCGGTGAGTTCCCACGAGGGCGACAGGGCGAGGGGCGAGGGGCGAGGGGCGTGCAGTTCTGCCATGGCGGTGCTCCAGGTGCAGGGTGTAGCTCCCCGCAGCCGGGCACCAACACAAACGCCCGGCGGCACGAGAGGCCGCCAGGCGAGGATCGCACTTTTAGCAGTTGTTTAACGTGGCTGCAAGCAGCGGCAAATGACCACGGACCAATTCAGTTGTACCGGGCAATGTCGCGAGCGGGCCGGGCCCTGTCAAGCTGGTGAGGGGTGAAGGGTCAAGGGGATGGCGATCCAGCTCCCCCTTCACCCGTCACCCGTCACCCGTTACCCGTCACCTCCGTTATCTTCGCCCCCCATGGCCGGCGAATACATCTTCACGATGCGGGACCTCCGCAAGGTCGTCCCGCCCCAGCGCGAGATCCTCAAGGGGATCTACCTCTCCTTCTTCCCCGGCGCCAAGATCGGCGTCATCGGGTCGAACGGCAGCGGCAAGTCCACCCTGCTCCGCATCATGGCGGGGGTCGACAAGGACTTCCTCGGCGAGGCGAAGCCGCTCGAGGGTACCCGGATCGGCTACCTCCCGCAGGAGCCGGTGCTCGACCCCACCAAGGACGTCCGCGGCAACGTCGAGGAGGCGCTGCAGCCGATCCGCGACCTGCTCACCCAGTTCGAGCAGATCTCGGCGAAGTTCGCCGAGCCGATGAGCGACGACGAGATGGCGGCGTTGCTCGAGAAGCAGGGCGCGCTGCAGGACCGGATCGACGCCGCCAATGCGTGGGAGATCGATCACACCCTCGACATCGCGATGGACGCGCTCCGGCTGCCGCCGGGCGACGCCGACGTGACCAAGCTGTCGGGCGGCGAGAAGCGGCGCGTGGCGCTCTGCCGCCTGCTGCTCGCCAAGCCTGACATGCTGCTCCTCGACGAGCCCACCAACCACCTCGACGCCGAGTCGGTGGCGTGGCTGGAGCGCTACCTCAAGGAGTTCCAGGGCACCGTGGTCGCGATCACCCACGACCGGTACTTCCTCGACAACGTGGCCGAGTGGATCCTCGAGCTCGACCGCGGCGAAGGGGTGCCGTGGAAGGGCAACTACACCTCGTGGCTGGAGCAGAAGGAGAAGAAGCTCGCCACCGAGGAGAAGCAGGCCAGCGCCCGCAAGCGCACGCTCGAGCGCGAGCTGGAGTGGGTGCGGATGTCGCCGCGGGGCCGCCAGGCCAAGAGCAAGGCGCGCATCAACGCGTACGAGTCGCTGGTGGCCGAGGAGCAGCAGGCCGACGAGCGCGGACACGAGATCCTCATTCCGCCCGCGCCGCGGCTTGGCGACGAGGTGGTGGTGGCCAAGGACGTGGCCAAGGGGTTCGGCGACCGTCTGCTCTTCGACGAGATGAAGTTCGCGCTGCCGCGCGGCGGCATCGTCGGCGTGATCGGCCCCAACGGCGCCGGCAAGACCACGCTCTTCCGGATGATCGTGGGCGAGGAGCACCCCGACGACGGCGAGCTGGTCGTGGGCAAGACCGTGGTGCCGGCGTACGTGGACCAGAGCCGTGAGGCGCTCGACGGCGACAAGACGGTGTACCAGGAAATCGCCGGCGACTACGACGTGCTGGAGTTCGGCACGCGGAGCATCAACTCGCGCGCGTACTGCTCGTGGTTCGGCTTCCGCGGCCCCGACCAGCAGAAGAAGGTCGGCACGCTGTCGGGCGGCGAGCGGAACCGGCTGCACCTGGCCAAGCTGCTGAAGAGCGGCGGCAACCTGCTGCTGCTCGACGAGCCGACCAACGACCTCGACGTCGACACGCTGCGGGCGCTGGAGGACGCGCTGCTCACCTTCTCCGGGTGCGCAGTGGTGATCTCGCACGACCGCTGGTTCCTCGACCGGATCGCGACGCACATCCTCGCCTTCGAGGGCGACTCGGAGGTGTTCTGGTTCGAGGGGAACTACCAGGACTACGCCGCCAACTACAAGGAGCGGAAGGGCGTGCCGCTCGACCAGCCGCACCGGATCAAGTACAAGAAGCTGACGAGATAGAAGTGAGCTGTGAGTCCTTAGGGGGTAAGGACCACTCGTGAAGTAGCGTAGGGGCGACGCATGCGTCGCCCCTTCGTGCGATCGGGAGCAGGAGCACCGGCTTGTACCAGCGGGAGAGGGGCGGAGGTCATCCCCTAGCAGGGTCCGCGGGCGGGCAGTAGTGTTTCACTCGACCGCGACTTCCGCAGCAGAGCCGTCCTCCCCTGAGGCAACCATGTTCCTGCGACGCACGTCATCTGCGGCAGGTCTCCTGCTCGCCCTCTCGTGTGCCCGGGCCGACCAGCCGTCGAACGAGCCGGCAGTCCCGCTCTCACCCACCCTCGCCCTTGACCTGCCGATGGGCGACGCCGACTCGGTGCTGGTGGCCGAGCTGCAGGACGCCACGCGGCTTTCCGATGGACGGATTGCACTGCTCGATGCCGGGAGGAAGGTGGTGGTGCTCGTCGCGTCAGACGGCAGCACTCTTGGCGCGTTCGGCGGGCAGGGCGCCGGCCCGGGTGAGTACCGCTTCCCGGAGGCGTTGGGCCGCTGTGCCGCCGACTCGCTCTTCGTCTGGGACATGGGGCGCTCGAAGGCCACCATCCTCGGCCCCGAGGGCAGGACCGCACGGGAAGTTCGGCCCGCCGTGCCGACCGCGTATCAGTTCAGTTGCCTGCCCGATGGACGGTTCGTGGCGATGGACGCCAGCAAGTCCGTCGGCGCGCCGAGAGCGTCGAACGGCAAGGCGGCGCTGATTCACGGTGCCCTGGTCATCATGTCCCCCGAGGGCGACTCGCTGGCCGCTGTCCCCGATCTGGTGCTCGGCGAAGCCAAGGTGGTCGGACAGCTTGCGGGAATGGCCGTGCTGAACGACCGGGTGGTCATCGGACTCAACGGATCAAACGAGTTGGTGTCGTACGAGTTCGATGGGACGCGGATCGGCGCGGTCAGAGTGGCGGTGACCGCCGTGCCACTCTCGGACCGGCGCTTCGAGGCCATGGTCGACAAGCCGGTGGCCGACATGGGTGGTGACTCCACGGTGCGCGCACGACTGCGCCAGATGATCCTCGCCGAGGGGAAGCCGGAACTCGCGCCGCTGTTCAGCAGCATGCACGGCTCACCGGACGGCACCGTGTGGTGGGTGACGTCGCTCCCAGGCGACTCGACCACCACGCTGCTCGGTTTTCGGGGCGATGCACCGGCGCGCAGCCTGCAGCTCCCCGCTGGGACCGAGGTGTTCGAGGTCGGCAGCGACTACCTGTTGGCCAAGCGCACCGACGAGGAGGGATTCGAGCGGCTGGTGATGTGGAGGTGGTGAGGCACTGTCGCCCCTACCCCGCCACCTCCACCACCTTGGCGTACGCGCGAGACTCGGGCAGCGACTCGCCCGCGGCACGAAGTCCCTCGAGGTGGAACGCCACCGCCGAAGTCATCTCGGCCTCGACCTCTGCGCGCGTGGCGCCGGTGGCCACGCACCCGGGAACGTCAGGTGAATAGGCCGAGAACCCGGTCGGTGTTTCCTCGACGATCATGAGCAGTTTCATCGCTTCCACCCCGCTTGCCGAAAGATGCTGCGCAGCGTGCCGCGGGCCAGCTCGTCATTCCGGCCACCGGCGACCGTGACCAGCCCCGGCTTCTCCGGATGCCTGAATTGTCGGTGGCTGCCCCGGACCCTGGCAAGTCGCCAACCATCGGCTCGAAGCCGCCGAATCACGTCGCGGACCTTCATGCCGACACGATCGCCCTGCTCGCGCTGACGATCGGGTCACAATTCTGCGATGCGGGGTCTCACCGCTGCGAGCACACTGTTGCCAGAGGCACACCCTCCTGTCGCGACCCCTTCCGCCCACGCTCCGACGCCAGCAGACTTGATGCAACCTTTCCCCTGAGGTTCCCGTGACCCGTCTGCGCCCCGCTCTCGCCGGTTGGCTCGCCCTGCTCGCCGGCTGTTCCGCCTCCGGCTCCGTCCCCGGCTACTCCCGCGACGTTGCTGCCGATGGCAGGGTGCTGGTGACCTATGCCGCCGGCCTGCCTGACGGTCAGGACACGCTCGCGACGCTCTTCGGGATCGGCCGGTACGAGAACGACAGCTCGCCGATCTTCGAGGACCTGCGCGACCTCGAGGTCGACGGTGAGGGGCAGATCTACGCCCTGGACTACAAGGCGGCACACATCCGCGTGTTCGCCCCGGACGGCACCCCGCTCCGCACCTTGGGCCGGTCAGGCGAGGGACCCGGAGAATTGACGAATGCCAATGGGCTGCGCTTGACCCCCGACGGGACCCTTTGGGTCAACGACCATGGCAAGCGCTCGCTGCTGGCACTCGACCTCGACGGCACCGAGCGACGGCGCGTGCCGAGCATCGTCCCGGGGTTCGGCTACCGATGGGGCGTGATGATCGACACCGCCGGGGTGCTCTGGGAGCCGTGGAGCAGGCAGCTAACGGGACCCGCGCCCGACATGTCGGCCACCGGCCTGGCGGAGGGGCGCTCCCTTCGGATGCTGAGGTACTACGACCCCGCGACCGAGGCCCGCGACTCGGTCTCGCTCGATGAGGGCAGCTGGCGGAGCTACCGCGCATCGTACGGTGGGGGCCAGATGGTGATGGGTCTGCCCTTCGCCGGGCGAGCGGCCATGGTGATGGACCAGCGGCAGCGAGTGTGGGTCACCCACGCCGACAGCTTCGTGGTGGTGCGCCTCAACCTCGATGCCGACACCACGATGGTGCTGCGCGTCAACGACCCAGGTGTCCCGCTCACCGATGCGGACATCGCCGAGTGGCGCGAGCGGATGTCCAGTCAGGCGGAGCGACTGCCCACGCTCATCGACGACCTCATGGCGTTTATGCCGAAGACTCGGCCAGCGCTCACCAGCACCTTCACGGACGACCGCGATCGCCTGTGGCTCGGCCGCTCCGTTGCCAGCGACTCGGCTCCGCGCTGGGATGTCTTCACTCCCGAAGGCGAGTTCCTGACCACTGTGCGCGGGCCAAAGGGGATCAGCGCGTTCCTGACGCCCGTGGTCCGCGGCGACCGGATCTACCTCTTTGCCGATGGCGAGGCGGGGGAGCGCTACATCGTGGTGGCGGAACTGCCTGCTCGGCTGCGCGATCGGTAGGCGGTCAGGAGCCGCCATCCCCCGGTGGCAGCTCCCGGCCCTCACCCTTGCGCGCGATCGCCAGGGTGCCGGCGGCCGACGCGGCGCTCAGCACCGTGATCGGCCCGGCGATGAATGCCGCCATCTGCCAGAGCGGCGGTGAGGTGGGACCGGCGAGGAGTGCGACCACCCCGCTGCCGAGCAGTGCGCCGGCGATCACGCCCCAGGTGAGCGTGCGACCGAGGGACAGCTCCTCGAACTGCCGCTGCCGCTCGGTCGCCGCGAGGACGATCGCGAAGAACGTTCCGGCGATGAATCCCGGCATCGCGAGCACCATCGGCCAGATGTCGGCGATCCGACCGTCGGGATCGATGAACAGCTCCATCGGGATGCTGAGCAGCGCCCAACCGAACGCCCAGAGCACCCCCATCACCATCGCCCCTCGGATCCGGCGCAGCCACGACCCCATCATCACCTCCGGTTCACCCTACAGTAGGGCGACCCGCTCCGTCACGCCACCGCTCCCGCTGCCCTAGCGGCGCACCGCATCCACCTCCGCGTAGTCGATCACGAACGCCCAGAGTGTCACGTCCCCGCTCAGGGCGAATCGCAGCGTCACCGAGACCGAGTCTCCCCGCACGTGGCGGCGGTCCAGTGGCGGGGCAAGCATCAGGTGCAGCCCGCCGGGCGCCAGCTCCAGCTCGTCGCCGGCCGGAACCGGCAGCGCGTGCAGCATCTCCATGCCGCCCCCGTGCACCATCACCGACGCCGAGGAGGGCGAGCTCGCCGCCACCAGCGTGTCGGCCAACGTGCCCTGGTTCACCACCACCAGGTACACCGGCATCGGGGCATCGGTGAACGGCGGCAGGGCGTACACGGTGTGCATCCGCAGCTCGCCCGACGTCACCGACCTGGCGGCGACGCGCTCAAGGAGGGGATCCCCGCCGCACGCCGCGAGCAGGAACAGCCAGCAGAACTTGAGATGCGGGGTCATTGGCGGCAGTTTGCTCGGGTCGAGGGGCGGGCAGGGTCCCGTCCGCCGAGAATGGTAATCGCGCACCGGGAGACGACGTGACGAAGGCCCTGCACCGGACACTGGCGTTCACCGCGGTCGCGGCCGTGGCCGCCCTGGCCACGCCCCGCCCCGCCGATTCCACCATGCACCTCCGCCTCACCGGCTCGCTGCCGGCCAAGGACAGCGTGCTGGCGAAGGCGCCGACGCAGATCTGCCTCTGGTATTCCCAGACGCCGCAACTCCGGCTCTCGTCGGTGACCCTCACCGGCCCCAACGGCACCGTCAAGCTCGGCAAGCTCACGATGGAGGCGCGCGACAGCGCCCCCATCGTGGCCCAGATCGAGGGACCGATGCCCGCCGGGAAGTACGTCATCGCGGGACGATTCCGTTCGCCGTGCGGTAGGACGGAGGTGCAGGCGCGTCCCTCGGGACGCGCGATGACGGCACCGCGCGTCCCGAGCGGCGCGCCTGCATCACCCTACGGCTTCTTCGCTCCTGTCGCCACCAACCCCAGCCCCACCACGATCGCCCCGATGCCGACCCAGAGCGGGATCGGGCGCTCCTCCTGCGCCGTGATCTCCACGTCGCCGATGTCGAGCACGGTCTCCCGGGTGGTGAAGCTGCCGCCGTTGAGGGTCACCCAGCCGCCGAGGAGGATCAGGATGATCCCCGCGATCATGGTTCCGCGCATGCGCACTCCCTTGATTGAGGTGGGATCCCGAGCCGCGGCCCGGGACCCGTAACGGGCCGGCATCTCCACGGCGGCAGAGCTTGCGCCGCCGACCGTTTCAGGTTGAGTTCCGCCCATGGATATCGACACCGCCGCCCGCGCCAAGATCCCTCCGCTTCCCACTCGCCTAGAGGGACTGGCCCGGTTGGCCGTCAACATCGCCTGGAGCTGGCACCGGCAGGCCCGGGGGCTGTTCCGCCGGATCGACCCGGCCCTCTGGCACTTCTGCCATCACAACCCGATCCTGCTGCTGCGCCGGGTGCCGGCAGCGCGCCTCGAGCAGCTCACCCGCGACCCCGATTTTCTCGCGCACTACGACCAGGTCATGGACTGGCTGGCGGTGGAGATGTCGGGAACCGCCGGCTGGTTCACGGAGGCGTTTCCGGAGATCGATCCCACACATCCGGTGGCCTATTTCTGTGCCGAGTTCGGGTTGCACTCCTCGGTGCCGATCTACTCGGGCGGGCTGGGCATCCTTGCCGGTGATCACTGCAAGACGGCGTCGGACCTCGGCCTGCCGTTCGTGGGCGTGGGGCTCTTCTACAAGAAGGGCTACTTCGACCAGCGGATCCGGCCCGACGGTTGGCAGGAGGACGGCGAGGAGCGGATCTCGCCAGCCCTGACGCCGCTGGTGCCGGTGCCCGGCGCCAATGGCCACGACTGGCTCACCGAGCTCGAGACCTTCGGACGCGTGATCCGGATCAAGGCGTGGACGATGCGCGCCGGTCGCGCACCGCTCTTCCTGCTCGACACGGACATTCCCGAGAACGACGAGCCCGACCGCTCGCTCACCAGCAAGCTCTACTCCGGCGGCCTGCCGATGCGCTTGCGGCAGGAGTGGGTCCTCGGCGTGGGCGGCGTGCGGGTGCTCCGCGCCCTGGGGATCACGCCGGCGGCGTGGCACGCCAACGAAGGGCACGCCGCGTTCCTGATGCTCGAGCGGGTCCGCGAGCGCATGCTGGCGGGCGGCGCATTCGGCGATGCCGTCCGCGAGGTGCGGCGCACCACGGTGTTCACCACCCACACGCCGGTGCCCGCGGGGCACGACCACTTCGACCTGTCGAGTGTCGCCGAGTGTGCCGGCGGGGAGTACCTGGGCAGCTTCGGCGAGGCGGCAACGCACGTGCTGGGACTGGGCGTGCATCCCCGCCGTGATCCGGGGCAGTTCCACATGACGGTGCTGGCGATGCGCCTGGCCGGTCACGTCAACGGCGTGGCCCAGCGCCACGGCCACGTCTCGCGCGAGATCTGGGGCGACCTCTGGAGCGAGCGATCGGTGGACGCGGTTCCGATCGGCGCCGTCACCAATGGCGTCCATCTCGCCACCTGGATGGCCAACCCGGTGATGCGCCTGCTCGACCACCACCTCGGCCCGGACTGGGGCGCCCGGCTCGACGAGCCGGAAACCTGGGACGCCATCCTCGGCCTCGACAGCAAGAAGGTCTGGGAGGTGCACGGCGAACTCAAGGACGTGCTGCTGCGGCACGTCCGCGAGGAGGCGCGTCGACGCTGGACCACCACGTGGCGCGAGGCCGCACAGGTGGTGGCCGCCGGCACGCTGCTCGACCCGCACACCTTCACCATCGGCTTCGCGCGGCGGTTCGCCACGTACAAGCGCGCCAACCTGCTCTTCCGCGACGTGGAGCGCCTGCGCCGCTTGCTCACCGACGCGCGCCGGCCGGTGCAGGTGGTGGTGGCCGGCAAGGCGCACCCGCAGGACGACCCCGGCAAGGAAGTGCTGCGGTCGCTGTACCACTTCACCCGCGATCCGGTGTTCGAGGGACGCGTCGCGTTCCTCGAGGACTATGACATGCACCTCGCCCACCTGCTGGTGCAGGGCGTGGACCTCTGGCTCAACGTGCCGCGCGTGCCGCTCGAGGCGAGCGGCACCAGCGGGATGAAGGCGGCGCTGAACGGGATCCCGCAGCTCTCCACGCTGGACGGATGGTGGGAGGAGGGCGCCACCGGCCGCAACGGCTGGACGATCCCGCTCGCCGGGCCGAACGAGGACGCCGACGCCGTCGACGCCGAGCACCTCTACCGGCTGCTGGAGAACGAGATCGTCCCGATGTGGTATGATCGGGATGACAACGGCATCCCGCAGGCGTGGGTGCAGCGCATGAAGGAGGCGATCCGGATCAGCGGGCGCCGGTTCACGTCGCGGCGGATGCTGCAGGACTATGCCCGGGGCTACTACGCGCCGATCCTGCGCGGCGACCCGTTCACCGACGACCCGCCACTCACCTGACCGATGCCTGACTCGACCCTCTCGCTGCCGCCGGTCGACGGCGCGCCACCCACGGTGGTCCACGTGAGCGCGGAGTACTATCCGTACGCGCGCACGGGTGGGCTCGCGGAGGCGGCGTGGGGGCTGCATCGCTACCAGCACCGCCGCGGGCTGGCCACCGCGGCGATCCTGCCGCTCTATCGCACCGCGCGGAAGCACCTCCGCGAGCTGGAACCCGTGGGCGAGCCCTACGCGCTCCACTTCGGGTCCCGCGAGGAACGCTTCCAGCTCTGGCGCGACCGTGACCCGGCCTCCGGGACGCCCACCTACCTGGTGCAGCACGACGGGTTCTTCGATCGCGACGGGATTTACGGCGAGCAGGGACGCGACTATCCCGACAACCACCTCCGGTTCGCGATGTTCTCCGCGGCGGCGGTCGCGGCACTGCCGCGCATCGCCGAGGGACCGGTGCTGCTCCACATCCATGACTGGCACGCCGCACTGGCGGCGGTCTACCTGCGCACCTGGTGGGGCGACGACCCGTGGTTCGCCCGGATCCCGGTGGCACTGTCGATCCACAACGGCGGCTACCAGGGGCACTTTGGGGGCGACGTGATCCCCGCCATCGGCCTGCCGTGGAGCGTGTACACCTTCGACAAGCTCGAGTGGCACGGGCAGGTGAACTTCCTCAAGGGCGGGCTCACTCACTGCGATGCCGCCACCACCGTCTCGCCCACGCACGCCGAGGAGCTGCGCACGGTCGCGGGCGGCTTCGGGCTGCACGAGAACTTCCAGCACCTGGGTGAGCGCTTCACGGGCGCCCTCAACGGCATCGACATGACCGAGTGGGACCCGGCGCGCGACAGCCAGATCGCCGCCACCTACACGGTGGATGCGCTGGAGGGGAAGCGCGAGTGCAAGGCCGACCTGCAGCGGCGGTTCGATCTGCCGGTGAACCCGTTCGTGCCGGTGGTGGCGCTGGCCGGCCGGATGGCGACCCAGAAGGGGCTCGACCTGGTGATCCACAACCACGGCCTCTTCCAGCTCCCGGCCCAGTTCGTGTTCCTCGGCAGCGGCGACAAGCGGTTCGAGGAGGGGCTGCACGCGCTGCACCGCGCCATGCCGAACCGGATCGGCGTCGAGACGAAGTTTTCCGACGAGCTCGAGCACGTGCTGATGGCGGGCGCCGACCTGTTCATGATGCCGTCGCAGTACGAGCCGTGCGGCCTGACCCAGATGCGGGCGCAGCGCTACGGCACCATCCCGGTGGCGCGGCGCGTGGGTGGCCTCGCCGACACCATCGACGACGGCATCAGCGGCTTCCTCTTCGACGCCTTCGAGGAGCGAGCGCTCGCCGGCGGCATGTGGCGGGCGCTCACCGAGCACGCCTCGCCGCGGGCCTGGCGCGAGATGCAGCGCGAGGCGATGGGTCGCGACTTCGGCTGGGACCGGGTGGCGGAGAAGTACCTCGAGATCTACGCCCGCGCCATCGACTGGCGCGCCCGGGCGCTGGCGTGAGCATGCGATTCGTCCTCACCCTGCACTCCCACCTGCCATGGGTGCTCAACCACGGCCGCTGGCCGCACGGCAGTGACTGGCTCTCCGAGGCGACGCTCGACACCTACCTGCCGCTGCTGGCGATGCTCGATCGCGCCGACGCCACCGACACACCCACGCCGATCACCGTCGGCATCACGCCGATCCTGGCGGCGCAGCTCGCCGACAGCTCCTATCGCGGCGAGATCGAGGACTACTTCGCCCACCGGCTGGAGACCATCGCCGAGGCGCCGGCGTCGCTGCGCGAGACGGGCGATGAGGAGCTGCTGCCGCTGGTGCCGTTCTGGGAGCGGCACATCACCGGCCTGCGCGACACGTGGCAGCGGCTCGACGGCGACCTGATCGCGGCGTTCCGGCGGCACGCCGAGTCGGGACGGATCGAGCTGATCTCGTCAGCCGCCACCCACGGCTTCCTGCCGTTGCTCGGTCGCGACGAGTCGATCCGGCTGCAGCTGCTGGTGGGCCGTGCCGAGCACCTGCGCCGGTTTGGCGAGCTCCCCACGGGATGCTGGGCACCGGAGTGCGCCTACCGGCCGCGCGGACCGTGGCAGCCGCTCCCCGAGGCGCGCGGCATGGCGCTTCGGCGCGGCACCGACGAACACCTTCGCGACGCCGGGTTCCGCTGGTTCGTGGTCGACGCGCACCTGGCGCACGCCGGTGAGGCGGCCGAGCTCTACGACGGCGAGAGCACCGAGATCCGGACCGGCCGCCTGGCGCGCCGTTCGCCGTATCGCGCCTACCAGGTGGGCCGCAAGGAGCGCGGACGCGGTCGCCCGATGCGGGTCCTGGTGCGCGATCCGGAAACCACCGCACGGGTGTGGAGCCGCCACGGTGGTTATCCCGGTGACTCGCGCTACCTCGAGTTCCACAAGATCCGTTATCCCGGCGGACTCAAGTTCTGGCGCGTCACCGATCCCGCCGCCGATCTCGGCGCCAAGGCGCCGTACCGGCCGGACGAGGCGAGCGATGCGGTGCGCGGCCATGCCACCCACTTCCGCTCGCTGCTCGAGCGACTCGGCGCCGATACCCGCTCCGGTGACACGGGCATCATGGCGCCATTCGACACCGAACTCTTCGGCCACTGGTGGTTCGAGGGGGTCGACTTCCTCGGTGCGCTCTACGATGGCCTGACGGGCGAGGGACACGTGCATCCGGTCACCGCGGGGAGGAGCCTCGAGGAGGCGCCGCCAACCACCGTGATCCGGATGCCGGAAGGGTCGTGGGGTGCCAACGGCGACTTCTCGATGTGGCTCAATGACGAGACCGCCTGGACGTGGCGGCGGCTGTGGCCACTGGAGGAGCGGTTCTGGAATGCGGTCCCCGGCGCGCTGGCGCACGAGGCGGTGCAACCGGTGCTGGAGCAGGCAGCGCGCGAACTGCTGCTGGCGCAGTCGTCGGACTGGCAGTTCATCATCAGCACCGGCGCGGCGGGTGACTATGCCACCAAGCGCTTCAACGGCCACTGCGACGCACTTGAGCGGCTGCTGCCGGTGCTGGAGGGCGGCTCCGGCGACCTGGCCGGGGCGCGCGGCATCGCCGAGGCGTACCACAGGATCGACGGCCCGTTCGACACGCTGATCGGGGCGATCGCCGCGGCGTCCGACGTCACCCACCCATGAGCGACGGTCGCCATCGGCTGGTGGTCCACGGCCATTTCTACCAGCCGCCCCGCGAGGATCCGTGGCTCGAGCTGGTGCCCACCGAGCCGAGCGCGGCCCCCGACCACGACTGGAACGCGCGGATCACCCGGGAGTGCTACGCCGCACTCGCCGCGGTGCCGGTGCTCGACGAGCACGGCGCCGTGCGGCGCGTGTTCAATGCCTATGCCCGGCTGTCGTTCAACGTCGGCCCGACGCTGGTCCGGTGGCTCGAGCGGGACGAGCCAGCCGTCCTGGCCGCGATGGTTGCCGGCGATCGCGCGGCCAGCGCTCGCACCGGACACGGCAATGCGATCGCGATGCCGTTTCACCACGTGATTCTGCCGCTGGTCTCGCGGCGCGACAAGCAGACCGAGATCCGCTGGGGGATCCGCGACTTCCGCCGGGTGTTCGGCCGGGATCCGGCAGGAATGTGGCTCCCCGAGACGGCGGTGGACACCGAGACCCTCGAGGTGCTGGCGGAGGAGGGGATCCGCTTTACCATCGTCGCTCCGCACCAGGTCACTGCCCCCGACCCGCTCGGTCGCCCGCTGCGCTGGCGAGGCAACGGCAGGTCGCTGGCGCTTGTGGTGTACGACGGCGCGCTCTCGCATGGCGTGGCGTTCGGGGAGCTGCTGAAGGACGGGGGCGCGTTTGCTGATGCCCTCGTCGCAGCGACGGGCGAGGGGCGAGGGGCGAAGGGCGAGAACACAGCGCCCCTCGCCCCTCGCCCGTCGCCTGTCGCGTGCACATTGGCCACCGACGGCGAGACCTACGGCCACCACCATCGCTTCGGCAACCTCGCGCTCGGCGTGATGCTCGACCGGCTGGCCGATCGCGACGACCTCCGGATCATCGGCGCAGAAGGGTTGGTTGCCGAGGTCGAACCGGCGGCGGAGGCGACGCTGGTCGAGCCGACGTCGTGGAGTTGTGCGCACGGGTTGGGGCGCTGGCAGGAAGAGTGCGGCTGCCGGATGGAGCCGGGCACCTCGCAGGCATGGCGCGCCCCGCTGCGCGCAGGACTGCAGGTGATGTCGGCCGGGATCGAGGCCGTGGTCGAGCGCGACTGGCCCGGCGAGACGGGAGAGCGGCGTGAGGTCGGTGATGCCGCGGGGCCGGATCTCGACGGCGTCACCGACCTCCCCGACCGTGCCCTCGCGCTGCTGGATGCCGAGCGACATCGGCTCGCGATGTTCACCTCGTGCGCCTGGTTCTTCGATGACCTGGCGCGGATCGAGCCGCGGCTCGTGCTGCAGCACGCCGCCCGGGCACTCGAGTTCCTGCCCCACGACGACGCCGAGGCGTTGGAGGCGGCGTTGGTGCTCGCACTCGAGCGCGCCGAGTCGAACGATCCCGCGGACGGCGACGGTGCCACCATCTGGCGCGACCGGGTGATTCTACAGCGGCATGCCCGGGTGCGGATCGCCGCCGGCCTGGCCGCGCTCCGTGATCTCGCACCGGGAGAGCTGGAGCGGGTGCGGATGCCGGCGCACGACTGGCGCGTGGAGGGCGACGACGTGATGGTCCGGCACGTCGCCACCCGGCACCAGCTCACGTTCCGCTGCGAGCCGGTGGTCGTCGGCGTCGTCGCCTCCCGCGTGCACGTGCGCGAGCGGGACGCGGCCAACGGTTCGCACGTGGTGGGCGCGAGCGACTTCCCCGCCCCGATCCGGCAGCTGATGCTCGAGCTCGCCACGCCACTGGTGGTCGAGGCAACGGTGGACGACGACGAGCTCGACCGGTTCCTCTCGGGCACGGTGCCGCCGGCGACGGTGCGGAGCGCGGCGCTCGCCGGCGCCTGGCGGCTGGTCGAGCGCGACGGGCTCGATGTGGCGGAGGTGGTGGTGCACGCGGCACTCGACCTCTTTTCGCTGGCGCGCGAGGAGCCGTCGCTTGGCGAGAGAGCGGAGGCGTGGCAGCGACTCGAGGGGATGCGCGGCGCGGCGCGGGATCGGCTGGCGGAGCGGCTGCGGGTTTAGCGGAGTACCTGTCACCCCGAGGGAAGGATTGTCACCCCGAGCGAAGCGAGGGGGCGGAGGCCGGCACTCGCATTTGCCAGCGCCCGCCCCCTCGCTTCGCTCGGGGTGACAGTACCTCCCTCGGGGTGACAGTGCCTCGCTACCGCCGCAGCCGCACGCTCACCGGCGCCCGCACCACCACCCGGTAGCTCAGCTCCCAGTTCGTTCCCAGGAACGCCTCGCTCTCCTCGTCGTCGATCCGGTGCCAGCGCACCTCGGCGTCGAGCTCCACACCGCCGCGCCGCGGCCGGACGTGCTTGAGCAGCCCGATCTCGGTGTACTTCCGCTCCGCGCGGTAGAAGCCGGGCACCTTGCCCGGTGAACCGTAGTTGGGATCGCCTGTGGCGGCCTCGAAATCGCTGCCGCGCCAGTGGACGGCGAACAGCTCCACATCCCACAGCGGCGTGACCGCCGCGCGGAGCCACGTCCCCGCCCCGTCCTCGGGGCGGTCGGCGGGATAATCCGGATCGAGATGGCCGGCGCTCCAGATCCGGAACGCCGCGAGCGACGACGGGCCCAGCGCGCCGAGGTTTTCACGCACCTCGGCCCCCAGCGCGGTGACGCGATTGTTGGTAACCGGCACGCCGGCATCGTGCAGCTGGCCGCCGCGGTGCGACCAGAGGTGCTGCGCGTGGAGCGCCAGCCAGTCGGTCACGTCACCGCGCATCACGGCACCCACCTCGAACGCCTCGCGCTGCTCGGGGGTGTTGAGCCGCTGCCAGTTGATCCACGCCTCGCCCTCGAACCACCCGCGCCGCTCGCGCCACTGCAGGCCGTACTCGATCGGCGTGGTGAGTTCGCGCGTGCTCACCATCAGCGGATCGAGGAGATCATGCCGACGTGCGTTCTCGAGGGTCCCGATCACGCCGAGCGAGTGGCGGGTCTCGTGGCGGACGGCCAGCACCGGCTTGAGCGAGTCGGTGAACTCCTCGCTTCCCCAGCGGCGGTCGGCGAACAGGCCCGCGCGCAGCGACGTGTGGCGCCCCACGGCGGCGTCGAGCCAGGAGGTCACCTGGCCGCCGAAGATCGTCTCGCCGGTGCGGTAGGGGGTGAAGAACTCGGTGTTGTCACCGTACAGCACGGCGCTGGTGCTCCAGTCGATCCGCTGGGCACCGAGGGGAAGCACACCGATTGCCATCGCGACCGCGACGGCACCGAGGACACGGCGCATGGTCAGGCGGTGGCGCGTCGCGGCGGGACGACGCTGAGGGCGATCCCGACCAGCACCACCGTGACCGCACCGATCACGTTGTGCCAGAGGAACGAGACCTCCGGCAGCCCGAAGGAGACCGCGGCCACCGCCGCCATCCCGGTGAGGAGACCGAAGAACGCGCCGCGCCCTCGCGTGCGCGGGATCATCGCCAGCAGGAAGACGCCGAGAATCGATCCGTAGAAGAACGAGCGGAACCGGTTTACCACCTCGATGAGCGACCCGAGGTTGGCGGCATAGGTCGCCACCACGCAGGCGAAGATCCCCCACAGGCCGGTCGAGACCTTGCCCACCGCCAGCAGGTGCGCCTCGCTGCCGTCGGGCCGCCACCAGCGGCGGTAGAAGTCGATCACGCTCGCGGTGGAGAGCGAATTGAGCTCCGCCGCGATGCTCGACATGGCTGCGGCGATCACGCCGGCGATGAAGATCCCGGCCAGGCCGAGCGGCAGCCAGTCGAGGACGAAGCGGGGGATGATGTAGTTCACGTCACGCGACGGCTCGCCGGTCACCCGGGTGACCAGCTCGAGCGCCTCGCCCCGGACCGCGGTGACCGCCGCCTCGGAGGCGACGAACGCCTCGCGGACGGGCACGGCCGTCGCCGCGTCGGCTGCGGCACTCGCCGCCTGCGTCCGGAGCGTGACCGCCTCCGCATACCGCCCCTGCAGCGCCTGGTACTCCGCCGGCGCCTCCACCTGCACGCGCGCCTCGGCGGCGGGATTCCAGAGCAGCGGCCCCGGGGTGAAGAGGTAGAACACCCACACCAGCACCCCGACGATCAGCACCAGCGCCTGCAGCGGGATCTTCCAGTAGGCGCTCACCAGCAGCGAGGTGCGCGCGTCGTCCACCGACTTGGCCGTGAGGTATCGCTGCACCTGGCTCTGGTCGGTGCCGAAGTACGACAGCATCAGGAACGTCCCGCCGAGGATGCCCGACCAGAAGGTGTACGTCTGGGTGACGTCCCACGAGAAGTCGAAGACCTGCAGCCGCCCGGTGGCGCCCGCGAGGGAGAACGCCTCGGTCGGCGACACCGGAATCTTCAGCAGGAGGACCACCACGATCGCGAGGAGCGCCCCCACGATCAGCACCATCTGCTTGACGTCGGCCCACGTCACCGCCTGCACGCCGCCAATCATGGTGTAGAGCACCGTCGGGATGCCGATCATCGCGACCGACCAGCTCAACTCCCACCCAAAGATCGCCGACAGGACCACGGCCGGGGCGGCGATGATCGTCCCGCAGGACATCCCGCGCGACAGCAGGAAGAGGAACGAGGTGAGCGAGCGGGTCTTCGCGTCGAAGCGCCGTTCGAGGTATTCGTAGGCGGTGTAGACCTTGGCGCCGTGGAGGAACGGCACCAGCGTCACGCCGAGGATCACCATGGCCAGTGGCAGCCCGAAGTAGAACTGGATGAAGCGCAGCCCGTCGGTGGCGCCCTGCCCCGTGGTGCCGATCATCGTCACGGCGGAGAGCTGGGTTGCCATCACCGACAGCCCCACCGCCCACCACGGCAGCGACCGGTTGGCGAGGAAGTAGCCCTCGATGTTGTTGGTGTCGCGCGACCGCCGGATGCCGTCCCAGAGGACGTAGGCGATGTACGCGATGAGGATGGTCCAGTTCAGCGGATGCACGAAACCGCCGTCACACCGCGAAGGTGGCCTGCAGCCACCAGAGGATGAGGAGGGTCACCGCCTGCACCGCGAACACCCGCACCGCCGTCTGGCGGTAGCGGGTGCGGGGGTCGGGGATGGAGGGCTCGGGCACGGGAGGAATCTATCGCCGCATCGGTGGAGAGTGGCGCAAGACTCAACCGATCTCGCGCTGGAGCCGCGTGATCCGGTCGCGGATTTCGCGGACCCGGGGCTGGAGCACCGGATCGGCACCGCGCCACAACTCCGCCAGCTCACCGTAGCGGCGGATCGCCTCGGCGCGGTTGCCCTTCCCCTCGTGTGCCTCGGCGAGCTCGAACAGCGCCCGGGCGCGCCAGGTGGCATCCGTGAACACGAACGGATCGGGGATCACCAGGCTCTGCTCGAACGCGGCGATCGCCGAATCGGGCTGCCCCAGGGCACGGAAGGCGATGCCACGGACCGCCTCGCCGGCCTTCGGCGGCCACATGAACCGCGCCTCGGCCTCGCGCGTCAGGCGGATGGCATCGGCCCAGCGCTCCTCGGCGAACGCGAGGGCGGCTTGGTACCCGATCCGCTGCCCCTCGGCGTCCACCGACAGGGCTGCCTGGTCGCGTTCGAAGCCGTCGATGGCACGCCGGACCACTTCGGGATGCGCCGTGAGGGCCCCGAGGTTGCGGAGGGCCCCCCATGGGCGCTCCGATGCCGGAATCTCGGCCATCGGCGCGCGACGGAGTCCCGCCTCCAGGGTGGCGATGGCGGCATCGCGCTCACCCCGGGCGGCCAACAGGAACGCCGTGTCGATCGCGAACTGCAGGAGGTTTCCGGTGGTCGCCTGGGCTCGGTACAGCGCGGCAGTGCTCCTTGCCTGCGCCACCTGCGCGTCGCGGAAGCGCCCCTCAAGCTGGGCGAGCGCCGCCAGGCCATCGTTGGCCCGGATCGCCTGGCGCAACGTCTTGGGGTCGGCGGCGACCGCCGCGGCGATGGAATCGGCCCGGCCGCGGTCCTGTCGGGCCCATGCCGCGTACCACTCTGCCTCCCAGATGTCATTGCTCTCCGGATAGCGCGCGCGGTAGAGCGCCACGGTCGAATCGACGTCGGCGATGTTACCGGTGTTGATCTGGGCAATCAGCAGGTTGGTGAATGCCCCGCCGAACGAGCGCGGCAAGCGAACGACACGGCGATAGAGCGACTCGGCGCGGGCAAACTCGCGCATCTCGCCGAGGACCACCGCGGCTTTGTTGAGCGCCGAGGTGTTGAGGGTGTCGAGCCGCGCCGCCTCCTCGTACGCCGCGATGGCGCGCTGGCGATCGGGAGCGGGGCCGCGCGTGTAGTAGAACCCCTCGGTGAGGAGCCGTTCCATCTCGGTGAGCCGGTCGCGGTGCCGGTACGCGGTGCTTATCGCGTCGAGCATCGCCTGACGATCCCGTCCCTCGTTGTTGAGGAGCACCGACAGCTTTCGCCAGGCCATCGCGAACGCGGCATCCGCCGTCACCGCGCCCCGGATCAGCGCAGCGTCACGGTCTCCCGCGCTCGCCGCGGCGGCGAGCCGCGCCGCCTCGACATACGTGCGGAGCGCCGTGAGCGACGGCGTGGTCACCCGTTCGAGCTCGCTGCTCGAGCGGATGTTCCTCAGCGACTCGCCGGTCTTGGCCCGGATGTCCTTGGCCAACTTGCCGAGTGCGGGAAGCAGGTCGTCCTGTGAGGAGGCTTCCTGGCGAAAGAGGGCCAGGTCGTTGCCATCGAGCGCGGAGACGAGCCGGGCCGAGATCACGTACCTCGACCCCAGCTGCTGGATCCCGCCGTCGAGCACCGCCTTGGCGCCCTCACGGGTGGCGATCTCCCGCGCCAACTCGAAGCGCACCGCCGCGTCCGCCGGCCGCTCCATCAACGCCAGCTGCTCACGGATCGCCGTTCGGGTGAGCACGTCGAGGGAGCTGGATTGGGCCAGATCGGTGCGCAGCGCCTCGGCCACCGTGGCGCCAAGCGTCGAGTCGCTCGGTGGCGAGCCGAAGTCAGCGATCACCAACTTCTCGCGGCCGCTGAAGGCACCGGTGGCCTGCAGCGATGCCATCGGCCCGATGCCGAGCGCCCGCATCACCATGAAGGTGACGACCAGCGCCGCGAAGCCGCCGACCGCGATCGCACCGCCGAGCCAGGTGCGGCGCCACGACACGTGGGGGCTCGCCTTGAGCGCCAGCGTGGCCAGCGTCCCCTGCGGCGCCGGGGTGCGGTGCGGCGTCGCGGTGAACGCCTTGTGCGTGGCTCGCTGGACGTAGGCGGTGAAGCCGAGCACGGGGAGTCCGGCGAGCATCACGCCGATCGATCCCGGGAAGACCCAGTCGGGAAGGCCGATCACCTCGGTGGCCGCCCAGGCGGTGATTGCCACCAGCGCGGTGGCACCGGCCCACAGCCCCACCGCGCGGCCCAACCGGATCGGGCCGCCCTGCAGGATCGCCGGCGCCGCGGCCCCGGAGCCGCTGGAGGTCACCGTGTCGAGCACGCCGACCAGGTCGCCGGCATCGGCCGGCCGGTCGTCGGGATCCTTGGCGAGGCAGCGCATCACCAGCGCGGCGAGCGGCTCGGGACAGTCGGGCCGCAGCTCGAGCACGTCGCGTGGCGTCTCGCTCATGTGCGCCGCGAGCAGCTTGGTCGGCGTGGTCGCCCGGAACGGCGTCTGGCCCGCCAGGAGCTCGTAGGCCATCACGCCGAACGCGTAGAGGTCGGCGCGGTGGTCGGTGTCGGGATCGCCGGCGGCCTGCTCGGGCGCCATGTAGGCCGGCGTGCCGATCGACGTGCCGACCTGGGTCAGCGTCTCGTTGGCACCGCCGTCGGTGCGCGCCGCGTTGATCGCCTTGGCGATGCCGAAGTCGGTGACGGTGGCGCTGCCCTCGGAGAGGAGCACGTTGTCGGGCTTGATGTCGCGGTGCACCACGCCGTGGCGATGGGCGTAGGCGAGGGCGCGCGCCACATCGCGCAGTACACCGACCGCCTCGCCGATCCGGAGCGCGCCCTTGGCGAGCCGCTGGCGGAGCGAGTCGCCCTCGACGTACGGCATCGTGAACCACGGGATGCCGTCGACCTCGCCGGTACTGAGCACCGGCACGATGTGCGGGTGCTGCAGCTGGGCGGCGAGCAGCACCTCGCGCCGGAACCGCTCGACCGAGAGACCGGCGAGCAGCTCCGGAGCCAGCACCTTGATCACCACCCGCCGCTTGAGGGCGCGCTCCTCGGCGACGTAGGTGCGCGACATCCCGCCGCCGCCCAGCTCACGCTCGAAGGCGTAGCTGTCGCCGAGCGCCTGCTCGAGCCGCGGGCGGATGTCGTCCATGGCTGCCCCGTTGTGGAGGAGGAATCCACTAGTATGGGCCAGATCAGGGGCAAGGGAAAGGGCCGCAGCGCGTCGCCCCCGCCCCGGCAGGATCGTTAGCTTTCCCGCATGACTGCCTCACGCACCGTCCGGATCGGACTCGTCCAGCAGCGGGCAGGCGACGACCCCGCCCAGAACCTCGACCGCGCCATCGCGGGAATCCGCGAGGCGGCGGCCAAGGGGGCGCAGATCGTCTGCCTGCAGGAACTCTTCGGCTGGTACTACTTCTGCCAGCGCGAGGACCACGACTTCTTCAAGCTGGCCGAGCCGATCCCCGGCCCCAGCACGTCCGCGCTGCAGGCGGTCGCGAAGGAGCTCGACGTGGTGATCGTCGCGTCGCTGTTCGAGAAGCGCGCCGAGGGGCTCTACCACAACACCGCCGCGGTGATCGATGCCGACGGATCGTACCTGGGGAAGTACCGCAAGATGCACATCCCCGACGACCCGCAGTTCTACGAGAAGTTCTACTTCACGCCGGGCGACCTGGGCTTCAGGCGCTGGGACACGAAGCACGGCCGGATCGGCGTGCTGATCTGCTGGGACCAGTGGTACCCGGAGGCGGCGCGGCTCACCGCGCTCTCGGGCGCGGAGGTGCTGTTCTATCCCACTGCGATCGGCTGGCTGCCGCCGGAGAAGGAGGAGTACGGCGAGCGGCAGCAGGCGGCGTGGGAAACCATCCAGCGCAGCCACGCCGTGGCCAACGGCGTGTTCGTCTGCGCCGTCAACCGCACCGGCCACGAAGTGCTGCCGGGGAGCGAACCGAACGCGCCGGGGATCGAGTTCTGGGGCGGGTCGTTCATCGCCGATCCCAACGGCCGGGTGATCGCCAAGGCGGGCCAGGACGAGGAGGTGCTGGTGGCCGATTGCGACCTCGCCCAGGTGGACGTGGTGCGCACCCACTGGCCGTTCCTGCGCGACCGCCGGATCGACGCCTACCAGCCGATCACGCAGCGGTACCTCGATGACGAATAGGGATTTCCCCGCCCCCCGCCGCCACGCCGAAGGCGTGGGGCGGGGCGGCGGGGCCTCCGAGGCTACCAACGCCCCGACGCCTGCCGCACGCGGGTATCGGATGCCAGCCGAATGGCATCGCCACCGCGGCACCTGGCTGTCGTGGCCCCACAAGCGCGCCAGCTGGCCTGGCAACTTCGAGCCGGTGCCGCCGATCTTCGCGGAGATGGTGCGCCACCTCGCCCCGGGCGAGGAGGTGCACATCAACGTCGCCGATGCCGCGATGGAGGCGGACGCGCGGGGGGTGCTCCGCACGGCGGGAGTGGCGACCGACAACGTCTTCGTCCACCACTTTCCCACCAACGATGCGTGGTGTCGCGACCACGGCCCGATCTTCGTGCAGCGCGACGATGGCGCGCAGCTGATCCTCGACTGGGGCTACAACGCCTGGGGCGACAAGTACCCGCCGTACGACCTCGACAACCAGATCCCGCGGCACGTCGGCGAGGCGCTCGGCATCGAGGTGGTCACCCCGGGGATGATCCTCGAGGGCGGCTCGATCGACGTGAACGGCGCGGGCACGCTGCTCACCACCGAAGCGTGCCTCCTCAACCCCAATCGCAATCCCACACTCTCGAAGGCGGAGATCGAGCAACGGCTGTGCGACTACCTGGGCGTGCGGCACATTCTCTGGCTGGGCGACGGGATCGTGGGCGACGACACCGACGGGCACATCGATGACCTGTCGCGCTTCACCGATCCGCGCACCATCGTCACGGTGGTCGAGGACGATCCGCAGGACGTCAACCACGACGTGCTGCAGGACAACCTTGCCCGGCTCCGCACCATGCGGGACCAGGACGGCGAGCCGTTCCGGATCGTCACCCTGCCGATGCCGCGACCGGTGACCTACGACGGTGAGCGGCTGCCCGCCAGCTACGCCAACTTCTACATCGGCAACGACGTGGTGCTGCTCCCCGGCTACGACGCCGAGCGCGACGCGATTGCACGGGCCACGCTGCAGGAACTCTTCCCCACCCGCCGGGTGGTGGTGATCGACTGCACCGCGCTGGTGTGGGGACTCGGCGCCTTCCACTGCGTCACGCAGCAATGGCCGGCAACGTGAAGGGTGAAGGGTGAAGGGGAATACCGGTCCGCCTTCCCCTTCACCCTTCACCCTTTACCCTTCACCACTCTGGGGAGGCCGCAACCGCTACAGTCGTAGTTGAAGCCTCGCGCGTCGTCCGTTTCGCGGCTGCAACCTTCCGGCGCGATTCTCCATCCAACTGGTCGTGAACACCGCCATGGCCCTGTCCACCCCGGCATCCGGCACGCCCGTCCTCGACCTCGAGGCGCGGCTGGTGCGCAAGGCGGTGGCCGGTGATGACGCCGCCTTCGAGGGCCTCTACAGGCGTCATGTTGCCCGGATCCACTCGCTGGTCCGCCGGATGACCGACGCCGGGATCGCCGACGAGGTGACCCAGGATGTGTTCGTCCGGGCGTGGACCAAGCTGTCGTCGTTCCGGGGCGAGAGCGCCTTCGGGACCTGGCTGTATCGTCTGGCGGTCAACGTGGTGCTGACCCGGCGGCGGAGCGAACGGACCGAGCGGGACTGGCTCACCGGCGACGAGGCGCTCGCCACGGTGGGCGACCGGCCGGTGCCGCCCGGGGTGGCGCTCGACCTGGAGCAGGCGATCAGCCGCCTCCCCCAGGGGGCGCGACAGGTGTTCGTGCTCCACGACATCGAGGGGTGGACGCACGAGGAGATCGCCGAGCACCTGGGACTGGTGCCCGGCACGTCGAAGTCGCAGTTGTCGCGGGCCCGCGCGGCCCTGAGGAGGATGCTCGATGGCTACTGAACACGAGCGCAACGACGAGCTCGACCCGCAGCTGGCGTCGGCGATCGCCGCGCTGGAGGATCGCGAGCCCGAGGCGGACCTCTGGCCCGGCATTGCCGGCCGGATCGCCCCGCGCCGCCCCCGGATGCTCAAGCTGCGGTGGCCGGTGGCGGCGGCCGCGGCGCTGGCGCTGGTGGCCGGGTCGGCCGCGGTGACCACGCTGCTCACCCGCAACACCGCGCCGGCGACCGTGGTCGCCGGGATCCCGGCCGAGCCGGCTGGCGGCCTGCCCGTCCTGCCTGCAGGGTACGACGAGGCGGCCGCGACACTCACGGCGGCGATCGAGCGGGTGGAACAGGCGTATGCTGCTGCAGCACCCTCGCTGCCCGCCGAGGTGCGCGAGGAAATCGCGGCGTCGCTCGACGCGCTCGACGCCGCGATCAACGACGCCCGCGCCCGCGCGGATGCCGCACCCTCCGACCTCGGCGCCGCGCGCTACCTGACTCGCGCCATGCAGCGGAAGCTCGACGTCCTCGAGACCGCGGCAACGATGGCGTCCCAGAGGTCGTGATGCTGACGGTACCCCTCCTCCTCGCCGCCCTCGTGGCGACGCCACTTCCGGCCGACACCACGGTGCGGATCAGCCGCGGCACAACGGTGGCGATCGAGGGGGCGATGAGCGGCATCCGGCTTCGCACCGGCGACGGCGATGTCGTCACGGTGCGCGGCGCCGCGGAGGTCGGCGTCGGGTCGCGACGCGTGACGATCGAGGCCGACTTCTTCGCCGGCCGCGGGGGCGAGCTCACCGTCACGGTTCCGCGCTGGGCGCGGGTCGAGATCGAGGGGGTCAACGGCAACATCGTCGTCGAGCAGGCCCCGGAGGAACTGGACGTGGAGTCGTTCAACGGCCAGGTGAGCGTGACCGGTGGAACCGGCACGATGTCGCTCTCGAATGCGTCAGGACAGATCAGCGTCCGCAATTTCACCGGCCGGCTCCTCGACGTCGAGTCGCTCTCCGGCCGGGTGAGCATCGATGGCGCGACCGGCACGATCAACGTGGAGACCGTGAACGAGCGGATCACGCTCCGCAACGTGCGCTCGCGCGCCGTGACGCTGGAGAGCACCAACGGCAGCATCGACTGGAGCGGCGCCCTGGACCCGGCCGGTCGGTACACGTTCACCACCCACAACGGCGGGGTCACCCTGGAACTGCCGCCGACGGTGGACGCCAGGCTGCGGGTGACCACCTACCAGGGCGGGTTCGACACGGCGATCCCCGGGACCACTTCCGGCAACGGAATCCGTTCGCGCCAGAACGGCTGGGACCGCGCCCGCGAGTTCACGGTGACCTACGGCCGCGGCGCCGCCGACGTGACCGTGGAGACCTTCAACGGCGGGGTGCGGGTGCGGCGGCTCGGCGACACCTGAGGGCTGCAACCCTGGAGTGCCCTGCCAGCGTCTGAACGGGCGGACGGCGAACACCGGCACGCCCGGAGAGAGATCGCCCAGCGCTGTTCGCTGCTCGCCGATCGCAGATCGCTGATTGCTGATCGCTGTTCTCGAAACGGAGCCCAACATGAAGGCTGGCATCCTCCTCCTCGCCGCGACGGCGACCCTCCAGATCCCCGCGGTGCTCCCCGCCCAGGCACCGGACTACCGGTTCAGCAAGCCGATGCAGGCCGGCCAGGTGCTCTCCATCAGCAACATCGACGGGGCGGTGACGGTCCGGCGGGCCAGCGGAGGCACCGCCGAAGTGGTGGTGACCAAGCGGGTGATCCGGGGGAACGGTGACCTGGTGCAGGCGATGCTCGAGGAGACCGACAACGGCTTCAAGGTCTGCACGGTGTACCTGGAGCGGGTCGGCGAGCGCCGCGACAGCTGCTCGCGCCCGAGCCACACCGGGGGGCGGCGCGAGCCGCTCGAGGTCGAGATGACCTACCAGGTGCGGCTCCCCGAGGGGGTCGAGCTGGCCGCCGGCACGGTCGACGGCGACATCATCGCCGAGAACCTCGGTGCCCCCTCGCGCCTGGCGACGGTCGACGGCGACATCCGGGTGACCGGGCGCGCCCCGGAACGGATCACCACGGTGGACGGCGACATCGACATGACCATCGACGGCGCGCTGCCGGACGACCTGCGGATCTCGACCGTCGACGGCTCGGTGCGGATCGCGATGGCCGAGGGGCGCGGCTTCACGGTGCACGCCTCGACGCTGGACGGGACGCTCTCGAGCGACTTCGCGCTCACGACGAGCGGCAAGTGGGGCCCCCGCGCGATGCGGGGCACGGTGGGTGACGGGCGCAGCTCGATCCGGATCACCACGGTGGATGGTGACGTGGAGCTGCGACGCCGGTAGCGACATGGCGAGGCATGCCCCGAGCGAAGCGAGGGGGGCGAAGGGCGAGGGGCGCAAGCCCGGATGGGAAACTGTTCGCTGTTCGCCGGGATTCTCACTTTGGAGAGGATGACAGGATGCGAAAGCTGATGTTGACGACCGGGTTGCTGGTCGCGGCGCTGCCGCTGGCTGCCCAGGACTACCGGTTCACCAAGGAGATGCGCTCGGGCGACCGCCTGGCGATCGAGAACATCAACGGCCCGATCACGGTGACCCAGGGCACCGGACGCACGATGTCCGTGATGGTGACGAAGACGGTCAAGCGCGGCGACGGCAACCTCGTCAAGGCGATCATGGAGGAGACCGGCGGCACGGTGCGGGTCTGCACCATCTACCTCAACCGCGACCCGAACCGTTCGACATGCCGAGGCGACAACAGCGTGTCGCAGCGCCGGGGTGACCGCTTCGAGGTGGAGATGTCCTACGAGGTGCGCGTGCCGTCGGGCGTGGCGCTGGAGGTGGAGAGCGTCAACGGCAACGTCTCGGTGCGCGGCGTCGACACGCCGGCCTCGGTCGAGACGGTCAACGGGACCATCGACTTCGACGGTGCCGGGGCCCACAACCTCGAGACGGTGAACGGCCGGGTGACGGCCAGCTTCACCCGTGCCGACTGGACCGGCACGGTGAGCATCGAGACCGTCAACGGCGCCGTGTCGCTCACGCTGCCGTCGAACCTGAGCGCCGAGCTCCGCGGCGAGACGGTCAACGGCGCGATCGACGTGGGCGACTTCCAGGTGACGGTGTCGGGCCGCTGGGGGCCCAAGGAGTTCCGGGGCACCGTGGGCGGCGGCGGCAGCCGCGTCATCAGCATCGAGACCGTGAACGGATCGATCACGCTGAAGAAGCAGTAGCCGACGCGACAGGCGAGGCGCGAAGGGCGAGGGGCGGCGGTGCCGGCTCCTCGCCCCTCGCGTTTCGCCCCTCGCGTGTCGCGCCTATACTCCCGCATGCCCGACCTCTTCTCCCCTGCAGGCATCACCGCCTGGCGCACGCACCTCGAGACCTCGGAGGAATTCCACCGCGCCGCGCGCGGGTGGACCGGCACGGTGCTGCTGGTCGAGGGAGGCGCTGCCGAGGCGAAGCGCTCCACCTGGATCGCGATCGACGACGGCGCGATTCGCGAGGCGCGTCCCGGCAATGGCGCTGATCACACGGCGGCCGAGTTCGTCCTCTCGGCCGACGCCGGCACGTGGGAGGCGCTGACCCGCGGCCGCGAGGAGCTCCTCGGCGCGGCGATGCGCGGCGCACTGCGCCTGGAGCGCGGCCAGGTGTGGCGGCTGCTCCCGCACGCGAAGGCCGCGGCGGCGATGCTGCGCGCGGCGGGGGATGCTCCGTAGTCTGGGCGACCCATGGGTCGCCCCTACGGGGTGTTCCCGAACGCAATCGGCGCCGCCAGCACCGCGTCAGGGATCCCGAACCCCGCGGTGATCTCCTCGGCGATCGGCCGAAGTTCCAGGCAGCACTTGTTGGCGAGGTAGCGGATCCCCTTCGCCTTGGGCGTCTCCACCACGCCGCTCATCATGAACCAGCCGAGGTCGGCCTCGACCCGCGAGGCCCAGAAGGTGTCGCGCAGCAGCGCCAGCACCGGCGCCAGGCGCGGACCGGCGCGGCCGATCTCCTCCTGCACCGCCTCGAAGGCCACTCGCTCCACGTGCGCGGTGGCGAGGTGCATCAGGTGGTCCTGCACGTCGTGCATCGCGCGGACGGGGTCCTTCCGGAGTCCGGCACGGAGTCGCCGCGCAGCCCCGTCGAGGATCCGCTCCTCGCGATAGCGCAGCAGGTCAAGCTGCTGCCGGGGATCGCGCAGGTGGTCCTCGTCATCCCGTCGCGCCGCCAGCGGATTCATCGCCTTGAGGATCCGGCTCGCCCGCTTGCGAAGGATGTGGATCACCCCCACCTCGTCGAACTCCTCCTTGTAGCCCGACAGCAGGGCCTTGGCGAGCAGCTGGTAGAGCACCGTGTTGTCGCCCTCGAACGTCGTCCACACGTCGATGTCCTGGCGCAGCACGGCGATCCGGTTGACCGCGAGGTACCCCTGCCCACCGCAGCACTCGCGCGCCTGGGTGATGGCCTCCTGCGCGAACCACGCCGTGTAGGCCTTGAGCCCGGCGGCGAGTCCCTCGAGCTCGCGGTTGGACTCGCCCTCGAGTCGGGCCCAGCGATCGACGAGGTGCGACAGCGCGAGGTCGAGCACCACGCTGGTGGCCAGCGCCGGCAGCAGCCGCCGCTGGTGGGTGCGGTAGTCGAGCAGCAGCGTGGTGTTGCCACCCTCGGGCCCGAACTGGGCGCGCCGGTTGGCGTAGCGGATCGCGATGGTGAGCGCGCTCTTCGCGGCCGACAGCGCCGAGAGCCCGATCGTGATCCGCCCGCCCACGAGCGTCCCGATCATCTGGAAGAAGCGGTGCGAGTCGCTGGCGATCGGGGAGTGATACGTGCCGTCGGCCGCCACGTCGGCGAACCGGTTGAGCAGGTGGGTCCGCGGAATCCGGACCTGGTCGAACCAGATCCGGCCGTTGTCCACGCCGTTGAGCCCTTCCTTGCGACCCGTGTCCTCGATCCGCACCCCCGCACACGGCGTCCCGTCCGGGTCACGGATCGGCACCAGGAACGCGTGCACGCCGTGCGCCTCGCCGTTGGTGTGCAGCTGGGCGAACACCGTCATCACCCGGCCGTGGAGCGCGGCGTTGCCGATCCACTCCTTGTGCGCCTTCTCGTGCGGCGTGTGGATCACGAACTCCTCGGTCGCCGCGTCGTAGGTCGCGGTCGTCTCGAGGTCGCGCACGTTGGAGCCGCTGCCGAGCTCGCTCATGGCGAACCCGCCGAGGAGCTCGCCGGTGGATATCGCCGGCAGGAAGGTGCGGTGGTGCCATTTGGTCCCGAGCAGCTGCACGCTGCCCTGGAAGAGGCCGAACTGGACGCCGAACTTGATCGTGAGGGACAGGTCGTGGTAGGCGATCGTCTCGAACGCCGCCATGAACCCGCGCGGGTCGCCCTTGCCGCCGTGCTCCTTCGGCACGGGGAGCTGGCCGAGGCCGTCCTTGGCGAGTTCGAGCAGCCACTCGAGCACCAGCTGCCGTTCGGCCGCGGTGGCGAGGTCGTGCTGGTAGGCGAACCGCGGCTCGGCGAGCCGGCGGCGGACGAAGTCGCGCACCCCGTGATCGGCGCCGTCGAGCAGGGCACGCAGGGCGGCGGTGTCGACCGGCGGCGAGGGCCGGACCGGGGCCGGGGCCGGAGCGGTGGTGGCGGCTGGGACGGTCATTCTCCAACGGTAGCCTGATTCGCCGGAGGACGGAACGACGGGACTTGCGGGTACCGCAGGAACCTGGACACCGGAGGTCCGCATGGCCCCGCGATCTCGAGACCACCTTGGCACCGGAGTTGCCAGCGGTGGCGTGGCGACCCGCCAGCCGCCACCCCATGTCCCCGGGTGACGCCCCGGGGGAACCGACTCAACCGGGAGCGTGCGATGGCGCGCAACGATCGGCGAGGCCTGACCCTCGTCGAACTGCTGGTGGTGGCGGTGATCATCGGGATCCTGGCTGCGATAGCCATCCCCCGACTCTCGACGACCAAGGACAAGGCCAAGCTGGCCGCGGTCAAGTCCGACCTCCACGCCCTCCAGGTCTCGCAAGAGGCCCATCTCGCCGCATACGGCACGTACGGCACCCTCGCGCAACTCACCACCCGAACCCGGCTGACGCTCTCGGCGGGGAACACGGCGGCCGCGGCGGCCACGACAAGCGGCTACACGGTCACCGTGACCAACGCCTCGATCAGCACCGGGTTCAAGAAGTGCCAGGTCACGGTGGGCCGCGGCTCCGCCCCCACGGTCGACGGCAAGTTCATCTGCAGCTAGCTCGGGACTAGGTTGCCGCGATGTCGGGTCATCCGAGCATCGCGGTAATCGGCGCCGGGGCCGCCGGCCTCATCGCCGCCATCCACGCCGCCGGCGAGGGACGTCGCGTCGTGCTGCTCGAGCGCACCGCCGACGGCGGCCGGAAGATCCTGATCTCCGGCGGCGGACGCTGCAACGTGCTGCCGGCCTCGCTCGACCCCGCCCGGTTCGTCACGGCCTCGTCGCCGCGCCTGGTGAGTCGGGTCCTCCGGTCCTGGCCACTCGACGCGATGCGACGCTTCTTCGAGGACGAGGCGCGCCTGCCGCTGGTGCTCGAACCCGAGACCGGCAAGCTCTTTCCGGTGGCCAATCGCTCGCGCGCGGTGCGCGATGCGCTCCGTGACCTGGCCGAGCGGCGCGGCGTGATCATCCGGGGCGACACCGAGGTCACGATGCTTGCGCCGCACGACGGCGGGTGGCGGCTCACGCTCCGCGACGGCGAGCCGGTCGATACCGATGCCGTGATCGTCGCGACCGGAGGGCTGTCGGTGCCACAGACCGGGTCCGACGGCTTCGGCCTGAAGGCCCTCGCCGCACTCGGTCACACGGTGCACCCCACCTACCCCGCGCTCACGCCGCTGACGCTCGACCCGCCGGCCTTCGCCGACCTCGCCGGCGTGTCGCTCACCGTGGCGATCCGCGCGACCTCGACGATCGAGCGCAGCGAGGCGCGGGGCGGATTCCTGTTCACGCACCGCGGCTATTCCGGCCCCGCGCTGCTCGATGTGTCGCACGTGGCCGTCCGCGCGCGGCTGGCGCGCGAGCCGCGCGCGGCGCTCGCCGTGGCCTGGAACGGACTCGATGCGGCAGAGTGGGAGGAACGGCTCACCTCCTCCGCGCGGCAGGTCCGGTCCGCGATCCGGCAGGAGCTTCCCGAGCGACTCGCGAATCGGCTCCTGGACGAAGCCGGAGTGGACGGGGCGACCCAGCTGGCCCAGCTCACCCGCGACGCCCGCCAGCGACTGCTCACCGCACTCGCCGCGTTCCCGCTGCCGTGGACCTCCGACGAGGGCTACAAGAAGGCGGAAGTGACGGGTGGCGGGATCGCGCTTGACGAGGTGCACCCGCGGACGCTCGAGAGCCGCATCGCTCCGGGCCTCTTCCTCGCCGGCGAGCTGCTGGATGCCTTCGGACCGATCGGGGGCTACAATTTCACGTGGGCGTGGGCCACCGGCCGGCTGGCCGGCCTGGGTGCCGCCGCGGCGAGTGGTCGGTGAACCCGACCTCCAACCGTCCACGCCCTGTCCCCCGTTCCGCGTCACCCGTTACGCCCTCGCCCTTCGCCCTTCGCCCTTCGCGCCTGGAGTCGTCATGCGCCGTTCGCTGATCGCCGTCCTCTTCCTCGCGTCGCCGCTCGCGGCGCAGCAGCGGCTGACGACCCCAGAGGAGGCGCTCGGGTTCGGGATCGGGGAGGACTATCACCTCGCCACCTACACCCAGCTGCATGGGTGGTGGGAGCGGCTGGCCAGCGAGTCCCCGCGAATGGTGCTCGACACCATCGGCACCACCGCCGAGGGCCGGGCGCAGGTGATGGCGATCGTCTCGTCGCCCGCGAACATCGCGCGGCGGGAGGAGTTCCGGCGGATCAGCGAGCAGCTGGCACGCGGCCGGGTCGACTCGGCCACGGCGGTGGCGCTGGCCGACTCCGGGCGGGCGATTGTCTGGATCGACGGCGGCCTGCACGCCACCGAGGTGCTGGGCGCGACCCAGCTGATGGAGCTGGTGTGGCAGTTCGTGTCGCGGAACGATGCGGAAACGCTCCGGATCCTCGATGACGTGATCATCCTCGCGGTGCACGCCAATCCCGACGGGATGGACCTGGTGTCGTCGTGGTACATGCGCGCCGGGGAGGCCGAGGACCGGAGCACGTCGCTGCTGCCGCGGCTCTACCAGAAGTACGTGGGCCACGACAACAACCGCGACTTCTACCGGAACGCGCAGCCGGAATCGCGCAACATGAGCCGGGTGATGTACACCGAGTGGTACCCGCAGATCATGTACAACCACCACCAGACCGGGCCCGCCGGCACCGTGATGTTCGCGCCGCCGTTCCGCGACCCGTTCAACTACGCGTTCGATCCGATGCTGATCCCGGCGCTCGACTTCGTGGGCGACGCCATGCACCGGCGGTTCACTGCCGAGGGGAAGGGCGGCACCGTGTCGCGCAACGCGGCCAGCTATTCCACGTGGTGGAACGGCGGGCTGCGCACCACGGCGTACTTCCACAACATCATCGGGCTGCTCACCGAGACGATCGGCTCGCCGACGCCGATGACCATCCCGCTCCGCCTCGACCGGCAGCTGCCGGCCAGCGGGCAGGCGATGCCGGTGCAATGGGGCCCGTGGCACTTCCGCCAGTCCGTGGACTACTCGATGACGGCCAACCGCGCCGTGCTCGACCTGGCGTCGCGGTACCGCGAGTCCCACCTGCTCAACATCTGGCAGATGGGCCGCAACTCGATCGCGCGCGGTCGGACGGACACCTGGACCCACGATCCGTCGCTCATCGCCGCAGCGCGCACCGCCGCGGAGGGGAAGAACGGCGCCGAAGCGACCGCCGCGATGGAGGCGGTGCTCCGCGACCCGGCCCGACGCGATCCGTACGCCTACATCATTCCCGCCGGCCAGGCGGAGATCGGCAACGCGCTCGACTTCCTGGAGGCGCTGCGGATCTCGGGGATCGAGATCCAGCGCGCCACCGCGGCGTTCCGCCACGCCGGGACCGATTATCCGGCCGGCAGTTTCGTGATCGCGATGGACCAGGCGTTCCGCCCCCACGTGCTCGACATGTTCGAGCCGCAGGACCATCCCACCGACCTGCAGTACCCCGGGGGACCGCCGATCGCGCCGTACGACAACGCGGGCTGGTCGCTCGCGATGCAGATGGGGTTCCGGTACGACCGTGCCATGGCGCCGGTCACCGGACCGTTCGCGCCGGTGACGACCGCGGTGGAGGCGCCCGGGGCCGCATTCGACCGCGGCGCCGGTGCGTGGATCGTCTCGCCGTCGTCGACCGACGCGTTCCGGGCGGTCAATCGCACCCACGCCGCGCGCGGTCGCGTGGAACGCCTTCCCGGGGGCGAGTTCGTGCTGCGCGGCACCCAGGCGGCTGGCGTGCTGGCGGAGCTGGCGCGCACGCGCGGCCTCCCGACGCGCCCGGCCCAGGGAGCACGCGGCACCCCGGTCGCCCCGCTGCGGGTCGGGCTGGTGGACGTCTACGGCGGATCGATGGCGGCGGGGTGGACGCGCTGGATCCTCGAACAGTACCAGCAGCCGTTCACGCGGGTGTTCCCCGCACGGCTCGACGCGGGGGAGCTGGCCAGGGACTTCGACGTGCTGCTGTTCGTCGACGGGATGATTCCGTCCGCCGATCGCAGCGGTCGGTCCGGGCCCACCGACGAGGAAATGACCGAGCGGGTGCCCGCCGAGTTCCACGACCAGCTCGGCCGGATCACGGTCGAGCAGACGGTCCCGGCACTGCGCGCCTTCGCCGAGGCGGGCGGGCGGATCATCACGATCGGGTCATCGACTGTGCTGGCGCGCCATTTCGGGCTGCCGGTGGGCAACCACCTCGTGGAGCGCGGGCCAGACGGCGCCGAACGGCCGCTGCCCCGCGACCGCTACTACGTTCCCGGGTCGCTGCTCGAGGTGACCGTCGACACCCGGCGTGCCGTGGCGGCCGGCGCGGATTCCGTGGTCACGGTGATGTTCGACAACTCACCGGTGTTCACCGTGCCGGTGGACTTCGAGGACCACGGCATCCGGCCGATCGCGTGGTTCGACTCCCCCGCCCCGCTCCGCTCCGGGTGGGCGCACGGACAGGCGTACCTCGAGAACGGGGTGACGATGTTCGAGGCCGACGTCGGCCGCGGTACGCTCTACGCGTATGGACCCGAGGTGCTGTTCCGGGCCCAGCCAGCGGGGACGTATCGGTTCGTGTTCAATGCGTTGTACGGAGGGCGATAGCCGAGGGGTGCCAGGTAGGATGCTGCAGCCGCGGCCGTCAGGCCGCGGGGATGGCGCCACCACCGCGTGGCTTGCATCTCCGCGGCCTGACGGCCGCGGCTCTATCGCCCAAACGTCACGTCAATCCGCACCACGATCTCCTCGTCCATCTTGAGCAGTCCGAGGACCTTCGAGAGCCCGCCGATGTCGTAGTGCTTCACGTTCATCGGGACGCGGCCGCGGAAGCGGACCGACGTCGGCCCGACCCAGGCCCATCCAGGAACGGCGTGGGTGTTGGTCACGCCGTGGATCGTGAAGCGTCCCCGAAGCGTCACCGGGATCGAGTCGCCGTCGGCACCGCCGGCGGCGAGGGCATCCAGGTCGAAGCGCAGCACGGGGAACCGCTCCACCTCGAGCGACTTGTACATGTCGCGGTCGCGCTTGCCGTTGCCGGTGACGAGTGAGCGCGCCGGGGCCTCGACCGAGCCCCGCACCCCGGCTAGCGACGCGGCGCCCTCGAGCCTCCCGCTGAGCGCGGTGGTGCTACCGGTGAAGTCGCCCAGCGTGGCGCTGGCGTCGAACGACAGCTCGCCGCTGACGCTGGGGTAGCCGGGGATCGCCTGGCCAGGGAGCGAGGCGGCGACGATGCCGAGGACAGCAATGAGGCGCGGTATCATGGCACTGATACGCCGGAAGGGCCCTCGCGGATCCCGGCCGGCCTAGGGCGTGATGACCCGCGGCGCCTTCACGTGCCGGTCGAGCCATCCCACCATCTCCGCGAGGGTGTGGCCCACCGATTCACGCGCGGCGTAGCCGTGCGACTCCCCCGGGAGCATCACCAGCCGGGCGGTGCCGCCGTGTCCCTTCACGGCGGCATACATCCGCTCCGACTGGATCGGGAAGGTCCCGGAGTTGTTGTCGTCCATGCCGTGGATGAAGAGGATCGGATCGGTGATCTGGTTGGCGTACGTGAACGGTGACATGCGCCGGTACACCGGCTCGGCCTCCCAGTAGGTCCGCCGCTCGGCCTGGAAGCCGAACGGCGTGAGGGTGCGGTTGTACGCCCCGCTGCGGGCGATGCCGGCGCGGAACAGCCGCGTGTGGGCCAGCAGGTTGGCCGTGGTGAAGGCGCCGTAGCTGTGCCCGCCCACTGCGATCCGGTCGCGGTCGGCGACCCCCATCGCCACCAGGGTGTCGATCGCGGCGCGCGCCGACGACTCGAGCTGTTCCACGTACGTGTCGTTGGCGCTCTCGCCCTCGCCGATGATCGGGAACGACGGATTGTCGAGGATGCCGTAGCCCTGCGCCAGCAGGAACAGGTGCGAGGCACCGCCCGGCCGGGTGAACCGGTGCGGCGAGCCGCGGACCTGCGAGGCTGCATCGGCCGACTGGAACTCCGACGGGTAGACCCAGAACAGGAACGGCAGCGGGCCGTCGCGGCCCCGATCGTACCCCTTGGGGAGATACATCGTCGCCGACAGGGTGACCCCGTCGGCCCGCGCGTAGGTCAGGAACTGCGAGGTGACCCCGGCGAATTCCGGTGCCGGATCCTCGAGCCGCGTGAGCTGGACCGGGGCGCGGCGACGGATCACGTCGCGCTGCCAGTAGTTGGGCGGCTCGTCGCGCGACTCGCGCCGGGTGATGTAGACACCGAGGTCGGGATTGAGCGCGGCGACCAGCGTCTCGTAGTACGGCGACGCCAATTGCCAGAGCAGCACGCTCGAGCGG
>CALGOK010000100.1 GCA_937961295.1 uncultured Gemmatimonadota bacterium
ATCTTCGAGATCGCCGGCGCCCGCGACGTCGCGGTGGAGTTCTTCTCGCTCTCGAAGTCGTTCCAGATGACGGGGTGGCGGCTGGGCTTCGCCGTGGGCAGCGCGCCGATCATCGGCGCCCTGTCCAAGGTCAAGAGCTACGTCGACACTGGCGCGTTCCAGGCGCTGCAGCGTGCGGGTGCGTGGACCCTGGATCGTGCGGAGGAGCTGGTCGCACCGATCGTGGCGGAGCTCACCATCCGTCGCGACGTCGCCGTGGCCGCGCTCCGAGAGGCGGGGTTCGCGGTCGAGAGCCCCCAGGGGGCGATGTACCTCTGGGTGCCGCTTCCCGAGGGCGTGCCGTCGGCGGAGTTCGCCACCCGCGCGATGGAGGACGAGGGAGTGGTGGTGCTGCCGGGGAGCGGGTTCGGTGCGGCGGGGGAGGGGTTCTTCCGGATCGCGCTCACGCAGCCGCCGGATCGGTTGCGCGAGGCGATCGTGCGCATCGGCCGGACCCTGGCCGCCTTCCGCGAGCGACATGCTGTCCGCACGCCCTGAGCGGGTCGCCCTTGTCGTCGCCGCGGCGCTTGCCGCGGCCCCGTGCACGCTGGCGGCCCAGGGCGGTGCCGACACCGCGCGCCGGATCACGCCGCGCTACGGCGCCGGGCTGATCTGGGTGGAGCCGCTGCCGCTCACGCCGCGCGAGATTGCCGCGCTGCTCACGGGGCGGAGCGAGAGCGAGATGCTCGACAGCGCGGTGACCGCGCTCACCCAGCGCTACATCGACGCCATGGCGGAGGAACTGCGCGATCGGCCACCGGCGCTGCCGGCATGGGTCACCACGGTGGACGGGCAGGAGGTCGGGATCGACTCGCGCTTCATCCACCTCGGGCCGATCAAGGTGCCGACGTTCCTGCTCGCGCTGCTGCCGATCAACGTCCAGCCCAACCCGACCCAGGCCGCCATGGCGCGCAAGCTCGGGGCGATGCGCGAGGACCTCCTGACCGCGGGTCGGCGCTCGGCCAACCTGGCCGAGTTCAAGGACGCGGTCCGGCGACTGCGCGAGCAGCGCGAGGCCGAGGACGAGTTCGAGCGCAATCGCCGGACGCCGCCCGACGCGGGGACGCCATGAAGCTGGTCGACAGCGAGGAGACGATCGTCATCGTCATCGCCTCGGACCTCGAGCCCGGGCATCCCGACGGGCTGAGCGCCACGCGGCTCAAGGAGGAGATCGACGCGCGCGGCCGCGGGTGGCCCTACCGACGCGCGGTGATCGTCGACGACGAGCAGTGGTTCGCGACCGACATGTTCCACGCGGCACCCACCATTGCCATCGGCGGGCCGGGCGCCAACGGGGTGTCGGCGCGGATGGCCGGCGAGCTGCCGGCGGTGTGGACCGATGGCGACCGGGTGGTGATCCAGGCCCGGCTCGGCGACGGCGAGCGTCGCGCCTCGCTCTGGGGGAGCGACCGGCACGCCACCACCGAGGCGGTCGACGCGTTCATCGGTCGCGGCTGGCTCGACGAGTTCCTCGACCGCTGCTGGCGGTTCCGGATGGGGAACCTGGCCTAGCGTGCGACAGGGCGACACGGCGAAGGGCGAAGGGCGTTGGTGTTCGCCCCTCGCCCTTCGCTCCTCGCGTTGTCGCGCTCAGTCCAGCCGCCGCAGCGCCTCCTCGCGCCCCACCACCGCCAGCAGTTCGTGCACCGGCTCGCTCACCGTCCCGCCGGTGAGCGCCACGCGAATCGGCTGCATCACGTCGCCAAGCTTGATGCCCTCGCGCTCGGCCAGCGCCTTGAGTGCGGCCTCGAGCGCCTCAGGCTGCCACCTGTCGTCATCGAGGGCCGCCAGCTCCGCGCGGGCCATCGCGAGACTGGCGGCGAACCGGTCGCCCAGCTTGGCGGCGAGCGCGTCGCCCTTGGCATCGCTAGTGACGGTCGCCCCGGGAGCCGGACCGCCACCTGCTCGGCGATGCCGGTCACGGTGCGTGCTCGCGGCTTCACCGCGCCGATGAGCGGCAGGAGGTCGCGGCCGCCGCCGTCCACGCCCAGTGCCGCGAGCTGCCGTTCGACCGGGGCGAGCAGGTCGCGCGCGTCGAGCTGCGACAGGTACTGTCCGTTCATCCACTCGAGCTTGGTGAGATCGAACACCGCCGGGCGGGCCTGGATCCCCTCGAGCGTGAAGCGCCGGACCAGCTCGTCGAGCGGCAGGATCTCGTCGTCGTTGCCGGGCGACCAGCCGAGCAGCGCGAGGAAGTTTCGCATGGCGGCCGGGACGATGCCCATGTGCTGGTAGTCGCCGACCGCCGTGGCCCCGTGCCGCTTGGAGAGCTTCTTCCCGTCGGTGCCGAGGATCACCGGCACGTGCGCGAACACCGGCTCCGGGTGGCCGAGCGCGCGGTAGAGCGCGATCTGCTTCGGCGTGTTGGCAATGTGATCGTCGCCGCGCATCACGTGGGTGATCCGCATCGCCACGTCGTCGGAGACGACGGCGAGGTTGTAGATGGCGGTCCCGTCGCTCCGCAGGATGATGAAGTCATCGATGTCGCGGCCCTGCCACGAGATCCTGCCGTGCACCGCATCGTCCCACGCGATCTCCTCGTCGGGCACCGCGAACCGGATGGTGTACGGTGCCCCCGCCGCCTCGCGCCGAGCGACCTCCTCCTCGGGAAGGGCGAGGGCGCGGCGATCGTAGCGGAAGGTCTGGCCGGCGGCCTTGGCGCGTTCCCGCGCCGCCTCGAGCTCCCCGGCCGTGAGGAAGTCCTTGTAGGCCTTCCCCTCGTCGAGCAGCCGTCGCGCGTCGGCGGCGTGGCGCTCGGCGTAGGCGCCCTGGAAGAACGGCCCCTCGTCCCAGTCGAGTCCCAGCCACGCGAGGCCGTCGAGGATCACCTGGGTGTGCGCGTCGGTCGAGCGCTCCCGATCGGTGTCCTCGATGCGGAGCACCAGTGTCCCGCCGCTGTGCCGCGCGTAGAGCCAGTTGAACAGCGCCGTGCGCGCACCACCGACGTGGAGGTAGCCGGTGGGGGAGGGGGCGAAGCGGAGGCGGGGGGTGGCGGGCATCGGGTTGGGTCGGAGCTCCATGTGAAGCGTCGTTGGTCGTGAGTCGTTGGTCGTTGGAGCTCGTGGCGTCGGGCCTCCGGCTTGGAGACCCAACCCGCAACCCCAACAACCAACGACTCACGACCAACGACGAGCGGAGCGAGAGGGATTCGAACCCTCGTTAGGGGGTTTCACCCCTAAAACGGTTTAGCAAACCGCCGCCTTGAGCCACTCGGCCATCGCTCCGGGAGTGCGCAATCTAACCC
>CALGOK010000101.1 GCA_937961295.1 uncultured Gemmatimonadota bacterium
CGGCGTGAGGAACTTCTGATGCGGGTGCTCGCGGGTGCGATGCTCCTCGTCACGGCGTCTGCCGCGTCGCTCCACGCCCAGTCGTCGCAGTTCGGGGTGCGGGGACTCGGGCTCCCGGGGCGCGGGCTCTCCGCCGCGGCGCTCGCGACGCAGGGGGCCGACGGACTCTTCGACGCGCGGTCGTCGCGCAACCCGGCGGCACTGGGGCTGCTCCGCAGCTCGGCGCTGGTGTTCACCTCGACCCAGGCCTGGCGCACCAGCGAGAATCCGGGCGGCAGCGGCAGCACCCGGGAGCAGCGCTTCCCGCTGGTCGTTGCCGCCGGGCCGATTCCCCGAGCCCCGCTGGCGGTGGGGATCAGCTACAGCAGCTATGCGGTCCGCGACTTCACCATCGTGGCCGAGGGAGTCGACGCACCGCGGGGCGTGCCCGTGGCGGTCACCGACACGCTTGGTTCCACCGGGGGGATCAACGACCTGCGGCTCGCCGGTGCCTGGCAGCCGACGTCGTTGCTCACCGTCGGGGCAGGCGTGCACCTGATCACCGGGTCGAATCGCGTTTTCTCGGCCCGGTCATGGGCCGACACGAGTTATCTCCCGATCCGCCAGACCACGGAATTGACGTACGCAGGGTTCGGGCTCTCCGCGGGTGCGGTGCTGCGGCCGACGTCGCGGCTCACCCTGGCCGGGACGATCCGGCACGACGGATCCCTCGACGTCGAGCGCGACTCCACCGCCGTCGGCGCGATCGACCTGCCGTGGACCCTGTCCGGCGCCGCGCGGCTCCAGGTGGGCCAGCGCCTGGCGGTGTCGGCGATGATAGCGCCCCAGAACTGGGCGGTGGCGCACGACGGCCTTGTCGCCCTGGGTGGAGCGGGGGCGCGCAACACCATCGAGGTGGCGGGCGGCATCGAGCTGGTGCGCAACGCGCGTCGTCCCGAGCACCTGCCGCTCCGACTCGGCGTTCGGCACACCGAGTTGCCGTTCCTCCTCGCCGAGGGGAGCCAGCCGCGCGAGCTCGGGGTGTCGGTGGGCACGGCGTTCCGGTTCGCGCGGGACCTCGGCGGCGCAGACATCACGCTCGAGCGGCTCCGGCGGACCCAGGGGAGCGAGTACACCGAGACCGCCTGGCACCTGTCGGTCGGGTTCTCCATGCAGGGAGTGATTCCGTCGCCCTGACAGGGATGATATCGTTCGGGGTGGACCCGCGGGGCGCGCCGGCGGCGCGCCCCGCGGCGCATCTGTTGCATGGGGGCGAGGGCCGATGAAGCGCGTCTGGATCGAGACCTACGGTTGCCAGATGAACGTCGCCGATTCCGAGCTGATGCTCGGCGTCCTGGCGCGCGAGGGCTATGCCGTGGCCGATCGTCCCGACGATGCCGACGTGATGCTGGTCAACACCTGCGCGGTGCGCGACAATGCCGAGCAGCGGGTGATCGGGCGGGTCGGCGAGCTGCAGCGCCACAAGCGCCCGGGCGACGTGCTCGGCGTCGTGGGATGCATGGCCCAGCGACTCGGTCCGATACTGCTTGATCGGGTTCCCAAGGTGGATCTGGTGGTCGGACCGGACGGTTATCGCAACCTCCCTGAACTGCTCGGCCACGCCGCGTCGGGTGGCCGGATCGCCGATGTCGAGTATCGCGGGTGGGAGCACTACGAGGACATCCCGCAGGTGCGCGAGGCGGGACCCACCGCGTTCGTCACGGTGCAGCGCGGGTGTGACTATCGCTGCACCTTCTGCATCGTCCCCACCACCCGCGGGCCGGAGCGCTCGCGCCTGCTCGACGACGTGGTGCGCGAGGTCCGCGACCTGGTCGGCGCCGGGGTCACCGAGGTGACGCTGCTGGGCCAGACGGTCAACTCCTGGCACGACGGCACGCACGACTTCGCCGACCTCCTTCGCGCGGTCGGTGCCATCGATGGCGTGCGCCGGATCCGGTTCACGTCGCCGTACCCGACCGACTTCACCGCGCGCGTGATCGAGGCGATGGCCACCACGCCGGCGGTGTGCGAGCACGTGCACCTGCCGGTGCAGAGCGGCGCCGACACCGTGCTCAAGCGGATGCTGCGGCGGTATCGTCGCGCCGAGTACCTCGAGGTGGTCGGCCGGCTGCGCGAGGCGGTTCCGGGCATCACCTTCTCGACCGACATCATCGTCGGATTCCCGGGCGAGACCGATGCCGAGTTCGAGGAGACGCTCACCCTCGTGGCCGAGGCGGCGTTCGATGACGCCTACACGTTCAAGTACTCGGTGCGCGAGGGGACGCCCGCCGTGCGCATCCGGGATCACGTCCCGGACGACATCGCGTCCGGGCGGCTCGAGCGCCTGATCGACGCGGTGCGCGCGCAGGCGCGCCGCCGCAACGCCGCGCGCGTCGGCCAGGTCCACGAGGTCCTGGTCGAGCGCCCGGCGCGGCGCGGCGACCTGCTGCTGGGACGCACCCGGCAGAACTTCCTCGTCCTGGTGGACCTGCCACCCGAGACGATCGGGGAATACCACCGGGTCCGGCTCACCGGCACCACCGGTTCCACATTCACCGGGACGCTCGAGCGTCCCGCCCTGGCGGTGCTATGATCGTCAACGTGATGGAGCATCACGTGCAGGAGGCGTACGAGCGACTCAAGGCCACGATGCCCGGCTTCGAGGACACTCCCGGCCATCGCGAGGACGTGATCGTGTACGCCCTCAACCGGCTGCCGCCGCGATACGTGGTCACCAACGAAGGGAAGGCCGTGACCGAGGCGATGCTCGAGGCGCCCCAGCACCGGAGCACCATCGACGTGCAGGTGATGGAGGCGCTTCGCCAGGTGGCCCGCGTCCCGCGCGGCACCCGCCGACAGCCGGCCGGGGGATGAACCGCGCGGCGGGCGCCCTGACGCTCGCCGTGGTGATCGGGGCCGGTCTCGCGACCGGCCTCGCGCGTTTTCCGGACCCGTGGTCCATCGGTATCGCCGTCGTCGCGGGCGCGTTCCTGACCCGACGCGTCTCGCACGTGGTGCTCGCGGTCGCGGCCGTGACCGCCCTCCTCGCGGCCGCCCTCCTCGCGCGCGATGCCGCGTCGAGCTGCGCGGCACGCCTCCCGCCCGGGGAGCACACCTTGCGCGTGCTCACCGTCGATCCCGGCCACGGCGCCGGTCGGGTACGGCTGCCCGCTTCCTCGTGTCACGGCACCGTGGTTGCGCGATGGCCCGCGAGCGCGGCGATCCCCGCGGGACTCTCGATGGAGGTGGTGGCGCGCTGGCTGCCGCGGATGGGGCGGCTCGGTCGGCCCGAGGGCATGCTCCTCGTGCGCAGCATGGGAGAGCCCGGTGGAACCCCGGGGCTCGTGGCGCGGAGCCGCACGGCGGTGGCCGCCACCACCGCCCGCCTGTTCGGGGAGCAGTCGCCGCTGGTCGACGCGTTGCTGGCCGGTCGGCGCGGCGGGCTGGATCGCGACCTGCGCGAGCGGTTCGTCGGCGCGGGGATGGTGCATCTCCTCGCCATCTCGGGATTCCATGTCGGCCTGCTGGCGGGTTGGATCGTGCTGGTGCTGCGCCTGGCGCGGCTGCCACCCCGACGGGCCGAACTGCTGGCCGCGCTTGTGGTGCTCGGATACGCCGGCTGGCTGGGGTGGCCCGCACCGGCGACCCGCGCCGCCGCGCTCGTCGCCACCGCAGTATTGGCCCGCAGGCGCCAGCGCGCCGTCCGCCCCGATGGATTGCTCGGCGCCAGTGCGCTGGTGGTGATCCTGGTCGAGCCGTGGTCCGTGGTGGACCTGGGGGCGTGGCTGTCGTTCGCGGCCGTGGCGGGCGTGCTCTGGGCCGTGCGCTGGTCGCGGCGCGCATTCCCGACCCGGCACGCATGGCGGGAGGCGATCGCGGCATCGCTCGGTGCCACGCTGGCGACGGCACCGATCGCGGCGCTCACGATCGGGCGGGTTGCGGCGATCGGCCCGCTCGTGAACCTCTTCGCGATCCCGCTGGTGGCGGTGACGATTCCGGCACTCCTCCTCGCCGTGGTCACCGCAACCCTCGCACCGGGCACCGCCTCGGCCTTCGCCGCTGCCGGTGGCGTCCTGCTGCACGCGCTCGACGCACTGGCAGGATTCGCCAGCGGATTGCCGGGCGCCGCGGGACCGGCCGATCCGGGTCCCGTCGCCGCGCTGCCGTGGCTGATCGCCCTGCTGGTGGGATGGCGCGCGACCTCCGGCGATGCCACACCGGGGGAGGCGATGCGCCGCGCGGCGTGGGGCATGGCACCCCTGGTCTGGTGGCCGCTGCTGGCTGGCGAGGGGCCACGGGTGAGGGCCGACGATCGACTCGCGTTACATTTTCTCGACGTCGGACAGGGCGATGCCGTCGCGATCCGGACGCCGGCAGGGCACTGGGTGGTGATCGACGCCGGCCCAGCCGACCAGCGGTACGACGCCGGGGCGCGGGTGGTGACACCGTTCCTGGAGCGAGCCGGGGCCGAGCGGATCGCGGTGCTCGTGGTGTCGCACGGCCATCGCGATCACGTCGGTGGGGCAGGGCAGCTCGTCGAACGCTGGCCGGTCGACCTGGCACTCGAACCGGGAGAACAATTAGACGAGGCGGACCACCTAGATTGGCTCGCCCGGCTCGCCGAGCGAGGCGTTCGTTGGCGACCCGCGCGGCGCGGCGACGGCTGGCACCTCGACGGCGTGGAGTTCCGTGTGGTGCATCCGGCGCCGGGGTGGCACGGTGCGGGGCGCGACCTCAACGAGGACTCGATCGTGCTCGAGGTGCGCTTCGGCGAGTTCGCCGCGCTGCTGGGCTGTGACGTCGGGATGCCGGCGGAGTCGGCGTTTGCACCCCTGCTGGGGCAGGTCGACCTGCTCAAGGTGGGCCACCACGGCAGCCGCGGGGCAACCGGGACGGCCCTCCTGGCGCGGATCCGTCCCCGGCTCGCGGTCCTCAGCTCCGGCCGCAACC
>CALGOK010000102.1 GCA_937961295.1 uncultured Gemmatimonadota bacterium
ATGTCGCACCTTGAAACTTCCTGCTGGAGGGGTCGTAGGACGCCACGTGGATCTTTTCTTCCGAACTCCTTACGGAACCTGAAGGGCGGACCATGCCGATTCGATTCGTGCGCCTGATGGCGGGCCTTGTCGTGCTGCCGACGCTTCTCGTCGCCCAGGATGCCGCGGTGGCCCCGCGGCAGCCCTCGCTGGTCGACGCGATCAATCGGGCGCGTCGCAACTCCCCGGCCTACCTCCAGGCCCTCAATGACGAGGGTCCGGCGGCGGCCGACGTGCGGGCGGCCTACGGGGCCCTGCTGCCTTCGCTGTCGTCGAGCGGCGGGGTGACCTACAGCCGTGCCGGTCGGCAGACGATCGCCAACCAGGTCTTCTCGCGCGGCTCGTCGACGATCGGCTCGAGCTACAACTTGTCTGCCTCGATGGGCATTTCCTACGGTCGGCTCCTCGGCCCGGCACAGCCCAAGGCCCAACAGCGCGCCACCTAGGAGAAGATCCCGGCGGCGGGCGTCAACCTGGTCTTCGACGTGACCGCCCAGTACCTGCAGGTGCTGCGTGCGCAGGCCTCCGTGCAGGTGGCCGAGCAGCAGGTCGCCCGCAATGGCGAGTTCCTCGAGCAGGCGCGGGCCCGCTTCCAGGTCGGCCGCGGCGACATGGTCGAGGTGCGGCAGGCCGAGGTGACCAAGGCCCGCGCCGACGTGCAGCTGCTCCAGGCGGGTCAGCTGGTGCGCGAGGCGAAGATCGAGCTGCTGCGGCGGATGGGATTGCCGGTGCCGGCCGACCTCGACGGGATGATGCTCACGGAGCAGTTCGCGCTGACGCGGCCGGCCTTCGAGCTCGGCGCGCTGCAGCGGATGGCGCGCGACCAGAATCCCGACCTGCGCGCCGCCGACGCCCGCGCCGACGCGGCGTCGATCGGGGTGCGCGCGGCGAAGGCCGAGTACCTGCCGTCGTTCTCGGTGAGCACCGGGCTCAGCGGCTTCACGCAGGACGCCACCAACGTCGACCCGCTGCTGCAGGGCGCCTTCGCCAGCGCCGAGGCGCAGCGCGACAACTGCGAGTTCCAGAACGCGATCCTGGTCCGCCTCACGTCGCCGCACCCGGCGCCGGGCGGCGGCCTGATCGCCGACTGCAACGCCTTCGCCGGGCTCAACAGCACCGGCACCGCGCCCGCCCCCGAGCTCGAGGCGGCGCTCCGCGACAACAACAGCAACTTCCCGTTCGGCTTCCAGCGCTCGCCGTGGTCGATCTCGTTCGGGGTGTCGCTGCCGATCTTTGACGGCTTCTCGCGCGCGGCGCGGGTCTCGGCGGCGCGGGCCCAGGAGGACGACGCCCGCGAGGCGCTCCGGGCCCAGCGGCTGCTGATCGACGGCCAGGTGCAGGCGCAGGTGCTCGCGGTCGAGACGGCGTGGCGCGCGGCGGAGATCGCCGACACCAATCGCGTCGCGGCGGCCGACCAGCTCACCCTCGCCAACGCGCGCTACCGGCTCGGCAGCGGCACCGCGCTCGAGGTGGCCGACGCGCAGAACGCCGTGACCCAGGCCGAGGCGGACTACGTCAACGCCGTGTACGACTATCACCTTGCCGTGGTGGGCCTCGAGGCCACCGTCGGCCGCCCCCTTCGCTGACCGGACAGGGAGAGGACCTGCAGATGTCTCGTGGAGCCAAGATCGGACTCGGAATCGGCCTCGTGGTCGTGGTCGTCGGCGCGCTCGCCGTGATGGGCGGCAGCCGCGGCAGCAGCGAGGTCGAGGTGCGCATGGAGCCGGTGGCCACCCGCAACCTCGTCTCGGCGGTGACCGCCAGCGGCAACATCGAGGCGAAGTCGCAGGTGGACGTCCAGTCGGAGGTCACCGCACGGATCCTGCGCATCACGGTCAACGAGGGCGACCTGGTGCAGAAGGGCCAGTTGCTGGTCGAGCTCGACCAGGTCCAGTTCAAGGGCGCCGTCGACCGCGCCGGTGCCCTGCTCACCTCGGCCCAGGCCGGCGAGCTGCAGGCGCAGGCCAACCGCGACCAGGCCCGCCGCGCGCTCAACCGCGCGCTGGAGATCAAGCGCACCCAGCCGACGCTGATCTCCGACGAGGCGGTGGAGCAGGCGCAGCAGGCGTTCGACGTGGCCGAGGCGAACCTCAAGGCCTCCGAGGCGCAGGTGGCCCAGGCGCGCGCGTCGCTGCGCGAGGCGCAGGACAACCTCGCCCGCACCCGCCTCTACGCGCCGATCTCCGGCCGCGTGGTGCGGCTCGCGGTGGAGGAGGGCGAGGTCGCGGTGCCGGGCACGTTCTCGCGCGACGTCGGCCTGCTGATGCGGATCGCCGACCTCTCGGTGATCCAGGCCGTGGTGAAGGTCGACGAGACCGACGTGGTGCGGCTGGCGCTCGACGACTCGGTGTCGGTGTCGATCGACGCCTTCCCCGACACCGCCTTCGTGGGGCGCGTGACGAAGATCGCCAACTCGGCGGCCGCCCTGTCGGCCACCGGGCAGAGCACCGACCGCGCGGTGGACTTCGAGGTGGAGATCACCCTCGAGAATCCCCCGGCGGATGTGCGACCCGACCTGTCGATGACCGCGCGGATCATCACCGACGTGCGCGACAACGTGCTCAGCATCCCGATCATCGCGCTCACCGCCCGGCCGCCGAAGGCCGCCGGCGACACGGCGCAGGCGGTGCCGCTCGGCGACTCGACCGCCGCGGGCAAGGTGAAGGACATCGAGGGCGTGTTCGTGGTGGAGAACGGCATCGCCCGGTTCCGGCCGGTCAAGGTCGGCATCGCCGGCGACGAGCATTTCGAGGTGCTCGAGGGCGTCCGGGAGGGCGAGACCATCGTGGCCGGCTCGTACCAGGCGATCCGCGACCTGGCCGACTCGACCCGCGTGAAGCAGGCGGCCGCCGCGACGCCGGGCCGGACCCCGTGACCCAGGCCATCATCCGCCTCGAGGGGATCACCCGCGAGTACCTGATGGGCGGCGAGCGCATCCGCGCGCTCGCCGGGGTGGACCTCGAGATCGCCCGCAACGAGTACGTCGCGATCATGGGGCCGTCGGGTTCCGGCAAGTCCACGATGATGAACGTGCTCGGGTGCCTCGACACGCCCACCGCCGGCCGCTACTGGCTCAACGGCCACGAGGTGTCGCGGATGGGCGACGACGCGCTGGCCCGGATCCGCAACCGCGAGATCGGCTTCGTGTTCCAGACGTTCAACCTGCTGCCGCGCGCCACGGCGCTCGCCAACGTCGAGCTGCCGCTGGTATATGCCGGGGTGTCGTCGCGCGAGCGCCGCCGCCGCGCCGAGTCGGCGCTCGAGCGGGTCGGCCTCGGTGAGCGGATGGACCACCGTCCCAACGAGCTGTCGGGGGGCCAGCGCCAGCGCGTGGCGATCGCCCGGGCACTGGTCAACGAGCCGTCGATCCTGCTCGCCGACGAGCCGACCGGCAACCTCGACTCGAGCACCAGCGAGGAGATCATGCGGGTGTTCGGGCAGCTGCACGCCCACGGCCAGACAGTGGTGCTGGTGACCCACGAGCCCGACATCGCCGACCACGCCCACCGGGTGGTCGTGCTTCGCGACGGGCTGGTCGACAGCGACCGCCGCCGCCCGGCCGCCGCCGCGGGCGCCGCCTGACCATGCCGCTCTACGAGGCGATCCGGCTCGCGTTCTCCTCGATCCGCGCGCAGAAGCTCAAGAGCTTCTTCTCCGCGGTCGGCGTGATGATCGGCGTCACGTTCCTCATCGCGGTCGTCTCCGTGGTGCAGGGGATGAACGTGTACATGACCGACAAGTTCGCCGGCGCGCTGATCGGCGTGAACACGTTCCAGCTCCGCTCGCGGCCCAACATCACCATGGGCAACATCACCGACGAGATGTGGCGCGAGTGGCCGCGCCGGCAGCGGATCACGGTGGACGACGCGGAGTACATCCGCGCCAACCTCACGGTCCCCGCCCGGACCGCCATCGAGGGCTTCGACCAGATGACGATCCGCTGGGAGGGCCGCGAGGCCGCCCAGATCCAGGTGCACACCACCGACGCCGAGTACTTCCGGATCAAGAAGTGGGACATCGCCGAGGGCCGCGCGTTCTCCCCCCAGGAGGTCCGCATCGGCGCCGACGTGGTGGTGCTCGGCAACGACCTCGCGAGGCGGCTGTTCGAGAATCGCGACCCGATCGGCGAGACCATCTCGGTGGGCGGCCTCCCCCACCGCGTCATCGGCGTGGTCGCCCCGCAGGGCACCCTGTTCGGCATCTCGCTCGACAAGTTCGCGGTCACGCCGATCACCTCGCCGGTGCGCCGGTTGGTCAACCGCCCGCGAGTGATCGACGACTTCCACATCCAGACCGACAACGTCCCCCTGATGCGCGCCGCGATGGAGGAGGTCACCGCGCTGATGCGGGCGCGCCGCGGCCTGCGCCCCGGCGAGGAGAACAACTTCCACCTCGAGACCGCCGAGGGGGCGCTGTCGGAGTGGGAGAAGGTCTCTGGGATCCTGTTCCTCGCCCTGCCGGGACTGGTGGCGATCTCGCTGGTGGTGGGCGGCATCGTGATCATGAACATCATGCTCATGGCCGTGGCCGAGCGGACCCGGGAGATCGGGATCCGCAAGGCGCTCGGCGCCAAGCGCCGCGACATCATGGCCCAGTTCATCGTCGAGTCGGCCACGCTCTCGGTCACCGGCGCCGCGATCGGCATCGCCACCGGCCTGCTGCTGGCGCTGGCGGTGCGCACGTTCACCCCGCTCCCCGCGGCGGTGGCGCCCTGGTCGATCGTCGTGGGCGTGGCCCTCGGCATCCTCGTGGGGATGGTGGCCGGGATCACCCCGGCCCGCCAGGCCTCGCGCCTCGACCCCATCGCAGCCCTGAGGCACGAATGAGCACCCTCGGCCGCGGCAACCTGCTCACGCGCGCCACCGAGGGCGTGCTGCTCGCCCTCGACGCGATCCGCGCCAGCAAGTCGCGCGCGGCGCTGACCATCCTCGGCATCGCCATCGGCGTGATGGTGGTGATCGGCATGGCGTCGATGATCAGCGGGATTCAGGCCGGGGTGAGCGAGATCGTCCAGCGCGCCGGACCCAAGTCGTTCATCGTGATGCGCTACTTCCGCGAGGGGATCCACATCTCCGACGGCAGCGACGAGATGTCGCCATGGCGCCGCCGGCCGCGGCTCAGCCGCCACGAGGCCGACCTGATCCGCGCCCTCCCCGCGATCCAGGATGTCAACGTCCGCGAGGGCGGCATCTCGCTGGTCTCGTACCGCGACAAGGACCTCGGCCAGACGTTCGTGCAGGGGATGGACCCCAGCTGGCTCACGGTGGAGGGCGGCGACATCATCGACGGCCGCAACTTCACCGCGGTCGACAACGCCGCGATGGCCTACGTCACGGTGATCAACCGCAACGCCGCCGAGGCGCTCTTCGACCGCGCCGACCCGGTGGGCAAGCAGATCCGGATCTTCGGGCTGCCGTTCACCGTGATCGGGCTGTACGAGGATCCCAAGGACATCTTCAGCGACTCCGACGACCCGAAGATCATCCTGCCGCACGGCACCTTCACCAAGGTGGCCGACTTCGAGCGCGGCTGGATCAGCATCATGGTGTTCCCCGCCGAGGACGCGACCCAGGCGGAGGCGATGGACCAGGTCACCATGGCGCTGCGGATCGATCGCGGCCTGCGGCCGGCGGAGGAGAACACCTTCGACCTCGTCTCGGGCGACCGCTTCCTCGCCTCGTTCAACCAGATGACCCAGGGCTTCTTCCTGGTGATGCTGGTGCTCTCGAGCGTGGGCCTGATGGTGGGCGGCGTCGGCGTCGTGGCGATCATGATGATCTCGGTCACCGAGCGCACCCGCGAGATCGGCGTCCGCAAGGCGCTCGGCGCCACCCGCGGCGAGATCCTCTTCCAGTTCCTGGTCGAGGCCGCCACGCTGACCCTCATCGGCGGCATGGTCGGCCTCGGCCTTGGCGCGCTGATCGCGCTGGCGATCAACGCCTTCACGCCGCTGCCGGCGATCATCCCGCTCTGGTCGATCGCGGCCGCCGTGATCGCCTCGACGATCACCGGGATCTTCTTCGGCCTCTACCCCGCCAACAAGGCGGCCCGGCTCGATCCGGTGGAGGCGCTCCGCTACGAGTAGCGACAACGCGAGGGGCGAGGGGCGGAGCGTGTCCAGCTATCGCACCTCGCCCTTCGCCCCTCGCGCTGTCGCTATTTTTCGGCATGCCCCTCGCCGAGGCCCTCCGTCTGGCGCTCGCCAGCATCGCGACCTCCAAGCTCCGGTCGTTCTTCACCCTGCTCGGCATCATCGTCTCGGTGGCGTTCCTGGTCGCCGTGGTGGCGGTGATCCAGGGGATGAACGCCTACGTGCGCGAGAACCTCACCGGCGCGATCGTCGGCAAGAACGCCTTCCAGGTCCGCCGCACCCCGATCGCGCTCGGCTTCCTCGACGACGAGGAGGTGCGCCGCCTCGCCAAGCGGCCGCGGATCACCGCCGACGATGCCGCCGCGGTCGCCGCCGCGCTCCCCGACGCGGAGGCCGTGGCCATCCAGAGCGGCTGGCCCACGCCCGCCGCCGACGTGGTGTACGGCAACCAGACGCTCGGCAGCGTGCTGATGTTCGGGGTCACGCCGCCGTACCAGGTGGTGCAGGACTACGCCATGGTGGCCGGCAGCGCGCTGGCGGAGGCCGACCTGATCGGCCGCCGAGCGGTGATCGTGGTCGGGTGGGACGTGGCCGACAAGCTCTTCCGCTCCCCCGAGGCCGCCATCGGCGCGCGGGTCCGCATCGCCGGTCGGCAATTCACGGTCAAGGGCGTGATCGCCGCCAAGGGCAAGACGCTGGGCCAGTCGTTCGACGGCTTCGTGCTGATGCCGCTGCCGTCGTTCGAGTCGATCTGGGGACGCCGGCGCACCACCGTGGTCTCCGTCAAGATGCCCGATCCCGCGATGATCCCCGCCGCGATGGACCGCGCCGAGGAGGCGATGCGGCTGGCCCACCGGCTGCGCCCCGCGGAGGAGAACGACTTCACCGTGGACAAGGCCGACGCGCTGGTGGCGTTCTGGACCGGGCTCACCGCCCTGCTCTTCACCGTGGTGCCGGCGGTGGTCGCCATCGGCATCGTCGTGGGCGGGATCGTCATCATGAACGTGATGCTCATGACGGTGAGCGAGCGCACCCGCGAGATCGGCATCCGGAAGGCGCTCGGTGCGCGCCGGCGCGACATCCGCCGCCAGTTCCTGATCGAGACCGTGATCCTGTCGGTGCTCGGCGGGATCCAGGGCGTGCTGCTCGGCTCCGGCCTGGCGTGGCTGGTGAACGCCTTCACCCCGCTCCCGGCCCGCGTCACGGCCTGGTCGGTGGGGGTGGCGCTCGCCCTCGGGGCGCTCACCGGGATCGTGTTCGGCGTGTACCCGGCCGCCCGCGCCGCCCGCCTTGATCCGATCGCCGCGATGCGGAGGGAATGACGCGTGCCACCCACACAACGAGGCCGGGCCAGCCGCAGCCGTCAGGCCGCGGGGATCCTCCGGCCACCACGTCCGCACAGCCGCGACCGTCAGGCCGCGGGAACCCAACCCACGATGCGCGAGGGATAGGCGGTGCTGTCTCCGCGAACGGTCCTCGAAGGAGCGGCGATCGCGTTCGACGCGATGCGCAGCAGCAAGCTGCGCAGCGCACTCACCATCCTCGGCGTGGTGATCGGCGTCGCCACCGTGATGGTGATGGCCTCGCTGGTCGATGGGATCAAGTCGCAGATCTTCGCCACCGTGGAGAACTCGTCGCCGCGCACCTTCTACGTGATGCGGTTCTTCTCCACCACCCCGCTCAACCCCGACAACCTTCCCGCCGAGGTGCGGATCCGCCCCGTGCTCGACGAGGACGACGCCCGGGCGATCGAGCGGAGCGACCAGATCGCCCACGCCGGGCTCTGGGTCGAGCTCCGCGGGCAGCGGATGGAGTACCGCGGCATCCGGTCGCAGGGGGTGATCACCTACGGCGCCGACAACACCTACCTCGACGTGATGGGCGGCACCCTGCTCCGCGGCCGGCTCTTCTCGCAGGCCGAGCTCTCGACGGGAACCAGCGTGCTGGTGATCGAGCAGGAGATCGCCGACCACCTCTTCGGCTCGCTGGAGCCGCTCGGCAAGGTGGTGCAGTTCGGGGGACGGCCGTTCACCGTGGTGGGGATCTACCAGAAGCCCGACAACGTCTTCCAGCCGCCCGGCGCGGCGTACGGCGGGATGATCCCGTTCCGCGCCGCCGACCAGCAGTTCGACTACGACGTCACCAACCAGCTGTTCATCGCCGTGCTCGGCGCGCGCGACGTCTCGGTCGCCCGGGCCCAGGACGCCGCCATTGCCGCCCTGCGGGTCGAGCGCGGCCACCGCCCCGGCGACCCCAATTCGTTCGACATCATCACCCAGGACCAGCTCCTCGACATCATGGACTCGCTCACCTCGGCCTTCTTCCTGGTGATGATCGCGCTGTCGAGCGTGGCGCTCATGGTCGGCGGCATCGGGGTGATGGCGATCATGACCGTGTCGGTGACCGAGCGGACCCACGAGATCGGCATCCGCAAGGCGATCGGCGCCACGCGCCGCGAGATCCTCTGGCAGTTCCTGCTCGAGGCCGCCGCCCCCACCGGCTTCTGCGGTATCCTCGGCATCGGTGCCGGGATGGCCGGCGGCGCGGCGCTCAAGGCGGTCCTCGGCATCGACGCCGGCCCGCCGCTTTGGAGCGCGATGGTGGCCGTGAGCGTGTCGGTCGGGATCGGGCTGGTGTTCGGGATGATCCCGGCGCTCCGGGCGGCGAGGCTGGATCCGGTGGAGGCGCTGCGATACGAATAGCGACAACGCGAGGGGCGAGAGGCGAGGGGCGCTGTTCTAGGCCGGTTCCGCCCCTCGCCCTTCGCCCCTCGCGTTGTCGCCTATCTTCCAGCATGCCCCACGCCGACCTCCTCGCCATCTTCGCCCACCCCGACGACGCCGAGCTGCTCGTGGGCGGGACGCTGATCAAGGCCGCCGACCAGGGCCACGCCGTGGCCGTGATCGACCTCACCCGCGGGGAACTCGGCACCAGGGGCACTCCGGAGATCCGCGCCCGCGAGGCACAGGACTCCGCCCGGGTGCTCGGCCTGGTGGCGCGCGAGACCCTCGACCTCGGCGACAGCCGGATCGAGAACACCGAGGCCAATCGCCGGGTGGTGATCGAGGCGATCCGCCGCTACCGCCCGCGCGCGGTGCTCACCCACTACACGGTCGGTCGGCATCCCGACCATCGCCGCACCGCCGAGCTGGTGCGCGACGCCTGCTTCCTCGCCGGTCTCGCCAACCATCCCGCCGAGGGCGAGAAGCACCGCCCCACCAAGGTCCACTTCGCGATGGGGTACCGCGAAGACCCTGAGAAGCCGACGTTCGTGGTCGACACCACCGCCCAGTTCGAGCGGAAGCTCGAGGCGCTGCGCTGCTACGCCTCGCAGTGGGGCGCCGACACGACCCAGGGTGGCGAGCTGCACCCCACCGGCCAGCAACTCTTCGACCTGGTCCGGACCCAGGACGCCCACGCCGGCTCCCTGATCCGCGCGGCCTACGGGGAGCGGTTCTGGACCCTCGAGACGGTGGCGGTCGAGGACCTGGTGACGATGGGGGTGCAGAGCCTGTAGCAGCGACATCGCGAAGGGCGAAGGGCGAGGGGCGATCCCGGTCGGTCCGCGCTTCGCCCCTCGCCCCTCGCGCTGTCGCCCCAGCCCGCCGTTCCGCGTATCTTTAGGCATGGACGCCGTTTACCTCGACCACGCCGCCACGACCCCGGTCCGGCCGGAGGTCCTCGAGGCGATGCTGCCGTTCCTCCAGTCGGCCTGGGGGAACCCCTCCTCCCCCCATCGGATGGGCCGCGGGGCCCGTGCCGGCCTCGAGCAGGCCAAGCGGGAGACCGCCGAGGCGCTGGGGGTCGAGCCGAACCAGGTGATCTTCACCTCGGGCGGCACCGAGGCCGACAACCTCGCGATCATCGGCGCGGCGCTCGCTGCCCAGGCCGCCGGCCGGCCGATGCACGTGGTCACCACCGCCACCGAGCACAAGGCCGCCCTCGCCGCGGCCCATGCGGTGCGCCGCCTCGGCGGTCGCGAGACGATCCTCCCGGTCGACCGCAACGGCATCGTCGACCTCGACGCGCTCGATGCCGTGCTGGCCGAGCGGCCGGCGCTGGTGTCGGTGATGTGGGTCAACAACGAGGTCGGCACCGTGCAGCCGATGGCGGAGATCTGCAGCCGATGTCGGGCGGCGGACGTCCCGCTGCACTCCGACGCGGTGCAGGCGTTCGGGAAGCTGCCGATCGACCTCGACGCGGTGCAGTGCTCGATGATCTCGATCAGCGGCCACAAGATCGGGGCGCCCAAGGGGATCGGCGCGCTGATCGTGCGCGACCGCAAGATCGTCGAGGCGATCCTGCACGGCGGTGGCCAGCAGTGGGGCATCCGCCCCGGCACCGAGAACGTGGCTGGCGCGGTGGCGCTGGGACGCGCGGCGCTGCTCGCCGCCCGCGAGCTCGACGAGCACGTGGCCCGGCTCCGCACCATGCGCGACGACCGCGCCGCGCGCCTCGAGGCCGCCGTCCCCGACCTGCAGGTCAACGGCCGCGGGGCCCCGCGCGCACCGCACGTGCTGTCGGTGTCGATTCCCGGTGCCGACGCCGGCGCCCTGCTGATGCACCTCGACCTCGCCGGCATCTGCGTCTCGGGCGGCTCGGCCTGTTCCACCGGCGCGATCGAGCCGTCGCACGTGCTCACGGCGATGGGGGTGGAGACTCCGGTCGCGATCGGCACCGTGCGCATCTCGCTAGGACACGAGACCACCCAGGCCGACATCGACCGGGTGGCGGAGGCCTTCCCCGCCGTGGTGACGCGCGTGCGCGAGCTGGGGGTGGCACTCGGTCGTGCCTAGGCGGGAGCGGGTCCTCGTCGCGATGAGCGGCGGGGTGGATTCGTCGGTGGCGGCGGCGATGCTTGTCGAGGCGGGGCACGAGGTGATCGGCGCCACGATGAAGCTGTTCTGCCACGGCGACGACGTCCCCGACCGCCCCTGCTGCTCGCTCGACTCGATCAACGACGCACGCGCGGTGGCCCATCGGCTCGGCATCCCGCACTACGTCCTCAACCTCGAGGACCGCTTCAGGGCCAGCGTGATCGACGACTTCGTCGCCGAGTACGCCGCCGGCCGCACCCCGATCCCCTGCGTGCGGTGCAACTCGTTCACCAAGTTCCGCGACCTGCTGGCCCACGCCGACGCGCTCGACTGCGACGCGATCGCCACGGGCCACTATGCGCGCGCCGTGGATGGCGCGCTGCACCGCGGCAGCGACCGCAACAAGGACCAGAGCTACTTCCTCTGGGGGATCGACCGCGCGGTCGTCGCCCGGATGCGCACCCCCGTGGGAACGCTCACCAAGGACGCGACCCGCGCGCAGGCCCGCGCGCTGCAGCTCGAGACCGCCGACAAGGCCGAGAGCGTGGAGATCTGCTTCGTCCCCGACGGCGACTACGTGCAGGTGCTGCGCGAGCGACTGCCGGCCGACGCACCGGCGCTGGCGCCGGGACCCCTGGTCACCACCAGCGGCGAGGTGATCGGCGAGCACGAGGGGTTCGCCAACTACACCGTGGGCCAGCGGCGCCGGCTTCCGGGCGGGCGCCAGCTGCCGCTCTACGTCCTCGGCGTCCGCCCCGACACGCGCGAGGTGGTGGTCGGCACGAACGAGGAGCTGCACGGCCACGCGGTCACCCTCGCGGAGGTGAACTGGTTCGACACCCCCCTGCGCGTGGGCGAGCGCTGCAGAGTGCAGCTCCGGTACCGCAGCGCGGCGGTGCCCGCCCGGGTCCGGGCCTCTGGTGACGGAACGGTGACATTCAACCTCGAGATTCCGGTCCGGGCAATCGCCCCGGGACAGTCGGGGGCCATCTATGACGACGCCGACGACCGGCTGCTCGGCGGCGGCGTGATCGGGGGAGCGGCATGAGGGAGTTTGCCATTCGCCTGTTGATCACCGCACTGGCCCTCTGGGTGGCCGTGCAACTGGTCAGCGGCATCACCTTCACCGGCGCACCGGTGGCGCTCATCGGCGTGGCGCTGGTCTTCGGCGTGGTCAACGCCGTGCTCAAGCCACTGCTCACGATCCTCACCTGTCCGCTGATTCTCCTCACGCTCGGGCTGTTCACGCTGGTGCTCAACGCGATCCTGCTCCTCGCCACGGCCCGGCTCTCGCAGGCGCTCGGCCTCGGCTTCGCCGTGGACGGCTTCTGGCCGGCGTTCTGGGGTGGGCTGCTGATCGGGATCTCCAGCACCGTGCTCGTGGCGCTCACCCGCGACCGCCCCCACGCCGAGCGGTCGTGGTGAGCCAGCCCTGGTCGTCGGCCGCGGCGCCCGAGGTGCCCGAGGTGCCCGAGGCCCCGCGCGACCTGCGCGACCCGGCGCTCTACCAGAACCGCGAGCTGTCGTGGCTGGAGTTCAACCGCCGGGTGCTGCACGAGGCGCTCGACCCGCGCACCCCGCTGCTGGAGCGCGCCAAGTTCCTCGCCATCTTCGCCAGCAACCTCGACGAGTTCTTCCAGGTGCGCGTGGCCGGGGTGCGCGAGCAGGTCGCCGCCGGGATCCGGGAGCACACCCCCGACCCGCTGCTGCCGGCGCAGCAGCTGGTGGCCATCCGCGAGACCGTGCGCGGCATGGTGGCGCAGCACGCCCGCGGGATGATGCACGACGTGCTCCCCGCGCTGGCAAGCCACGGCATCGTGATCCACGAGCACTGGGACGCGCTCCCCGCGCGCGAGCGGGCCCCGCTCCCCGGCTGGCGCCACTCGAACGTGTTCCCGGTGCTCACACCGCTGGCGGTCGACCCGGCGCACCCGTTCCCGCACATCAGCAACCTGTCGCTGTCGCTGGCGGTGTCGCTGATCGACACCGACGGCGAGACGCGCTTCGCGCGGGTCAAGGTGCCCAAGCTGCTGCCGCGGTGGGTGCCGCTGCTCGCGGCGCGGGAGTTCCTGCCGCTCGAGCAGCTGATCGGGGCGCACCTCGAGGCGCTGTTCCCCGGCATCGCGCTGCAGGGATGGTGGCCGTTCCGGATCACCCGCAACACCGACCTCAACCTCGAGACCGGCCAGGGCGACCTGGACGAGGCCGACGACCTCCTCGAGCTGATCGAGGAGGAGGTGCGCAGCCGCCGCTTCGGCGAGGTGGTGCGGCTGGAGGTCCAGCGCACCATGCCCGACGCGATGCGCACCCTGCTGCTGGAGGAGTTCAACGAGGCCAACGGCGGCGAGGGGCTCACCCTCGTCCCCGATGACGTCTTCGAGGTTGACGGACTGCTCGATGCCACCGACCTGATGACCATCGGCACGCTCGACGTCCCGGCGCTCAGGGACGAGCCGTTCCATCCGGTCACCCCGCGACGGCTCGACGAGAATCGCGACCCGTTCGCGGTGATTCGCGAGGGCGACGTCTTCCTGCACCACCCGTACGACTCCTACCAGACCACGGTGGAGCGGCTGGTGGCCATCGCGTCGGAGGATCCCGACGTGCTGGCCATCAAGATCACCCTCTACCGCACCGGCGGCGAGATGGCGCGGTTGCTGGCGCATGCCGCCGAGCGCGGCAAGCAGGTGGCGGTGCTGATCGAGCTGCAGGCGCGGTTCGACGAGGAGCACAACATCACGTGGGCCAAGCGCTTCGAGGAGATCGGGGTGCACGTGAGCTACGGCGACGCCGGGCTCAAGACCCACGGCAAGGTGCTGCTGGTCGTCCGGCGCGAGGGCGACCGGATCCGCCGCTACGTGCACATCGGCACCGGCAACTACAACGCGCGCACCGCCAGGCTCTACACCGACTTCGGCCTGCTCACCTGCGACGAGGAGATCGGCGCCGACCTCTCCGACCTGTTCAACGTCCTCACCGGGTTCGCGATCCCGTCGGGCTATCGCAAGCTGATCGTGGCGCCGCGCTGGATGAAGCGGCACGTGCTGGAATGCATCCGCCGCGAGGCGGCCCACGCGCGCGCGGGTCGCCAGGCGCGGATCCTCGCCAAGATGAACGCGCTGGTCGACCCCGACGTGATCGAGGCGCTCTACGACGCGAGCAGCGCCGGCGTGCAGGTGGACCTGATCGTCCGCGGCATTTGCTGCCTCCGCCCCGGCGTTCCCGGGGTGAGCGAGAACATCCGGGTCATCTCCATCCTCGGCCGATTCCTGGAGCACTCGCGCGCGGCGGTGTTCCGCAACGGCGGCCGCGAGCAGGTGTTCATCTCGTCGGCCGACTGGATGCCGCGCAACCTCGACCGCCGCGTCGAGGTGGCGGTGCCGATCGAGGACCCGCGCCACCGCAGCGAGATCCGCCGGCTGCTCGAGGGGATGCTGGCTGACAACCGCCAGGCGTGGGAGATGCAGCCCGACGGCAGCTACGTGCAGCGCCACCCCGCGCCGGGCGAACCGGAACGGGCGACGCATCGGATGCTGGTGGGGCGGTAGACGAGAGACGTAGGGGCGACCCATGGGTCGCCCCTACGCCTGCCCCCTGGATGACTTGCCACCATCCCCGCGGCCTGACGGCCGCGGCTGGGTCGACGGTGTAGGGTCAGGTTTCCAGGAACGTCTTGAACGCCGCTTCCTGCTCCGGCGTCAGCTTGTCGGGAATCTTCACGTTCACGGTGACGATCTGGTCGCCCTTCTGGCCGTGCTTCTCGAGCCCCTGGCCGCGGATCCGGAACTTCTTGCCAGGCTGCGTGCCGGCAGGAATCCGCAGCTTCACCTTCGAGCCGTGAATCGTCTTCACCGCCACGCTGGTGCCGAGCACCGCCTGCTCGAGCTTCACCGGGATCTCGGCGTGGATGTCGAGACCCGAGCGTGAGAAGAACCGGTCGGGTTCCACCTCGAACGTCACCAGCACATCGCTCGCGGGTCCGCCGGCGCTCATCTTGGGCCCCTGCCCCTTGAGCCGCACCTTGGTGCCGTTGTCGGTGGCGGGCGGCACGGTGACCAGCAGCTCCTTGCGCTGCTGCTGCTCGCCGGTGCCCGCACAGGTGCCGCAGCGCACCGACGGCACCTTGCCGCGACCGCGGCACACCGGGCACGGCCGGTTGACGGCGAAGCCACCCTGGCCGAACGAGATCGTCCCGCGCCCGCTGCACTCCTCGCAGGTGGCCATCGTCGCACCCGGTCCCGCGCCGGTCCCGCCGCAGGCGCTGCACGCGTCGGTCATCGTGAGCGCGACGGGCACCTTGCCGCCGGTGGCCGCAGTGCGGAACGGCACCTTGATGGTGACCTCGGCGTTGGCGGGACGCGACGAAGCCGCCTCCTCGCGTCCGCGCCGCCCGAAGATCGACGAGAAGATGTCGCCGAGTCCGAACGAGCCGATGTCGCCGAAGTCGAAGCCCTCCTCGGGCGACGGTCCTGCACTCCCCGGGCGCCGCGCGCCACCACGGCGGATGCCGTCGAACGCGCCAAGCTTCCGCATCCGGTCGTACTTGGCCTTCTTCTCGGCGTCGGAAAGCACCGCGTGCGCCTCGGAGATCTCCTTGAAGCGCTCGGCGGCCTTGGGATCGTTGGGGTTGGCGTCGGGATGGTTTTCCTTCGCCAGCTTCCGATAGGCCTTCTTGATGTCGGCCGCGCTGGCGCTGTCCGGCACGCCGAGGACCGCGTAGAAGTCCCGCGTCGCCACTGGTTAGAGCGCTCCGTCCACCGACCAGACCTGCACCCGGGCGTGGCGCACCACCGTGCCGCGGAAGCGGTAGCCAGGCTGGAACGTCGCCGCCACCAGGTTGTCCTTGGCCGGATCGTCGGTGGGGAGCAGTGACACCGCCTCGTGCTCGTTCGGGTCGAACGGCTTCCCGTCCGGTTCCAGCCGCTCCAGCCCGGCGTTGCCGAGTTCCTTGCCGAGCTTCTTGGCAAAGAGGGAGAACCCGTCGCGGTAGGCGGCGTAGTCGGTCTGCTCGGGATCGCTCTGCAGCAGTCGGTCGACGTCGTCGAGCTCGTCGAGCAGCCGGCCGACCAAATCGGTGGCGCCGCGATCGAACGATTCGCCCTTCTCGCGCGTGGTCCGCGTGCGGTAGTTGTCGTACTCCGCCGCCAGCCTCAGGAACCGGTCCTCGGCCGCCTGGAGCGCCTCGGCCGCCTCCTTGGCCGGCACGCTGTCGCCCGGCTCCCACCCCTCCTCGAGGTGATGGGTCACCGGCTCGGCCGGCAGCTTTCCGCCCTCAGGGTTGTCCCCGGTGGCGTCGGCAGCGGCGTCGGCTGACTGGTCGGCAGGTGGCTGGGACTTCTCAGGCATCGATCATCAAGCTCCGCAAGGCGTTAGGCCCTAAAGCAAGGCAACCGGCGTGCCGGAGGAAAGGGCCAGAATGGCAGGGCCGCGAAGCGGCCCCGCAGGCGCGCCCCTTGGGGCGCGCGATGCCAGCCCCCGCAGGCGCGCCCCTTGGGGCGCGCGATCCCAGCCCTCGCGGGCGCGCCCCACGGGGCACGCGATACCAGCCCGCTTCGATCCACCGATGCCCCGGCAAGATCTCGCTCCAGCCTGGGGTCGATCGACTACCGCTGGGCCACGAACACGGGACGACCTTCCCAACATGCCCCACGGTCGCCCCACCCGCCTGCCTGACTACAACTACTCCCGTCCTGGAGGCTACTTCGTCACCGTAGTCGTCGAGGGCCGTCGCGAATTACTAGGGCGGCTGACGGAATCCTGCGTGGAGCTATCCCCTGTCGGCACCCTCGTCGAGGTCGCCCTGACGCAACTCCGGCAGCGACGGCCATGGATCAGCATCGAGTCCCATGTGGTGATGCCCGATCACCTTCACGCAGCCCTGTCATGGTCAACAACACCAACCAACCGGCGAGACACTTCGCTCGGGCATTGCGTGTCCCAGTTGAAGGGTCTGGCCACCCGGGAGGTCCGGCGTGCAGGACTGCTTCACGCGTGGGAGACGCTGTGGATGTCCGGGTTCTGGGAGGTGATCCTCCGCGGACCCGCGCACCTCGAGCGGGCACGCGCGTACATCCTCGAGAATCCGAGTCGAGCATGGTCGAGGGGATCCCGGCATCGCGCGCCGTGAACGGCGCGCCCGCATGGAGGCGCCGTCACCCGTCTCCGGTCAACCTCACGAGCAGTCCCAGGATCGCCGCCTGCGTGGCCCGGGTGCGCACCTGGCGCCGGTCGCCCGGGAACCCCACGCGGCGGGCCTCGATCACCGCCCCGACCTTCCAGGCGAACCAGACCGTCCCGACCGGCTTCTCGGGGCTGCCCCCACCCGGTCCGGCGACACCCGTGACCGCCACCGTCACGTCGGCGCCCAGGCGAGCGGCCACGCCCGCCGCCATCGCGCGCGCGGTCTCCTCGGACACGGCCCCGTGGCGCTCGATCGTGTCCGGCGGGACGCCGAGCAGGGTCGCCTTCGCGTCGTTGGCATAGGACACCACACCGCCCAGATACACGTCGCTCGACCCCGCGATGGCGGTGATCCGTGCGCCCACCATCCCGCCGGTGCACGACTCGGCGGTGGCGAGCGTGAGCTTGCGCTCGCGCAGCGCCTCGATCAGCACGGTGGCGAGATCGGTGTCGCCGGTGCCGTAGATCCAGCGGCCCGCCGCCTCGCGGAGGAGCGCCGCGGCGGCATCGAGTCGCGCCTCGACGTCGTCGCCCTCCACCTCCCACACCGTGGGCCGCAGGGCCACCCCGGTCTGGTCGGGAAGGTAGGCGAGCGTGACGGGGGCAATGCGTTCCTCAAGCGGACCGAGGAGCTCGCCGAGCTGCGACTCGGGGACGCCGGCCGTGCGGAGCACGCGCGAGCGGATCGCCAGCAGCCCGAGCCGTTCGGTGAGCCGCGGCAGCACCTGCTCCGCCAGCAGCCCCTCGAGTTCCAGCGGCACGCCGGGGAGGAGGATCACCAGCCCGCGCGGCGAGTCGAGCCAGAGCCCCGGTGCGCTCCCCCAGCGATTGGGGAGCACCGTGCCGCCGCGCGGCACCATCGCCTGCGAGCGATTCGAGTCGCTGATGGTGCGCCCGAACTTCTTCCAGCGTGCGACCAGTTCGTCCCAGATCGCCTCGTCGAACTCGAGCGGCATGTCGAGCAGGCCGCTCACCGCCTCGCGGGTGAGGTCGTCGCGGGTGGGACCGAGCCCGCCGGTGACCAGCACCAGCCTGGTGCGATCGAGCGCCTGGCCCACGGCATCGCGGATCTGGTCGACGTGATCGCCGACCGTCGCGCGGCGTGCGACGCGCAGGCCGTGATCGGCGAAGACGCGCCCCACATGGGCGGCATTGGTGTCGATGGTGTCGCCGAGCAGCAGCTCGGTGCCGACGGTGACGAGCTCGAAGGCGCGCATGCGCGGCTCAGCGCAGCAGGCGGCGGTACTGCACCACGTACACGGCGAACGACCAGATGGTGAGCGTGAGCGCGATCACCAGGGTCACCGCCACGAAGCCGCCGTGGAACTCGTGCCACCACTCACCGAACGGCGTGCCGGCGAGGCCGAGCGGCTCGACCGCGTCACGGAATGCGAACCAGGCCAGGGTGCCGCCGATGAACACGTTCTGGAGCGCGGCCTTGATCTTCCCTTCCGAGCCGGCGGGGATGACCACCCCCTGCCGCCCCGCCCACGCGCGGAACGCCGTCATCGCGAACTCCCGGCCCAGCAGCAGCACCGCCACCCAGAGCGGGATGCTCCCCCACACCGGGATGCCGTAGAGCGCCTGGCGCTCGGTGGTGATCCACCAGATCGGCACCAGCGTGGCCAGCAACAGCAGCTTGTCGGCGAGCGGGTCGAGCGTCTTGCCGAGGTCGGACACCAGGCCGCGGCGGCGGGCGATCCGGCCGTCGATCACGTCGGTGACCGCGGCGGAGACGAAGATCACGA